>DKKJ01000194.1 GCA_002455175.1 Opitutaceae bacterium UBA6669
CGCGCAGCCTGAAGAAGCGGGTGTCGTCCTATTTCATGCCGTCTCGGGCCATGACGTGGCATCCGAAGATACGCGCGTTGATCGATACGATAGCGGATTTTGAGACGATGGAAGTGAAGTCGGAGCCGGAGGCGTTGCTGCTGGAAGGGAAGCTGATCAAGCAGTGGAAGCCGCGGTACAATACGGACTTCACGGACGACAAACGCTTTCTCTTGGTGCGGGTCGATATGACGGAGGAGCTGCCGCGGATTCGGCTGACGCGAATCAAAAAGGATGATCGGTCGCGCTACTTTGGGCCCTTTGCGCACTCGGGCCTGTTGCGAAAAACGCTGGCGCAGATGCGTCGCCAATATGGGGTGCTGCTCGGAGATGCCACACCGCAGAAACTTCCGGACGGCACGTGGCAGCTTTACGATGACGTGCGGCAGGAACTCTACGGTTTTCAAAATATCACGACGGCTGAGAACTACCGGCGACGCGTGGAGGATGCATGTACGTTTCTTGAAGGGAAATCGCGCGAGTGGCTTGAGTCACTCCGCGCGGAGATGCTCTCGGCGGCGGGGAGGCAAGAATTCGAAAAAGCCGCTGAGCTTCGCGACGTGGTGTTTGCGCTCGAAAAAACGTTAGCGAAGACGCGCAAGTTTGAGCGGGATCATCCCATCGGTACCACCGACGAAAGTGCGATTGCCGCTCTTGGCCAAGCGCTAGGAATGGCGACCTTGCCGCGCACGATGGAGTGTTTTGATATTTCGCATATCTCCGGGACGTTGAANNAGGGACGTTCGTCGTGGCCTCCATGGTCCACTTCGCTGGGGGACGGCCCGATAAAAACAACTACCGCCGTTTTCAGATCAAGAGCTTCATCGGCAACGATGACTTTCGCGCGATGGAAGAGGTCGTCGGACGGCGCTATCGTCGGCTTAAGCTCGAGGGCAAACCCATGCCAGACCTCGTGGTGATCGATGGCGGCCGTGGACAAATCGGTGCGGCTTTGAAGGCGTTCCTGGCGATTGAGGTAGAGCCGCCAACGTTGATCGGGCTAGCGAAAAAACATGAGACGATCATCTTTCCCGATGAGCGGCAGCCGTTGAATCTTCCGTTGAACTCGCCCGCGCTCAATCTGCTGCAGCGTCTGCGGGATGAGGCGCACCGCTTCGCTAACACCTATAATGCCGACCTGCGTTCGAAGAAGATTCGAGAAAGCGTGCTCGATGATTTCGACGGGTTGGGCGATGTGAGACGAGCGGCGTTGATGGCGCATTTTGGCGACATTGACCGCCTCAAAGCAGCGAGCGCGGCGGAGATTCGCGACGTTGAGGGATTCGGCCCCAAACTCGCGGTGGAGCTTTACGAATACCTGCACCGACCGGCGCTGAAAAAAACCGAGGACCCGGCTCCGCCGGTGTCGGAGCCGGTGGGTGAGGAGCTACCCGATACACCGGAAGCGCCGGGCTCCGCCGGAGGAAAAGCTGAGAGCTGAGATCTGAGAGCGGAAAGCTGAAATTTCTGAATTTACGCTCTAACGCTGACGGGCCGCTTCGAGCATGTGCAGGAGGCTCTCTGCGCAGATACGGGCGAAAGCGAGATCGTTGATCGTCGTGTCCTGCTCGAGCAAAGGAATGTCGGAGCGAAGGTGTCGACGGATTCCAGCCAGGAGGGCTGCATCGGCTTCCACGTCGTGAAACGGTTGGCCGGCTTCCCCGATTACGCTGAGCCCTTTTTTAGGAAAGAAAATCCGGACCGGGCCACGGTAGGTGTTCGCTTTTTCGGCAAGGATGCGACCGAGTTCGGCTGATTCTTTGGCATCGGTGCGCATCAGCGTCACCTGCGGATTGTGTTGGTAGAAACGGCGACCAGAAAAACGTGCTGGTACCGTCTGCGGTTCACCGAAGTTGACCATGTCGAGACACCCTGGAGCGATTAGCGTGGGAATCCCTGCGCGCGCGGCCGCGTCGAGACGAGTCGGTCCGGCGGTGAGGATGCCGCCGACGAGTTCATCGGCCCACTCGGTGGTGGTGAGGTCAAGTACACCGGAAACCAAACCGGAGCTGATGAGCGCCTCCATGTTACGCCCACCGGTGCCGGTAGCGTGGTAGACCAGAACCTCGTAGCCGGCCGCCTCGATGAGGCGTTTGGCTTCATTGATACAGATCGTGGTATTTCCGAACATACTCGCCACGACGATGGGTTTGCCGGCGGGAGGCGTCCCCCGCCTAGCCTCGGCGGCGCGCACCATCCCGCAGATGGCTCCCGCAGCATTTTCAAAGGTAAGGCGGGAAATGCGGTTGAGTCCGGCGACATCGACGACGGCAGGAAAAAGGACCAGGTCCGAGGTGCCGATGTAGGGAGCGGTGTGTCCGCTGGCCAAGGTGGTGACCATGACCTTGGGGAAGCCGAGAGGCAGGCCACGCATGGCGGCTGAGCCAATGGCGGTGCCTCCGCCTCCGCCCATGGAAATGACACCCTGGATACGCCCCGAGGACACCAAGTCGGCGAGCACGCGAGCGGCTCCTGCGGCCATCAAGGCGACCGAAGCGCCGCGGTCTTTTTTAGCGAGGACTGATTTCCAGTCGGCTACACCCGACTGAGCGGCGATTTCCGCCGTTCCAATATCCGCAGAGAGCCCCGTATGCTCCAGCGTCGCGACGTCGATCAAAAGGGTCGTGAAACCCTGGTGACGAATCTGTTCAGCCAGGAAGGCGTGTTCCGGTCCCTTGGTATCAAAAGTTCCGAGGACGGCGATAGTGGGCATACGGAAAGCGGGAGAACCGAGTTTAGCGCTGTGGGGCGGTCCAGCGGATGGCGTTGGTGAGCAATTGCTTTAAGGCGGGGTGATCGTGGACGCGTTGGTCGTGTCCCAAAGTAATGCCTACGATGCGTGCCCGTGCGTGATCCGTCACCCAGACAGCCGGGTGGGATCGGTTGTATTTTTGCGACGGTGACGTTTCCGCGAGGACGGTGATGGCGGCAGTCCCGGCAGGAATTTTATCCGCCTCTGCGTTGAAGTAGTACAATTCGTCCTCCACGGTGAAGGACGCGGGTACTGATTTCATGATGGGGTGAGTAGGCTGTGTAGCATTGACTGAGAAGGCCGCGATTTTGTCATGTCCGCGCGAGCCGCCGCCCACGATTTTTGCATTCAGCTCAGGCCATTGGGAAAAGCCGTACCAGGTTCCTGGATGCAGCATGACGATTCCCTTGCCCGCTTCTGCAAACTGCCAGAGGGCCTGGCGGTAAGCCGGAGCGTCGAAGAAGCGACGGTTGACGCTGATCACGGCGACATCTGCGGAGGCGAGGGCCTCGGCGGCCTGGTCGCGATCCTCCGTGTAGTGAACGCTGAATCCGGCAGCGCGGAGGGTGGCTCCATCGGTTTCACCAAAGAATTTGGTGAAATTGTGTGAGCTGCCGCCGCCGATGAGCAGCACGCGGGTCTTGCCGGGTTCCCACTGGATCGGTGTGAGCGGAGGAAGTGCGGCGTCGCCCTTCCAGCCTTCCTTCGGCCCCTCTGTCCAGGTGGCGGTGGAGGGGATCGCCGCGATCAACGCGCTGAGAGCGCTCGGTGAGAGCGCTGAGGAGCTGACCGAAGCGGTCGCTTTGAGTGGTTCTGCGCTCGCAGTGATGGCGACGGTGCAGGGAACCACGTCATTGTCGTAGCTTTCGAGGACGATGCTCTTGAGCGCTGCTTTCTTGGACAAGGCGAGACCGAACGTGCGGAGCTGACCGCGACGGGTGAAGTTGCCGGCATTGGTGCTTCCGGGGACTTCGGCGTTGTCGAGAGCGTCCGTGAAATGTACGCCATTCTTCAATACATGTTCCTCTCGGCTGCCGTCGGCGAAGTTGACGATCACTTTGAGGACGGGAAGCCCTTTGGCCGCGTCTCCACCCAAGGGCCAGGCATTTCCGCCGACGCCGCCCAAAAAGTAGAGGCTGGCCGCGGTCACCGAGGCCGGAATCTCCACGCGTTGCGGAAATTCTTCGGAGAAACTGCCCGTGCCGACACCGCCCTTGAGAGCGATCACGTTGCGACCGTTGGGAGATTTGGCGGGATCCATGACCGAGAACGGTACGTTACCGGCAGAGACGTTGCCAAAGCGGGAGAGATTGACGCCTTCGTCGGTGATATCTTCGCGTTTGAACATCCCCCGGCGGCTGTCGGCCGTGTAGGCGTTACGCAAGTCGAGGACGCGAAACGCCTGGTCGGAACCACAGATGTAGGTAAGCAAATCACGAAGTCCTTCGGCGCCCATACTCTCAAAGCCTTCTGGCATGAGCGAGCGGCGGGTGTTGTCGCGACGCGCGATGTCGTCTTTTTTGATTTCGAAATCGCCACCCTGATTCCGGAGGGTGAGAGAGGCAGCGTTCTCGGAGACGATCACTCCGACGAAGGTTTCACCGGCTTGAGTGGTGATGTTCCATTGGTAGAAGCTTGGATCCACCTCGCGGTTCGGATCGATGATGTGCATCAGCAGTTCTGCGGGACCGTGGGCGCCCATGCCGGTGAGGGGTGGACCGACATCGCGCCCGGTGATATCGCCGTGCGAGTGGCAGACCGCGCAGGCGGCAGTGTAAAGCGTTTTGCCATTAGCGACGTTGCCGGGCTTCTCAACCTCGGGAGCAAGCTTGGCGATCAAAGCGTCCTTCTCCTTGATTTCAGGGCTGAGCGTGGCGAGGAGTTTCGCCGCCTCCTGAGAGACACGCGGGTTGGGATGCGTGCGGAGACGAGCGACATTTCCGGGACCGAGGTCTGCCACCTTGACTTGTCCAGACTGGACCGCAGCGAGCAGAGCCAGAGCGAACTCGGGCCGTTTCACGATCTGTTCGAAGGCGGCCTGAGCGTGAGCCTGACCGAAAGCTGCGACTAAGGTATTGGCTGCGGCTTGACCGGGGACGTCGCCGACCGCGGCAATCAAGGCAGTACGCAGGGTAGGAGTGGTGGACTGGGCTGCGATCAGGGCGCTGATCTGGGTGAGGGCGCTGGATTGAGTCTTTGTGGTGGAGAGCAGGCTGACGGCCGCCTGAGCACGCGTGGGCTCCGGTTGCGTGCCATCAGCGAGGGTTTTCACCAGTGAGGCGGCGACCTGGGCTTGGAGAGAGGCGAGGGTGCCTGCGGTGTCCCAGCGAGCAGCCAGGGGAAGTGTTGCCGCGGCCGTGGCGGGGTCTTCGAGCAAACGCTGCAGACTTGTCATTAAGGCGGGCGAAGCGGAAGGCGACAACGTCGATGCTTGCGACAACGAACGGAGCAGCGCGAGAGACAGCGGTCGGGTGCCTTCGGAGCGAGCGGCGGCCGCAGCTTCCAGGACACCGGCAATTTCCTCTGACTTGAGCGAGGGCGTCACCGCGGTGATGAAGACTGGCAGACCATTGCGCTCGGTGGCGCGGAAGGCCTCCGTCAAGAAGGCTGAGGCGTTCTCCGTGGCCGCGGCGATGATGGCGGATTGGGTCCATGATTCGGACGCACGCACGAAGGTGGTGAGTAGAGCTTGCCGATCCGTGGAGGAAGTGGCGGCGCGGGCAGCGGTGTACTGGGCTTCCGCTTGGCTCCCGATCGGCTTCTGTAGACGCGCGAGAGCGGCGATTCCTGCGCTGGATTCTTGGGCCAGACGCCACGCGGTCTTTTTTACGTGAGCATTGGGATGGGATTCGATCACGCGGATCAATCCGCCGATGTCACTGCGCTCGAGCGCGGGGCGAGGAAGCGTTTTGGCCTGCTTGTGTTGGACGCGCCAGATGCGGGAGAAGTAGTGATCGCGATCCGGACGGACAGCAGCGTTGGCGGGACCGTGCACGGGACCGCGCGTATCGTTATGAATCACCGCCTGATTGTAGAAGTCGACCACGTAGAGCGCGCCATCGGGTCCCACGCGCGTCTCAATCGGACGGAACCACAGGTCGGTGCTACGCATGAATTCCGTTTCCTCACGGCCTTTTTCCTTCGCGGTGGTGTAGCTTACTCCGTCTGGCGTGACGAATTGGTGGTGAACGATATTCAGTGTGGGTTCGCCGGTGAAGTAACTGTAGTTCCATTTGTCGGGCCAAGCGCCTCCTTCGTAAACGACGCAACCGGCGGCAGCGGTGAAGCGGCCGACTTGGTCAATCTGGACGTAGGCCTGCTCTGGCCACGTCATGGCCGGGAAGGTCTTTTGGCCGACAATCATTCCCTTGGAGGACGTGGTGCCGGGGACCTTGCCCTTGGCCAGGATGCTTTCTGGGAGAACCGTATGGAAAAAAACCGTACCGCTGGTGGGTTGCGTCCAGAAGACCTGTCCGTCCCAAGTGGTATCCAGCCCCCAACTATTTCCACCGCGACTGCTGTACTGCTCGAAGGCGCTTCCGTCTGGCTTGAAGCGGACGACTCCGCTGGAGATGGCGCCGAACGTCCGCTGTCCGTCACCTGATTTGATGTCGCCGCGACTGTAGCCGTGCGTGCCGTAGATCCAGCCATCGAGACCCCAGCGCAGGTTGTTGAGGACGGCGTGAGTATCGGCGATGCCGAGGCCGGTGTAGAGCTTGGTGCGACGATCAGCAACGCCGTCGCCGTTGGTGTCTTCGAGGAACCAAACGTCGGGAGCGGTGGCGGCGATGACGCCGTTGCGGTAGAGGACAAAGCTAGTGACTAACTCAAGCTTGTCGGCGAAGACCTGGCGCTTGTCCATGACGCCGTCGCCATCGGTGTCGGTGAGAATCGAAATGCTGTCCTCGGGATCTCGCTGGACCTGACCAGGGTAGAGGGAGCCGCTGTCTTTCCAAGCAGCCGTGCTGACCGCGCGGCGGCCGTTAGGGTATTCAGGAGTTTCGCACACCCAGAGCCGCCCCTTTTCGTCCCAGTCGATATTCATCACCTTGTTGATGAGCGGTTCGGACGCGACCAGCGANNCCTTGTTGATGAGCGGTTCCGAGGCGACGAGCGTCAGCGAGAACTCGGGATGTACTTCGATCTTGGCGGCGGCTTTTGAAGGGTGGGTGGGGCCGCCATCGACGTAGCGAAGGGCGTCGCCCAATTCGTCAGGTCGGCAGAGTTCGTCCACGTTGGAGCGTTGCCCGGCCCAGGCGATGCCGCGAAGCAAGACCGCGCGGTAGTTGGGGCGATTGAAATTTTCGTAGTAGTGGCCAGGGATCGAGACGAAGGCGCGGTACGGTTTGCTGCCGCCTTCGACCGTGCGCTCGTAAGTCCACATTTGTGGCTGAATATCGTAGATGCTCACGCGTTTGCCGCCGCTGGTGAGGCTGTTGGCGCGCTGCTGGGCGCGAGGATTTTCGCTCGCGGCTGGTTTTGGCGTGTAGGCAGTGGCGAGGACTTTGGCGTCCGGAGAAAGGTCGAGATCGTAGTAGATCTCATCATCCATGGCCCAGTTGGAGACGTCGCGCGTGATCGGACCGAAGCGATCGATAAAATAAAGGTGCATGGGGCCCTCGAGCCAACGGGTCGTACCGTTTCTCCAAGATCCCCCGACGATCGTCTTGAACCAGGAAGGATCGCTGGAGACCACGCCGGCGTGGATCACCACGAGACCGCCGCCACGTTTGAGGAACGTGTCGAGATTGCGGCGATCCTCCACGGCCGGAATGTTCCCGGCTTCCTGGGCGTGGAGGATGCGGACATCGGTCTCGGCTAACTGGGCCTCGGTGGGAAACGCATTGCCGCCGGTCGTCTTGGCCCCGCGCTCGTTCAGCAGAGGAACCCACTCCTTGAGGAAACGAGGATAATCGTGTGCGCCGGGTCCGTGGGATTTGGGGCCGGAGCGAATGAAGATGCGCAACGGAGGCTCGGCGGCGTGAAGGAGAGCGGCTGACGAGACGACGCAGACCGTAAGGAGAAAGGAGAGAAGCCGATTCATGGGGAAAGGATGAGAAGGGGAGGAAAGAGCGCAGCGTTAGGCGCGCGTCTGGCAAACGGGACGTCCCTGACGGATCGTCGACCAGGGTGCTGAGGCGGAGACATCTTGGGGATCTTCGACAGCGGCGAGATTCTCAGGAAGTTTGGCTGGCGAAAGCAGGGCGAGGAACACCAGCGGTTCTGGATGTGGATTGTAGGTGGCGTGAACCGTACCGGCGGGGNNACTCATTTCCTACCCACTGTTCGGCGCGACCCTCGACCACGTAGATGATTTCCTCGCGGTGGGGATGGACGTGAAACGGATGGCAATGCATCGGCTCCATGTTGGCGCGGACCAAGAGCAGTTTCTCGGCGGCGACCAAGTCGGGGCGGCACAACCACTCGTTGACCGTCCAGGCGTTCGGTTCGCGGAGGGCATCCGCTTTTTGCACAAAACGACGATCGGCGGGTGACATGGGAAACGATCAGCGTTTTTTGATGGCGGGTGCAGGGATCGACTTGAACGTACGCGTGAGCTGCGTGAGTGAGGCCTCCACGCCCATGCGTTCCAAGCTACTGGCACCGACGAAGCCCACGCAGTCCGTGCCGGCGAGCACGCGGGTGGCGTCTTCTGGAGTGTTGATCGGACCGCCATGACAGAGGAAGTAGATGTCGTTCCGTACCTGGCTGGCGGCGCGGATGATGTCTTGAGTGACTTTCAGCGTATGGTCCCAGCTCACGACCGCATTGGTTACGCCGATACTACCCCCAACGGTGGTACCGACGTGGGCGATGATCGCGTCGGCGCCGGCTTTGGCCATCTCGACCGCTTCATCCGGAGTGGCGACGTAGACGATGGAGAAAAGGTCCATCCGTCGGGCGAGCGAGAGNNGTAGGGAAATTGTTCACACCGGAGAAGCCCATTTCCTTCACTTGGCCCAGAAAATGCCACATCCGCCGGCGAGGGTCGGAGGCATGAACCCCGCAGATGACTGGGACCTCTTCCACGACCGGAAGAACCTCGAATTCGCCGATCTCCATGGCGATGGCGTTGGCGTCGCCGTAGGCCATCAGTCCGCAGGTTGAGCCATGACCCATCATGCGGAAACGACCACTATTGTAGATAATGATGAGATCGGCGCCGCCTTTCTCGATGAATTTGGCGCTGATACCCGTGCCGGCACCGGCGGCAATGATGGCTTGGTTCTTGGCCAGGGTGGCGTCGCNNGTCCAGGGATTGGGCATGATGACGTAGGTAAAACAGGTGGAATCAGAGAAGCAGCTCCGGGGGAGGGAGTGTGTCGGGCTTGACGTGGGGCGACGTCATAGAACAGCTCAGCTTGCACAAACCCGGTTCACGAGGGAAGCCCGGGAGTCACACATTCAACCGACGATTTTGCACCTGATGCGATGACCCCTGATTGGAAAGAAACCACGCTGGATGGTCCTGGGACCCGTCGTTGGAGCCTAGATCAACGCCAATGCAGTGAGTTGGCGACGCATCGGATCGCTTGGTTAGGTTTGGATACCGTGACGGCGCCGTACAGCCGCGTGAGGCTAGCGCCCTCGGGGAGCTTTTTCCTGGCCTGTCTTGAAGGCGAAGGACGGATCTTTCTGGAAGGCCGTTGGCAAGGCGTGAAGCCTGGGGAACTCTGTCTCGCGCCGCCGCGGGTGCTGAATGCCTTTCACGCCTTGAAAGGTCACCGCTGGACCTTCGCGTGGATTCGCTATGAAGAGCCGATATCCGTGCAACCGGTCGTGGATTCACGGTCCCCGCTCCGGTTGTCAGGCGGAGCGCAGGAAATCGGACGCGTGATGACAGGACTTCAAAAAGAGTGGGAGGGAGATCGCGATGCGGCGCTCGTGCATCACTGGGTGAGCCTGGCGCACGGCTTGAGCCGACGGGCGGCACGGCCTGCGCGGGCGGAATCGCGGACTGCGCCGTTGTGGGAACGCGTGGCGCGGGCACTGACGACGGAGTGGAAATTGAGTTCACTTGCGCATGAAGCGGGAGTCAGTGCTGAGCACCTACGTCGGATCTGTCGGCGCGAACTCGGCCGTACACCCATGGAGCACGTCACCTACATGCGTATCCAGCGTGCCCAGGAGCTGCTGCAAATGACCGAGGACAAGTTGGATGCCATCGCGCCTCAGGTGGGGTACCATACCACAGATGTTTTCATTCGGGCCTTTGTCCGCTGCGTCGGCCTGACCCCCTCACAGTATCGAGAACGCGGAAAAACGCCTCCGCAGGTGAGAGAGCAGAGCCGCTGAGCGTGAGTGGGGTAAGCGTTTGAGCCGAAACGAGGGATTTCTGATGTGGCGTTTTCGTCTCCGCTTTGCTGGATGGCCCTGTGGCTGACATAACGTCCATGCAATCACCGAAGGCGCTTCAAGCCTTGCGGCAGTACCTTCGGGAGTTTGACCGCGGGTCGCGCGAACGAGGGGAGCGCTATGCGCGGGGAGGTCGGGTAACCGTCTTGCAACAAACCTCGGCTGGCGAGCTGAGCGCTCGCGTAAAAGGTACCTATCTGTACCACGTGACCCTGACCTGGCACGCAAAGAACCAAGAGTGGGAAGATGTCTGTTCGTGTCCCTTGGAAATCGGGTGCAAGCATTGTTATGCGGTAGGTTTGCAATGGCTAGCTACCGCAGGCGTCCAGGGCGCAGTCGACAGCGCGTTAAAAACCGGAACGCGAGACGTCACCGCCTTTCGGACGCAGTGGCAGCCGCTTTTGGAGGCCATGCTCAAACGGCCTCTCACGACAGATGAGGGAAGCTTCCTCGATAAGCTGCAGCGTTTTTTTCAGCGCTTTGTTGATCAAGGGCACCGCGTTTGGGGACGCGACCTCGCGTTGCTGGATCTGACGACCGCGGAGAGCAAGCGCCTCGGTGTTTCGGGTTTGCTTTATGAGGACTGGTGGGAGAAGTCGCCCGAGGATCCGATTTCGCTTTGGCAGTTTGTGGCGGCGGACGTCGAACGAGCAGGGAAAAAGATCCCCGAGTTTTTGCAGCCGGTGACGCAGACCCGGCCCATTCATCGACGACTAAAAACGGAAGATGCGGCGGCGGTTCAGCATTGGATTACGCAGATTGGGTCGTTGGCGGCGGTGGCGCCGGCGACACCCGCGCAGTCGACGCTCGACGCGGTCGGCGCTCGCTTTGTCGATTTTCGGGTGGTGGTGACGGCTTCCGACTGGAAAATTGAGCAGAGGAGTTCCCTCGAGGCGGCGTGGCGTCCCGCTCCCCGGACTTTTTTTGATCCCTATCGTCAAATCTCCGCGTCCCTTTCGGGCATCGACGCGAGTCCGCAGGTGCTGGCGGCGCTGGCTATCGTGGCGGAACGTTACCGAAACAATTTCGAACGCGGTTAGTTCCGCGCGGGGGGAGCGTCGGCGAAACTGATGCGGGCCTGGCTCGAACACGCGACCGCTCGCACTGTGGTGGTGAGTCCAGCAGGAGAACCTGTAACGTTTTCCCCTGACGTCGTTCGCTGGAAGATCCAATCATCGGATACAGAAGAGGATAGCGGCCAGTGCGAGTTGCAGCTGGCTTGGCCGGATGGACGTCCCTTTCCCGTCCACGCCATTTTGCTGCCAGGCTCACCGGCGTGGTATCTGATTGAAGGTCCTTGTGTGGTGGCGGGACCNNCGCTCCGCGGCTGGCGTGCGGGTACCGGCGAAACTCTTGGAGGAGCCGGCGGTAATTAAGATCTTGCGCCGCCACCGCACGCTCTTCCCCACCGCGATAGAAGAACGATTCAAGCCCGTGCCCACGGTGGTCACGGTGCAATGTTCGCTTATGGATCAAACCCAGTGGTCCGCTGCGGATAACTTTCAGCTTACCTTAACCGTGAAGGCTGCCGAGGCGGGACTGCATCAGAAGTGGACTTCCNNCAGGCTGGGTCGATGTTGGTGGAAAAATCAAGAAGACGTCCGCGTCGACATTCGTGGAGCCCGATATGCACGTCGCCGAGGGAGTCGCCGCCCAACTGTCAAACCTGGGACTGACCTTTTTCCCGGTTGTAGGAGCCTGGGGGCGAGCCATGACGGCGCGACTGGCGGAGGAGTTTATTTTGTGGAGGCAAGCGCTGCCCCCGGAGGTGGAAGTCGTCGCATCGTCGGAGCTGGCCTCCCTGCTGCGCGAACCCACGAAGGCCCGCATGGATTTCAGTCTCTTGGAGAGTGAGACCCACCGCGATTGGTTCGATCTCGAGTTGGCAGTGCGGGTGGAAGATTCGACCCTGACGGCGGNNTGGCCGAGGGGCAATTTGTGAATCTTCCGCGGAAAGGGTGGCGACGACTCAGCTTCGCTTTGGAGCAGGGGCAGTTGGCGGCTCTCAAGGATTCCGGATTGGAGCTGGCGCAGGCGGTGGACCTGGCGCTTCGCGGTGAGAAGCAGAGTTTTCACACCCTGCAACTGCGAGAGACTCCGCTGCTCGAGGTCTTGCCGCAGGAGCAGCGAAGCGATCTGCAGCGTCGGGCCAAGGCGCTGGCGAAGATCCCGACGCCGGCGGTGCCAACCACTCTGCAAGCAGAGTTGCGTCCGTATCAGCGGGAAGGATTCGAGTTCCTGGCGTTTCTCTCTACCCACCGCTTGGGAGCGATCCTAGCTGACGACATGGGCTTGGGGAAAACGGTGCAGACCTTGACCTGGCTGCTCTGGCTGCAGGCGCAGCGACCGAAAAAACCGCTCCGCGTTTTGGTGGTGTGCCCGAAGTCGGTCGTGGGGAATTGGGCGAGCGAGACGGCACGGTTTGCTCCCAGCCTAAGCGTTCGCACGTGGGTGCCGGTCAAAAAAAGATCGTCAGAAACACGTGTGGCGGTGGACGAAGGACCCCACCTTATCGTGGTCAACTACACCCAGCTCCGGCTTCAGGCCGAGGATCTTCGAGATCCTTGGGATGTGGTGATTCTAGATGAAGCTCAGTTTATCAAAAACCCATCGTCGAAAGTGGCGCAGGTTGCGCAGAGCCTGAACGCGGAGCACCGGTTGGTGCTGACGGGAACGCCGATCGAGAACCGCCTGCTTGATCTGTGGTCCCTCTTTGCTTTCACGCTTCCGGGACTTCTGGGAACGCAGGCGTCTTTTCGTCGTCGCTTTGATCAGAAGGACGCGAGTTCACTCGAGCGCTTACGACGTCAAGTACGTCACTTCATGATTCGCCGCACCAAGGGCCAAGTGGCGTCGGATCTGCCGCCGCGGACGGAGGAGGATTTGGTGGTGGAGTTGGAAACGGAGCAGGCGAAACTCTATCAAGCCGAACTCAAGCGCGCCCGCGCGCAGCTGTTGAAGGTAGAGACCGCGACACAGTTCGATCGGATGCGTTTTAATTTCCTATCGAGCTTGCTGCGGCTGCGGCAAATTTGCTGTCACCCGGCTCTGATTGATCCGGCGCATGCCGACTTGCCGTCCGCAAAACTTGAAGCGTTGCTGGAGCACGTTCAGGAATTACGAGAGAGTGGGCATCAGGTGCTCGTTTTCAGTCAGTTTGTGGGCATGCTGGAAATCATCCAGAGCCGATTGCGGCACACGGAGATACCGTGTCTGATCCTCACCGGACAAACTCAGGACCGGGATGATCTGGTGAGGCAGTTCCAGAGCGATCGCAATCAAACGGTGTTTCTACTCTCACTGAAAGCTGCGGGCTTTGGGCTCAATCTCACCGCTGCGTCCTACGTGATCCTCTATGACCCGTGGTGGAATCCGGCGGTCGAGGCTCAAGCGATTGATCGCACCCATCGCATTGGGCAAGTGTCACCCGTCAATGCCTACCGCTTGATTGCCAAGGATTCGATCGAGCAGAAGATTCGGGCGCTGCAGCAGGAGAAAGCCTCGCTCTTCAAAGCGGTGGTGCAGGAAGAATCGGTGGGGGCGTTGATGGACCTGGAGACGCTCCGGAAGATTCTGAGCGAATAGGAAGAGGAAAAGCGGAAATGGGGAAATGAGGAAATAAAAGCTGAAAGCGGAAAGCTGA
>DKKJ01000035.1 GCA_002455175.1 Opitutaceae bacterium UBA6669
CGCGTTATCGCCGACCTCAACGAATGAAGCCAGCGCCCCCTGAACAAGCCGGCTTCGCTTCTACGGGAGCGAAGCTGATTAGCGGGTCCGAGGAGCGTAGTGGTCAGCGGCGGCTTTAAGGAAAGAAGGAAAGGCCTTTTCGCCTCCGTCTGACCATTTTACCTGTTGTACCAGAAAAATGGTGATTAGCCCGGTTTTTGGAAAATAGCGCGATTGCGTTCCGTACGCGCCGCCGTGGCCGAAGTGGTCGTCTCCTACTGCAAAGCCCAGCCCGTAGTTGCCTCCGGTTTCCGGAGTGGTGTGCTTGCGGGTCATTTCATTGACGGCCTTTTCGGAAAGAAGACGTGTCTCCCCCACTTTTCCTCCGTGGGCCAGCATCTGATAAAAGCGGTACACATCCTGCGCGGTGGAGAACAGTCCGCCTCCGGGAAACGTATGCCGTTGGGGGCTGTCGTACGGTGTGGCGAGTGCATCGATCGGCTTTNNTTTCCGACGGTGAGGTAGGCCCGGGCCAACCGCGCTTGTTGGGCGGATGTGGGGCGGAACGTGGTGTCCTTCATGGCCAGCGGTTGAAAAAGTCGCTGCTCTAAAAACTGGTCGAAGGGCAGGCCACTCACGACCTCAACCAAACGTCCTGCGGTGTTGATTCCGGGATTCGAATACAGGTATTTCGTTCCAGGGTCCGAGGAGAGAGGCAGAAGAGAATAGCTCCGAACAAGCGTTGCCAAGGGGATGAGGTCCAGGCTGGGCGTCTCGATCGGGGAACGGGCTGGCAAGCCGCTGGTGTGCATGAGGAGATCTCGCACTCGCATTTCGCTCCTTGCAGGTCGAAGAGTTCGTTGGGTCGGACTGGTTTCTGTTTGGACCCACGAGTCTTTAAAGTCGGGAAGGTACGTCGATACTNNACGGATTTTACCTTCGTCTACCAGCATGAGAACCGCTGTTGCCGTGATGGGTTTGGTTTGTGAGGCGATCCAGAAAATGGTGTCGGCACGCATGGGATCGCCGCTGGCGCGATCGCGCCAGCCGACGGTTTCGGTGGCCAGAACTCGGTCTGCGGTACCAACAAGCACCACCGCACCTGCCATTTGTTGCGCGTCGACAAAGGGCTGCAGCACTTGCGAGAGAGCTTGTGCGCGCAAACCAGGGCCAAACGACAGTCCGCCAAAAAAGAGGCAGATTCCTGCCGCGTGAGAAAGTAACACAGTAGCTCGTTGGCGAGTGAAGAACGAAAACATGACGAGGGGTGTAAGGGTCCTAAATTTCGTGATACGGTGGAGGCAGTCCACAGGCACAGGACCAAAGGGTTCTGGTGCCTAAAGTAAGCGGCGGTCCACAGCAAGCTCCTGCATCATTATCGCTATTGAGAGCGTGCTGTTGGCAGAGGTGGTAGCTCGAGGAGATGCTGAGACTTAAAAAATGTGAAAAGCTCAGGTGTGGAGCGTTACTTCTGCCAGGGATAGAGGTCTGCCCGGTCAGTATGAGCACCGAACACCCTTCTCACGACAACGTCGCCCGTCTGGCGGCGGAACTCTGGAATGCGCAAGGGCGCCCGGAAGGGCGCGATCTTGAATTTTGGCTGGAGGCGGAGCGACAACTTCGAGACCCCGCTACCACGAGTTCGCCTGGGCGGGAAACGGAGTCTGCTCCGTTAGCAGAACGAGTTAAAGATGAGACCGCCGCTGAGTCGGTCGCAGAGTATCTGATGCCTGCGTCCACGCCGAAGCAGGAGGCAATTCGCGCAGCGGTGCAGACCCAGAATCCGCGTCCCTCCAAGGAACCGGATCACACTGCACGACCGGGTACCTTCAAGTCGCCTCCGGGAAAATCCAAGCGTCGCTGAGAGAGCGGCGAGCTTGTCATTTCGACGGCAGGGATAAGGTCGTTCTCGGGCTTTCATTGCCCACCCGATCAATGGCAGTGACTACAATCCGGTTGATGCCTTCGCTTGAAGGTGAGGGCATGTTCGAGAGGGTGAGGCTCGGATTGGAGGCAGGTACCACCGAAAGCTGCCAAACCTTTCCGCGGCGCGACCATACGCTGTAGAGCGCGGGTTTTTTCCCGGTGCTTTCGAGGAACCTCACTTCAATTGCTGGCGTAGCTCCTGAAGAAGAAGTCTGCGGCGTTACTTTCATCCTGGGTTCAGAGGGCCGATCGCGCTCCAACCAAGGGGTCGCGGGAACCAAGGCGGGGGAGGAGTAGGTTGAGCGTGCGAGTTGGTCGCTGACCCCCCGGCGGTTTTGGGCCAAAGCTACCATACTGAAGTGGATGTGACCGGAGGCGCCTGAGTTGCTTCGGATCAGCGCGATCTGCTGTTCAATTTCGGTGGGGTTCCAGCTTTTATCCGTTGCATTGATACGACTCGTGTACAGCCCGGGCCAGAGGTGTCGCTTGGAGCGGTTGTTTTCAGCCCAATACTTCAAGAGTACGCCAAAGGCCTGGGGCTTTTGTTCGATCGGCCAGTAGAGCTGTGGTGCGAGGTAGTCGACCCAGCCTTCTTCCCACCATCGTTCCACGTCCGCATACAGCTTATCATACTGGCTAAAGCCTTCGATTCCCGCCGGACGTAGTTCGGGGCGGCCGATACCGAACGGGCTCACACCGAAACGCACCCAGGGTTTGATCTGCTTCACGGTCTTGCCCATCTCCAGGACGANNGTGCTGACGCCGCCACGCAGGTCGGGAGAGCGTTCCACCTGCGGTAAGATAGCGCTGCCATGAGGGATCGTCAGGAAATTCCACCTCGGGCACGGGGGGAGGTGAAGTTCCAGGTTGCAGGAGGTCGGGTGGGCGCGGCGCGCCGGGGACAGGAATGGGATACGGATAAAAGTAGTCGTCGACGTGGATACCATCGACATCGTAGCGCTGGACGACGTCGCGGACTACGGCAAGTGTGCGCTCGACAGCAGTGGGCTCGCCCGGATCCATCCAAAGCAAATCACCGTAAGTTTTCACCACCGCAGGGTGTGTGCGTGAAATGTGGTTTTTCGCTGGAGACGACTTAGCGCCTGCCTGTCGTGCACGGTAGGGATTGAGCCACGCGTGAAGTTCCAGTCCTCGGCGATGGGCTTCTTGAATCCAAAAATCGAGAGGATCATAAAAGGGATCCGGAGTTTTCCCTTGAGTCCCGGTCAAATATTCTGACCAGGGTTCAAGCGGAGAATGATAAAATGCGTCGGCGGCCGGACGTACCTGTAGGATAATCGCATTGAGGTGGAGGTCCTGAGCGCGATTCAAGATCGCCAGGATCTCCGCTTGTTGCTCCGCCACGCTGAGCCCGGCACGGCTTGGCCAGTCGATGTTCGAAACCGTGGCGACCCAAGCGGCTCGAAACTCGCGCGGAGTCGGAGGTGGAAGTGAAGCACATCCGGAGAGAAAAAGAATGACCCCCAGTCCTGCGAGCGCGCACCCGTGGAGAGAAAGTGGCCGCCGGAAGCAAGAGTTTGGAAGGAGGGATAAAAGTGAAGGAAGCACGTGAGGAGGTGAGCGCGACGAGAAGGATGAGAACTGTGGAGTTCTGGAGGTTCGATTCAACCCCTGTTGACCTTGTTCATGGCGACGCCAATGGACTGCGCTCAACGGTTGACTCCGCCCAGGCTTTCGCTCGCTGCTCTTCCTCCGTTAAGCCAGCCGTGCCTCTGATGACAGGTCTTTCACGGGAGCTTCTTTGGGCTCTTACGATGGGATCGGTCTTCAACTACCCCCGGTTCAAACGTGATGTTTTCCTCCATGAGATCTGTCTCCCTGCTACGGTTGACGCTCTGCCTGCTAGTGGCCGTCGCTGCCACCTTTGGACAATCGAAGGACCCGCTTGAGGCCGGGTTTGCCGCGCCGCCGCGTGAAGCGCGTCCTCTAGGATGGTGGCACTGGATCAACGGGAACGTCACAAAGGAAGGGATCACCGCGGATCTCGAAGCGGCACAAAAGGCCGGGATGGGAGGCGTTCAGATGTTCGATGTGGAGATCTATATGCCACCGGGGCCGGTTCGTTACGGTTCCGACCTGTGGCATGAGCACGTACAATTCGCGGTTAAGAAAGCGGAAGAACTCGGACTGGAGTTCCATCTCATGAATACGCCTGGATGGTCGGCGAGTGGAGGTCCGTGGGTAACGCCGGCACTGTCGATGAAACGAGTGGTTTGGACGGAAACCCATGTGAAGGGCGGGGAGCGCGTGACCGTGACGTTACCGCGCCCTGACCTAAAGCCCTACTACAGCGCGCGCGGAGTTCCGAAAGAGGTGTTTTACCGAGAGATCGCGGTTCTTGCCGTGCCTGCTACTGACGAGCGCTTGGATGATCTGGAAAAGAAAATTGGGTGGGGAGCGAAGCCTGTGGCACGAAAAAAAGACCGTGGCCGCCCTGGCCTTTCCCTGGCTCACGTGCGAGATCTTAGCGGGGAGCTCCTCCCGTCGGGCGAGCTCCAAGTCGCTCTGCCTCCTGGGGAATGGTCGGTGCTACGATTTGGTTATACCACAACAGGAAAGACCAACCATCCTGCGGTTCCTGAAGGCCATGGGCTGGAAATCGACAAATTGGATCCCGAAGCGGTGACATTTCAATTTGAGAAAGCGATGCAGCGGATTCTTCGTGAAGCGGGTGCTGCTCGAGGGGCAACCTTGAACGGTCTTCTTTTCGATAGTTTCGAAGGAGAATTTCAGAACTGGACGGAAACGTTTCCCGAACAGTTTCGAACGATGAAGGGTTACGACGTGATCCCCTGGTTGCCTGTTTTGACGGGAAGAATCCTGGAGTCAGAAGCGAAGTCGGAGGCCGTTCTCTGGGATTTCCGGCACGTGATTGAAGAGTCTATCGCAGAGAATTATTATGGGACTATGCAGCGATTAGCTGCCCGTCACGGACTGAAAATTTACTCGGAAACCCAGGGAGGGCCGATCACTCCGATGTCAGGAAACCGCCATGTGGACGTGCCGATGAACGAATTTTGGACCCCGGACGCTGCGGGGCGGGCGTCGCGCATCAAGATGTCGACGTCGGCGGCGAGCTTGTACGGCCGGTCCGTGGTGGCCGCTGAGGCCTTTACCTCAACACCCGAAAATGGGAGGTTTCAGAATACTCCAGGTTCGCTCAAACGATCAGGCGACTATGCCTTTACCTTGGGCCTTAACCGGTTTGCGTTCCACAGCTTCACGCATCAGCCTGTTACCGAGGCGGCTCCTGGGTTTTCACTCGGCCGATATGGAGTCCACTTTGGTCGCTTGAACACCTGGTGGCCCTACGCCGAAGATTGGATCCGTTACCTGAGTCGGAGTCAGTTTCTTCTTCAACAAGGTCGAACGGTAGCAGACCTTGCCTATCTGGTGGATGAGGATCTGGGATACGGATTACCCTCGCAGGTGACCGATGCCTCTCCGGGGTACGACTACGAAGTGGTCTATCCTCCTTTTCTTCGCGAGATGACCATGAAGGACGGGCGCTGGATTCATCCCTCCGGTGGGAGCTATCGTGTTTTGGCGACACCGGAGACGACGGTAGCGGCGAGTTGGGTGACGGAGCTCTCCACCCTTCGTCACTTGGCCTCTTTGGTCAAAGCAGGCGGTGTTCTTGCGGGTGAGCCGCCAACGGCTCCAGCGGGGTTGCGTGATGTCGAGCAAGCGGAAGAATTTAACCGGATTGTCGAGGACCTGTGGGGAGGAGTCGATCGCGGACGTCGTGCTTTGAGAAAGGTGGGTCAAGGGCGCGTTTACACCGGCCATCGTCTTTCAGAGGTGCTGGCGCGCGAGCAAATCGCTCCCGACCTCGGCGGTGACGGCGAGAGTAAGGATGTCCGGTTCATTCATCGAAAACTTCCTGGGGCCGATCTCTATTTTATTTTCAACTACACCCATGCTTCCCGACGGCTGCAGTTGGACTTCCGCCAGACCGGGCGTGCTCCAGAGATTTGGGATCCCTCCACGGGAATACGCGGGGTGGCTCCCCTTTTTGAATCCCGGGGCGAAGTCACCCGAGTGCCTGTAGACTTGGAGCCTTGGGGGTCCACCTTTGTTCTCTTTAGAAACGCTTTACCCTCTCGGTGGCAGACCACGGCCGAAGCCGCTGATTTGTGGATCCAGGGCGGGCGACTTTTGACGTCTGCGGAGCAAGTGATGCTCACCGCCTCGGATGGAAGCGTCCGTCGCGTAGGTCTTTCCCCGCTTGCGGTGAGACAAGAACTCAAAGGTCCGTGGCGCGTGAGCTTCAAGGAGGGTCGAGGCGCACCCGCCGATACTTCGTTTCCTCGCCTCATTTCTTGGAGTGAGCATGACGACTCTGGAATTCGCTACTATTCGGGTACGGCCACGTACCGTTGGACAGGCCTGCTTTCACGAGGGGCTGCTGGACAGGCAGCGTTTCTTGATTTGGGTGAGGTGGCGGATATTGCCCGCGTGGTGATTANNGTGCAGGACGGAGAGAATCGAATCGAGATACACGTAGCCAATCGTTGGATCAACCGATTGATTGGTGATGAAGCCGTCACCGTGCCCTGGCGGTATCAAGCGACAGGTGTGAACAAATTTACCGACGGCCGCATCCTCGAACTTCCGAGTTGGCTTAAGGAAAAAGCGCATCATCGCACTGACGCGCGGGTGAGCTTTACCGTGTGGAAGCATTACGAAGCGAGTTCACCTTTGGTTCCAGCGGGATTATTGGGACCGGTCCGTCTCGAGTGGAAGAACGTAGTCGTTCCCTAACCATTGAGCTTTATGACAACCTCTTTTAGGCGGTGGAGCGGAAACATAGTTCGATGCCTGTGGGCGATGGTGGTCACAGGTGGGCTCACCTCTTCAGCTTGGGCGTGGTCTGCGTTCGAGCGCGTGCCGGCAACGGCAGCAGGCAACTTCGGAGCGCCGGTTCCTGGTGTGGAGGCGGGGGATCCCCTGATTCTAGCCAACGAGCCGCAGACCCAGGCTGGTGCCTGGTTGGAGTTTGATTTACGAGCGGTGGAGACAGGGCGGACGCCGTTGGCTCGTCTCTCCTTGCAGTTGGAAAGACGTGAGGTGAAACGGCCGGGTGAGGCTGCCAGTGTGGAGCGGGGAGCGTTGCATCTCTTTCTCCAGGGTGGTGACCATGGTGAGCGATTGGCCGGCAGTAGTCATCTCAAGCCGGGCGGGACATTGGCCACTTATCCAGTCGACATCACAGACGCCATCAATGCGGTGCTGGCGTTACCGAAGGATAAACGACTCGCCCGAATCGCTGTGAGATTGGCTGGCAAACCTATCCCCTACGAAGTCTATGCGCTGGTGGAAGCTCGACCCGTTTTGGAAGTCGCGTCTGCCGAGCGCTGGGAGGATGATTGGGAACAACGGCTAGAACCCCTGATTTCTGGAAAACGAGTTTATCGTGAAGCCTGTCTGGCGTTGGCGAATACGAGGGAAACAGAAACGGTTTTACCTCTTTTGTTTCCCGCATCGCGAGTCGAGGAGGTAATTGCCTTGGGGACTGGGGTTAAATTGAAGGAAGGGCGGGATTGGATTTTGCTGTCAGGAACGTTGATTCTGCCTCCCGGTTCGGAAGCCCCCGTGCAGCTTCGGTCTGAGTTCTTTTTGACGACCCGCAAAGACAAGAGCGGTGCCGTCAGCGAAGTGCGCA
Organism: Opitutaceae bacterium UBA6669; assembly: GCA_002455175.1. GTDB lineage: Bacteria > Verrucomicrobiota > Verrucomicrobiia > Opitutales > Opitutaceae > UBA6669. The sequence continues at coordinate 7,592 of DKKJ01000035.1, forward strand.
GCGCCATCAAGCTCCAGGAAGGCGGGTGGTATCACGAACGGCAGATCGAAGTCACGTATGTGCCTGCTGAGCGATCTCCCGTTTGGCCGCCGCCGCGGTCGCGCTTGCAGGACCTTCCCCGGACTGAACGTTTGCTCAAGGAGAAGCGCCCTCTGAACGTGATACTTTTTGGGGACAGTATATCGGCCGGATACAATGCGTCGAAGATCGATGGCGTTTGGCCTTATCAACCCGCTTATGGCGAGTTGGTGATCAGAAAGCTCCGAGCGGTCTACGGAGCACCGATCACGTTCATGAACCATGCTCGAGGAGGTGGGACGTCCGCGCACGCGACCACGCAGGCAGATGCGCAAGTGGCATGGTTCAAGCCCGATTTGGTTCTGTTGGCGTATGGGATGAATGATCGCTCAGACGAGCGTCGCGTGCATCACCGAGCCAACCTGGAAAAGATTATCGATATCGTCCGGGCGCGATCCCCCGAGACCGAGTTCGTGGTCATCACTCCCATGGTCAACAACCCGCTGCAGCCGACTGGCCTCGATCCCATACGTTTCATTCGAAAAGCCGCTTTGCAAGTCGACCGTCCGGGGATCGCTTTTGTGGATATTACGGCAGCCCAGTTGGCGATGTTGGAACGCAAACCGTATCTCGATTTTTCAGGAAATGGTGCGAATCACCCCAACGACTTCCTCATGCGCATTTATGCGCAGCGCATTCTCGAGGTGCTGTGTCCCTAGTCGTCATCTCTGCCTTGTATGATGAAAACGCTTTCAGCTTCCGGGATTCGCATGGTCGTCATGGCGCTTCTTATCGGGATTTCCTGTTTCGGGGAAACCGCGAGGAATGTGCCGGCGATTGTGTGTTCCACCTATAACTTCAGAAAGGGAAGTGTCTTTGAAGCGATCGAGAAGGCGGCGCTTTGTGGGATCCCTTACATTGAGACGTTTACCAACCAAGGATTGAGTCCCGATGATCCGGCCCGGATCTACGCCTTGTCTGAAGACCAAGTGAGGCGCCTCAGAGCCCACCTCCAAAAACATGGCGTAAAAATAGCCAGCTGCATGGGTGCGGTCTCGAAGGATGAGACGAAAGCGAGGGCCTNNGACTGGGGGCGCAGAACATTGGTACCGATTCGGTGGATGCGATTGATACCATCGAAAAAATCATCGGCGACTACGATCTGACTGTCGCTTTCCACAACCACCCTAATTCGCCTCAGAAACCCGGCTATCGAAATTCCGATCCCCACTTCATGCGCACGTTGCTGGAGGGGCGTCACGAGCGAATTGGAGTGTGTTCTGATACAGGTCATCATGCCACGTCGAACGTGGTTCCGTTGGAAGCTATCCGACTGCTGGCGGGGCGGATTAAGTCGGTTCATTTGAAAGATCGCGCAGCGATCGGGCGGAAAACGCCGGATCAAGTTTTGGGCACGGGTGTGGTGGAAATCGCGGAAATCCTGCGCGAGTTGGACCGG
>DKKJ01000210.1:0-956 GCA_002455175.1 Opitutaceae bacterium UBA6669
CGCAATGTGGTCGTCGTGCGTGTGGGTGATGAAAATGTAGTGCACGTCGAGCTTATAGGCGTCCACGAAGTCGAGGAGCTCCTTGCAGGAAGCCCCGGAGTCGAAGGCGGCGGCGGCGCGTGACTTGGGATCCCAAATGAGATAATTGTTCACCGTCATGTCTTCGTGCGGCGTATTGAACATGGCGAAGCCGCGAGGAAATACGGGCTGCTCTGGGTACCATTCACGTCGCGCCAGCGTTTCGAGGGGATTAGGCGCCAAACGCAGGTGACGAGAGACTTTGCGAATCACTGGAATGATTGGTTTTCCGCCTTTGATGGCAGCCAAATCTTCTGGGCTCACGTTCGCGCGGGCTGCCAGATCGGCATCAGAGATTTTAAGCCCGCGCTGGGACTTGTTGATCACATCTGCAAACGTATCTTCAAGAGGGATTTTGGCCATGGATGGAAACCTTTCGTTATCAGCTAAAGTGGGGCCAGAATGGCCGAAAATGAGGACGCAATACCGCTCCCCGAAGCAGTGCAAGCGTCGGATGCTCTTCTAGTCCAGATGGGAGCTTGCGGAATCACGAGGGTACTCGCGACGTCAACGGACTTCACGAGTAAACTCAGTGCTGAAGTAAGATGTTATATATAACGTCAACTGGGGGCTCGAGACTATCGATTAAAAATAGCCTCAGGAAGATATCCGGTAATGGTGGTGGTGGGCACATTGACCAGCTGACTCACCCGCAGATCCAGAACCACACTGCAGAGTGTATAGGCTAGCTGCGGAGTGTAACCNNCTCTTCGAACCACCCGTTTAGCGGCCTCGCGAGGATTCTCGTCTGACTCTATGAAGAGATGCCAAGGTTGGAGGGTGTACCTTGGGGGCACCAACGACGTTGGACAGGTGGCATAGGGCCCGGCTAAACTTCGCTGCTTCTGCAGATTGATGGTGAGAGTCACCTGCATAGG
>DKKJ01000210.1:969-11195 GCA_002455175.1 Opitutaceae bacterium UBA6669
CTCCAATGATTCCTGCGAAAGGATGAAGGTCCAGGGTAACACCTGGCATGGATTTGGTATATCCATCTTCCAATTTCCAAATGAAAAGATGGTGCTCGGGGAAATCTTCAGCGAGCAAACCAAGGCCAGGAATCAAGCTGGTCCATGCCCATCCTCGATGCTGATACGCGTCAATTTTTATTTCTAGAACATNNTCCCCTGGTTCAGCATCTTGGATCGCGATTGGGCCACTGAGGGCATGGACTTTGAGTGGGTCGAAATTTTGTTTAAATCGAGCAGCAGTCCAGTCCGGGGGTACCTGGTATCCGCTCGAATCCGCACAGGCGACCACCACCGTGTCTCCCGACATGATCTGCAAACGAGGAGCATGGGAGTTGTCCCAACGGTGGGTCAGCTTCTGATCATCCAGAGTATGTAATTGCGGCATAGCTTCACTACAGCGGATAGCATGCCTTAAACGAAGGGAAAATGAAGACTCTAGAATGATTATATGCTGAATTGGTGCTTGATAATAGCCACGGCAATTTATTGCATACGCTAGTATGCCATTTATTGATNNACTCGAAGCAGCTCGTGCCAAGTTAGCGGAAATGGAGTCCACGCTTACGGCAGAGCGAAGGGCGGCACTCGCCAATTTGCCTTCCGAGTACGGTTTTACTTCTCTCAATGATTTCATTGCGGCGCTAAAAGAAGCGCAACGCGGCGGTGGAGGTCGCAAGAAGGGCGCTGCTAAAGCGAAAGCGCCGGTGGCCAAGAGCGGACGTCGCACGCGTGCGAAGATCACCGACGAGACTAAGTCAGAAGTGAAGGCGCTCGTGGAGCAGGGTAAGACGGGGGCGGAAATTGCCAAATCATTGAAGATCTCCTTGCCCAGCGTTCAGAATATCAAAAAGGCGTTGGGATTGGTGAAGGCGCGCGGCTCCTCGAACTGAGACGACCGATTGTTTTCGCCTTCATGAACCTCCGCTTTTCGCGGAGGTTTTTTTGTCGCTTCACGGCAAAAGTGGGCGCTGCTTTGGTTCCGGAAAATGACCTACGTACAGGCTAACACGAACGGAAAACTCCATCCAGCTACCGAGCCGTCGCTATCGCCGCTCAATCGCGGATTCCTTTACGGCGACGCCATCTATGAAGTGTGGCGCACCTACGATCAGGTGATTTTTGCATGGGATGAACACTGGGCGCGCTTGGAGCGTTCTGCCGAGGCACTGTTCCTCTCATTGCCCANNATACTCTCATTGCCCATCACGCAGAGGGCTTTGCTGATCGAAATCCAGCGCACGGTCGCTGAGTATCGGGCACGTTCTGGCGTCACTGCGGATGTTTATATTCGCCTGCAAATCACTCGCGGCGCCGGAGCTATCGGGCTAGATATCGCTCTGGCTGACGCTTCTGACTATGTGATTTTGGTACAACCTAATCCTCAGCTTTCCACCGAGAAGCTAACGTTGGGACAGCGTCTATCGATCGCCACCAGCCTCCGGCGAAATTCACCTGCGGCCCTTAACCCTGCGTGGAAAACAGGCAATTACCTGAATAATATTCTTTGTCTACGGGAGGCGAGGGCGCGAGGGGCTGATGAGGTGGTGGTTACCAATTTGCAGGGAGAGATCACCGAGGCTGCGGTCAGCAATATCGGCTTTGTCAAAGCAGGTGCGGTGATCACTCCGCCTCTCTCGGCGGGTATCCTGGAAGGGGTGACCCGCGGGTTGTTGATCGATTCCGTGGCAGCGCGGGCGGGATTGGTGATCAAGGAAGCGACGGTGCGACCGGAAGACCTCCCTTCACTAGAAGAGTGCTTTCTTCTCTCAACGACCAAGGACGTCTCCCCGGTTCACTCCATTGACGAGCATCGCTTTCATGTAAGTGAGGATTCGGTGACCTCTCGCTTGAAGCGCGCGTTTCAAAGCTATGTGGCTGACTACCTCATCCAGCACCGAAGCGAGCGGTCGGTCGCTGCTCGTCCCGCTCAGCCAATGGCTTGAGGTCAGTATCGAGGAATCGACGGGTCAATTCGCTCTGACCACGCATCGATGCCTCCATTCACATTGGTCACTCGGGTAAAACCGTGGCTGCGCAAGTACTCGGTCACCCGCTGGCTCCGACCTCCATGGTGACAGAGGATGAGAAGGTGGGTTTCACGAGGAAGAGAGGCCATTACCTCGGGGATCTGCCTCATGGGGACTAGCTTACTGTTTCGAACTTGGCAAAAAGCGGTTTCGTGCGGTTCGCGTACGTCAATGAGACTCACTGTCTCTGGCGCCTGCGTGAGGAGCTGATTCGCTTCTTCAACAGAAATTTCGAGCGGGAAAGACATAGCGTCGTCCATACGACATCAGCAGGAGCTGCTTTCTCCGTTTTGACAACCTTTGAGGGCTGCGGGGGGTGAGCTTGTTGCCCGGTAAATGAATTTGCGCCCCATCGTGTCGTTCGGCAAGATCGCCGGACGTATGGCGCAAAACTTTGTCGTGATTATTGCGGGTGGTAAAGGAGAACGCTTCTGGCCGCAGAGCCGTGCTCATCGTCCGAAGCATTTGCTTCCCATCGTGGGGACGACTCCGTTGCTGGCTCAGACCCTGTCGCGGGTCCGTCCTCTCGCCCCGGTCAAAAACACCTTTGTCATCACGAGCGCAGCTCAGGAAAAAGGCGTGCGCGCCTGTTGCCCACAGCTGCCTCCGGAGAATATTGTCGTGGAGCCGGTAGGACGCGATACCGCAGCGGCGGTGGCGTTGGCGACATTGTTGGTGGAGGCTCGCGATCCGCGAGGCGTGTTTGCGGTTCTTCCGGCGGACCACGTGATCCACGATCGCAAACGCTACGTTGCGGATTTGAAAGCCGCCTTTGCTGCAGCAGCGGCGGATAAGGTCTTAGTGACTCTGGGCATTCCGCCGACGGAGCCTTCGACCGGATTTGGGTATATTGAGCGGGGAAGTAAGTGGAAAGCGTTTGGCCGAAAGCCGCTGTACCGGGTAAAGCGTTTTGTGGAAAAGCCCTCGGCCGACGTTGCTGGTGTGTACGTCCGTTCGGGCGATTACGTGTGGAACGCCGGGATGTTTGTCTGGAGCGTCCCTACCGTCTCTTCAGCCCTGGCTCAGCATGCGCCGGAACTAGTGAAAGCGTTGTCGCCCGTACGAGCTGCCTTACAAGGTAACCAGGCTCTCCCTGCCGTGCTCAAGAAAGTCTATCCCAAGCTGCCGAAAATTTCTGTCGACTACGCGTTGTTGGAGAAGGCGGAGCAGGTGGTGATGCTTCCGTCGTCCTTCGATTGGGATGATGTGGGCGCGTGGCCAGCCGTGGCTCGGCACCATCCTGCGGATAAAAAAGGCAACGTTTCGAAGGGAAGAGTCGTGGTGGAGCAGGGGAGCAACAATATCCTTTTTTCCGAAGGGGATCACTTGGTCGCGGCCATCGGTTTGGAGAACTTCATCGTGGTTCACACGGCGGACGCCACTCTGATCGCGCCCAAAGCGAAGGCGCAGGAGATCAAGGCCCTCCTCAAGCAGCTAGAGAAAGCCAAGGATGGTGCTCGCTGGTTGTAAGGCGGCGGAAACAAAAAATTTCTCCCGGTTTTTCGTGGCATTGCCTATGCGTTGCTTGGGAATCGACTATGGGTCTCGGCGAATTGGGCTGAGCTATGGGGACGAAATCGGCGTGGCGACTCCTATCCCTGCACTTGTGGAAACAGATCCAAACAAGCGCTGGGAAAGTTTGGCGACCGTCATTCGTTCCCGACGCATCACCGACGTCGTGATCGGCTGGCCTCTCAACATGGACGACTCGGTGGGGCCCAAGGCCAAGGAGGTGGAGACGTTTGCCCGCAAGCTTCACCAGGATTTTGCTTTGCCCATCCACTTTGTGGACGAACGCCTCACCTCCCACGAGGCAGAGTCTAGTATTCCNNGGTATCGTCGACTCCCGTGCGGCCACACTCATTTTGCAGGATTTCCTCGATCAACGTATCCCCCTGCCTCCGCCCGCTGAGTAGGGTGTGTCGAGGAGTGACGTGCAGCATGGACGCTGATCGCTTTTGCCTAGAAGCCGGATCGTGTCGGGAAAATTTCTCCGTCAGGCGCTCGTGTCTTGCGGGGAGGGGAGTACTGCTTGCATTTTGATCCTTCCTCTCATGAACGCTGCCGAAATCGTACCTCAACCCACACGTTGGAAAGTGGTGTGTGCGTATGATGGGTCGGGATTCGCGGGATGGCAGAGCCAGCCAGGGGGGTTGTCGGTGCAAGACGTGGTGGAGGCACGGTTGNNAGTGGACGGACAGATGCCGGTGTTCACGCACGGGCGCAGGTTTTCCATTTCGACCTCCCATGGAGGCATGGCGCTGCTAAACTCAAGGCCTCTCTCCGGGTAGGACTGCCGTCGACTCTTCAGATAAAAACGGTGCAGGAGGTTCCAGCGACGTTTCACGCTCGCTTCAGTGCGGTCGGCAAACGCTACGAATACCGGATTTTTTTTGGAGATCCTGATCCTTTTATTCGTCGCTTCGTTTGGGGTTTGGAGAGACCTCGACCGTTGGATGTTTCTGCGATGCAAGACGCCGCACGCCGCTTGGTCGGCAAACGTGACTTCGCGGCGTTCTCGGCAAAAACCGGAGAGGAACGGGAAGACACCGTCAAAGATCTCCGTCGACTCGATCTTATTCAGAAAGGACGCCAACTGACGATCGTGGCCGAAGCGGACGGTTTTCTTTACAAGATGGTGCGTAGCTTGGTTGGGGCCTTAGTGAGTGTTGGATTGGGTAAAGTCACGCCCGAGCGAATTTCAGAATTGCTGGTAGGCGCGCGCCGCTTGCCTGAAGTGGAAACGGCTCCNNATTAGGTGCCGCTCAACCGTGGAGTGACTTGGTTTTCCCTCCCGTTTGCCTCGCGTGCCAAGGACTGGTGGACGAAGGGCGCACCTTTCGGCACTTGTGTTCAGCGTGTGTCGCCTCGGTATCGCGCGTGCACGCGCCCCACTGCACGGTTTGCGGACATCCCTTTTTTGGCGAGGTGGTAGGCGAACGGACTTGCCCTCATTGCCACGAGTTACAACCCGAGTTTTCCACGGGGAGCACTTTGGTTTTGTTCAAAGGTGCTGCCCGTGCTTTGGTCATCGAGTTGAAGTACCAAGGCGGTTTACACGTCCTGGGCGACATCGCAGCTTTGGTCGCGGAGCGTCCCGAAGTGATGGCTCGCCTTCAGGGCGCGGTACTCGTGCCGGTGCCGCTTCATCNNGATCAAAGCCGACTACTGGCGGAGATTTTCGCACGCGCAGCTGGTGAGGGGACCCACGTGCAACTCCTGCTAGAACGTTTGGTTGATACGGTAACGCAAACTGCTTTCGACCGTCGGAGGCGAATGGACAATCTAAAAAATGCCTTTGCACTGGCACCGAGGGCCCGCATTCTGGCGGATCAGCATTATTTCCTCGTCGATGATGTTTTCACCACGGGTTCCACTCTCAATTGTTGCGCGCAAGTCCTACGGGCTGCGGGATGCCTGAGACTGGACGTGGTCACGTTCGCTCACGGCTAGTAAGGCCTCCTTTATACGTCTGCCTCTTTTCGTGCTATGTCGCTCTTCAGCAAGCCGAAGTACTCCACTGTTGTCGTTAAGAAAAAGGATATCCCCAAAGGACTTTGGACCAAGTGTCCTATCTCCGGGGAAATTGTTTTCAATAAGGAGCTCGAAGCCAATCTGATGGTCGTCCCGAAAAGTGGGTATCACTTTCCGATTGGGGCCCGTCAGCGTATCGCGTCCTTGTTTGATCCCGATACCTTCGAGGAAGCGGATACGACCCTGCGGTCGGCGGATCCATTGGGGTTTGTTGACTCACAGCCGTATCCGGAACGGATTAAGAAGTACGAACGCGACAGCGGTTTGAATGAAGCTGTGGTCTGCGGAACGGGTGATATCGAAGGGATCACTGTTTCAGTAGCGGTGATGGATTTCCGCTTTTGCGGCGGCGCCATGGGTTCTGCGGTCGGCGAGAAAATAACCCGGGCAATTGAAGTCGCCGTGAAGCGCAAGCTTCCCTGTATCATTTTTAGCGCCTCAGGCGGAGCTCGCATGCAGGAAGGGATTTTCTCACTCATGCAAATGGCCAAGACGAGCGCTGCTCTTGGCCGCTTGGCGGATGCGCGTCTTCCTTACATTTCTGTGCTTACCCATCCCACCATGGGCGGCGTAACGGCGAGCTTTGCGACGTTGGGCGACCTTAACCTCGCCGAGCCTGGAGCCTTGATAGGCTTTGCGGGTGCTCGGGTGATCAAAGAGACGACCAAACAGACCTTGCCACCGGGATTCCAAAGCGCGGAGTTTCTTTTAAAACACGGTTTGATTGATCAAATCGTCAGCCGCCTAGAAATGCGGTCGCACCTCCGTGCGGTGCTCACGGCGCTTTATCTAAAAAAACGTCCGGCCCTCGCTGCCAAAAACTAAGCTTGTTCGGGCGCTGACCGCGTTCGCTAGGTTTTCTCCGCATGGCCTTCTTCGCCGATTACGCTTCGGTTCAGGACTATCTTTTTTCTCTCAAAGCCAAGGGGGTAAAATTTGGGATAGATCGCATGCGCTTGCTCGTCGAAGCCCTCGGACACCCCGAGCGTGCCGTGCCGACGATCCATATCACCGGAACGAACGGCAAGGGCTCTACCGCTGCGATGTTGGAGTCCATTTTTCGTCACGCGGGCTGGAAAGTGGGGCTGTACACCTCGCCTCATCTCGTCCGGCTCGGAGAGCGGGTTCAGGTCAATCGCCGCATCCTTTCAGAAGAGGAAATTCTCGCTTACACCAACCAGCTCAAACCGGTTGCCGAATCGCTTGGCCGAGATGATCCCGATGACCATCCCAGTTTTTTTGAATTCATGACTGCGATGGCATTCCTGCAATTCGCCGGGAAACGGTGCGATCTTTCCGTAATCGAGGTAGGGTTGGGTGGGCGGCTGGACGCAACCAACGTCATCGTGCCGGAAATCTCGGTCATCACCTCAATCAGTTTGGACCATTGCGAAATGTTGGGGGCGAGCGTGGAGCAGATTGCCCAAGAAAAGGCCGGGATCATCAAGTCAGGCCGCCCTGTCGTGATCGGTCGGATACCGCCGGCTGCGGAGGCGGTAATGAGAGCGGTGGCGAGCGAGCGTGGTTGTCGCGTTTTTTCCGTTCGGGAGGAATTTGGCGACGATTTGGAACGTTATCCCGAGACGAATCTGGAGGGGGATTATCAACGTTGGAACGCGGCGACCGCCACTTTGGTGGCACGCGTCATGAGCCCGTCCTGGAAACTGACGACCGCGACGATCTCGGATGGTCTGCAGCGCGTGATCTGGCCGGGGCGATGGCAGCGCGTGACGCTTGCGGGTCAGTCACTGATTTTGGATTCCTCGCACAATCCCGAGGGCGCTGATGTTCTGCGGACCAATCTCCATCGACTCGTAGAGACGACGGGACAGCGGCCCATCGTCATCACGGGCGTTCTTGGTGCTGCACGCGCTGCGCCGCTGATCACGACGATTGCGGACTACGCGAGCGAGATTCACCTCGTCATTCCTCATCAGAGTCGGGCGTGTACCTTCGAGGAACTTGAACGGCTTGTGCCAACGACGTTTAAGGGAGCGGTCAAACGGGCGACGCTTGAGTCGCTCTTTCCCGAGGGGCGACGGTGCACGGCGGGAACGAAGTCGGATACCGTGGTCGTGACAGGCTCGATCTATCTTCTAGGAGAGATTTTTTCGCTGATCGCTCCCGACATGGGACTCAACGAGGGCCGTCTCCAGGATTTTTAGTCCTGAACGGGTCTGCGCTCCGTGTGACTGGGCACCGGTAGGAGTCGCATGGACGAAGGATGCCCTGGATCAAACACGGCTCTCTGGACGAAAGGGCGGCGGGCGGAGTCAGCAGGCGGTTTCAGAACGTCAATGCACATCCGGGCTGCCGTCTTTTCGGTGGAACGAGGGATTCGTTTCCTCGAGTCTTATCTTGGACCTTTCCGACTGCTCCGCATNNTCCGCACGGGGCACCGCCTTTAGGCGGTGATCTCACGTTTCGGACTGCTTAAAGTCAGGGCTCCAAACTCGATCCGTGAGATCTTATTGATGCTCCTCCGCAAATAGAACTCACGTTCACTCTTGCTCGCGACTGGGCTCCATCGCGGTGGTTCTGAAACAGCCTGAAGAACCGCGTCACTCCCTGAATCCTTTGCTCACGCCGAACTCCTAAATGTCGTAGAGCGGTGGGGCTTCGAGGCAGCTTCCAAATGAAGGCCTCCCAAGGCAAAGTGGGTGGGAGGCCAGCGTGATGTAAGACCTCTGGATCAGAGTCGGATCAACTCTGCGGTAGCGGGAACGTCTTTAATGATCTGCGACGGATCGGGACCCACACCCAAGTAGCGTAAGTTGGGAAGGGTGTGACCTAGCTTCAGGCCGTCCTGGCAGTAGGCGACCTCTACCACCGATCTTACCATTGCGGCGACGTAGCGACGGGCGTTTTCGGGCAAACCGGCGAACGTGCGTACCTGAGAGATGTCCTCACTCCAGCCGGGGTGCTCGGTGTAGACGGGACGAAGGGTTTTGCGCACGGCTTCATTGCGAGGAACGTGATGGTAGCGTTTTCCTTGGGCGTCTTCGTAAGCGATGGCGATCAGCAAATTCCCGCGCCATTCGCCTGAATGTGTAAGGGCGTCGGCTTTGTTGATCATGAGATCTTGAAAGCCGCCGTACCGGAGCACATCGCCTTTTTCCACGGCGTCGAACCAACCCACCATACGTTGGCGGCCGGTACTGGTGCCGAACTCAAGCTGTTTGAGCTTGGCGGAAAGAGGATGGCGCTCGTCCATCTCGGTCAGGAACGTATGCGTTCCCACCTTGGTGTCATAGGCCTTGGCGACCCCGAATNNCTGAAGCCGTGACGTTGGGGGAGTACCCATGGCGCTTGTCCAACCAGTAAGCTTGTCCGAATTCGCCGATGATGGTGCGTCCGGCCCGGGTTTCTTGAAGGATAAGCTCACGGACAGCGCCGATGTTACGGGCGAGGGCAGAGCCTGCTTGCCAATACGCCTCGGTGACGGCCTCCAGGTTGAGTGAAAACGGATCACTTCCTCGGAACCGGGTAAAATCAAATTCCTCTTTGGTGAAAACGCCAAGTTCGATGGCTTCCGCATTCGCGCGCACTTCAGCGGCGGTGAGTTTGTCGAAGAAACTGGCAAACGTTTCCGGTTTGACGCGGCAAACATGCTCGATGGTGCGGATCGCTCGATCGATGCGTTGCGCCAACTTGCGGGCAAAATAGTTATGTCCAGCGAGGAAGTCGGAAAACGTGATTTGCCACTGTCCCACCTCGTCGAGGTAAGCGGGTGTGATACCGCGTCCCGTCGATCCGCGCGGCGCTTCAGAAAGCACGTTCACGCGATAGTCTTCCCACGCCAGATCGAGCAGCCGGTGGGTCAAATCGGACATCAGGGTCCGCTCATCAATCAAAAGACGTGAGTATACCGGGTAGCCCTTTTTCTCGAGCGGACGGCCTTCCCAGTGGATTTTGCGAGGATCCGCCACCACTCCGCTCCCGATGGCTAGGTGAGAAAGCTCGCGTTCGACCACGCCCGAAGGAAGCAGATTGAGCTTAATTCCGGCGGCGGTGTGACCCGAGTTGGCGCCTCCATTGACTTTGAGTACCACGGAGACCGGAGCAGACGATCCGGCAAGCTCGTGGACAATTTCGGGGATCAGCCGGCCCTTGCCTTCGTCGCCGAGGGAAATGCCGACGTCGGCGATGAGCTGACTAGAGAAGGGGAGAAGTGACATGGTTCCTAGTGCGGCAACCGAGGTCCTACCCCTGTTGCCCGACAGTTGAAAAGGACGCTCAGGGGGGAGGGCAAATCTAATCTGGCCAAGACGAACCCGATTTGGGCGACGCGCTTCCAGTCGCGCGATAACCGTCAGATTTTGCAAAAAGGCCGCAGGGGGAGTGTGAATTCCCTACGCCCCGTTCTCTGCTCGGAGGAAGCGTANNATAGCGGGCTTTTTCCCGCATCGCGGGGAGTGTCGCCGCCCCGAGGTAGCCCATCCCGCTTTGAACGCCGCCGACGAGCGTGGAGAGCACGTCATCAGCAGAGCCTGAAACCTCTTTCAACGCTTCAATCCCCTCCGCGGTGAGCTTGCGGGTAGTATCCGTTTTGTCGTGTCCATAACGGGCTGCGCTTCCGGCTTTCATGGCGGAGAGTGAGCCCATGCCCCGGTACTGTTTGTA
>DKKJ01000341.1:0-2979 GCA_002455175.1 Opitutaceae bacterium UBA6669
GCGGCAGCAGCGCCAGCAGCGTGATCGCGGTCGTCAGCAAGGAGGGCAGAAAGCGAAAGCGGGTAAGACAGGTCAACTTGAGCAGGGCCATTTGCGTTAGTATTTTTGTGCGCGCCGAATCGGCCGTCACATTCTCCAACAAATCCCGAGGAGTTTCNNGAGAAGAAGATGGAAGAGAAGAAGCCGGACACGAAAGACATGAAGGCGGACGACAAGAAAATGGAAGACAAGAAAGACATGAAGGAAGAGAAGAAGTAAGCGTCCGGCTTCCTGAACGAAAAAGCGGGCCTCGGCCCGCTTTTTCGTGGGCGCCGGGCAGGGCGCACTTAGCGGGGGACAGCCCGCCGACGGCCTGCAGGGCGCTGGCCCGCAACAGCGCACGAGTAATCGCGCACGCCAGGAGGCTCTTGCGGTGCCCGGCGAATCGCGCAATCACGCAATCGCGCAATCACGACTTCAGCACTCTCTCCACTTCCGCTGCCGTCAGCACCTTGCCGACCGAGACCACCTTGTCGTCAATCGCCAGGGCCGGTGTCGACATCACCCCATGGGCCGCAATCTGCGCGAAGTCGGTTACTTTTACCACCTCCGCCGTCAGGCCCAGGCTGGCGAGTGCCTTTTCGGTGTTTTCCGTGAGGGTGCTGCATTTCCTGCACCCTGAGCCGAGAATCTTGATGATCATTTTGCGCTCCGTGGCTTAAACAAAGAGGTAGGCATAGGCGTTGAACAGATAGCCGATGAGTACGATGCCAAACGTTATGATGCCGAAGAACAGGGCCAGCAGCGGGGCTTTCACGACTTTCTTGAGCATGATCAAGGAAGGCAGCGACAAGGCGGTCACGGCCATCATGAACGCCAGCGCCGTACCGAGACCAACACCCTTGGCCACCAGGGCTTCGGCGATGGGCAGAGTGCCAAAGATGTCGGCGTACATGGGCACACCAATCAGGGTGGCGAGGGGCACCGACCACCAGTGGTTCTGACCAAGCAAGGATTCGGTCCACTCAACCGGAATCCAGTTGTGGATGGCTGCGCCGATGCCCACCCCAATCAGCACGTAGAGCCAGACGCGTCTGAAGATGTCGCTGACTTGCGCGCACGAAAATTGGAAGCGATCACGCATGCCCAGTTGGTCTTGCGGCACGTCGAGCACCGGACTGTGCATCACGAAGGATTCAACGTAACGCTCCATCTTTGCCTTGCCGATCAGCATGCCGCCCAGGACCGCCAGCACCAGCCCGACCAGCACGTAGGCGATGGCAATCGTCCAGTTGAAGATACTGGCCAGCAGGATCACCGAAGCCAGGTCCACCAGCGGCGACGAGATCAGGAAGGCGAAGGTCACTCCCAGCGGCAATCCCGAGCTGGTGAAACCGATGAAGAGGGGAATCGACGAACACGAGCAGAAGGGTGTGATCGTGCCCAGCAGTGCGCCGGCAAGCTTGCCGCTGAAGCCCTGCATGCCGCCAAGGATGCGCCGCGTGCGCTCGGGCGGAAAATGGCTCTGCACCCAGGAAATGGAGAAGATCAGCACCGCGAGCAGGNNCTGCGGCCAGCCATGTCCAGGCCGAACACGTCTTCAACGAGCCGGCCGACCAGCCAGGCCAGCCAGTCCATGCGTAATAGCTGGTCGTTCAACCACTTGAATACTTCCATCTTCAGATCCTGACTGGCGTTCGGATGAGGTCCGCGGCCGCGCAAGCTTCGCGATCGCCCGAAAAAAAGGCGGGCTCAAGTTCCCGTACCTCGGCCGTGAGTTGTGCCTTGAGCTTCTCCGCCGAGCCGTACGGCAAGGCGCCATAGCCGCTGGCGTCGGCGTCAATTCTGCAGCGGTTCGGCGCGGCCGTCACAAAGGGGGGGGCGGCGCAACTGTGCGCAGAAAACCTGCACATCATAGCAGCCGTGTAGGCGCCGTGGTTTTGGCGCGACTGTTTGCAGAGGCTGCCGAAGGGGCCCGGGATGGCCTCGGCTGCCTGGCAAAGAGCGAGGCTTGACAGCGGAGTTGCTCGACAGGGCGTTGTGCGGACGATGCAGTGGCCATCCGAAACGTGGGTCGACCAAGGGCGGCAAACGGCGTTTGAAATTGTAGCGACATGGTGTGGCGCNNCCCGCCGTACGACAAAGTAAACCGCCATCAAGCTCCGACGCCCATGACTGCATCGATCATCGCTCTTCTGCTTGTCATCGCGATAGCTGTCGTGGGGACCGTATGGCGCCTTGCTTCCCGTCGCCAAAGTCTCCCCTGTCCGGTTTGGCTGCGTTGGCTCGTAGAACTGGACAATCCATTCACCAAGACGAATCGGGCGGCGTTCATTGTCGAGACTCTCGCTCTCTCGCCTGGCATGACTNNCTGACAGTGCCCTTGGCCCATGGCGTTGGCCGGTCCGGTTGTGTTGTTGCGTTGGACATCCAGCCGGGAATGCTTGCCCGCGCCAAAACCAAGACGGAGGCTGCAGGTCACACGAACGTCGAGTTTGTCGCTGCCACTCTCGGTGAAGGAAAGCTCCCCGCCAATCGATTTGATCGCGTGCTCCTGGTCACTGTCCTCGGGGAAATTCCAAATCAGGCTGCGGCTCTCGCCGAACTATCTGGCGCCCTCAAACCCGGCGGGGTTCTTGCGATTGTCGAGCTCGTCTTCGATCCGCACTTTCAGTCGCGTAGTACCGTCACGAGACTCGCAATTTCAACTGGTCTTGCTGAACGAGCGTTCTTTGGTCACAGCCTGGCATATGTCATTCACTTCGAGAAGCCGAATGATGCCTAAGCCTTCGTTGCACGGCACCTGCTAGGACATGCTTCGCTTGCTTTCGCAGGGGCCTGATTTATGGCGTTGGTGGCACCTTTTGGTAAACCACGACTTCCGGTTCTGAAAAAAATAGTATCTCTTTACGACAGGCGTGCTGCGGGATGGAAGCGAAATCGCTTCATCGAAGTGGTATGAATGAAGCGATTCGAAGCATTCCCGCCGCCAGGTGGCAC
>DKKJ01000341.1:2996-4850 GCA_002455175.1 Opitutaceae bacterium UBA6669
TAAAGAGACAGCACCAAAAAGGGCACAGAGCCTGCTGCGGTGAGGCTTGCCGCGTTCCGAGTGACGCCGAGTTACGGAGTAACTCCGATGTTGTGCAGCAAAGTTGTCGCCCTAAAACAAAGTTCGACATAAACACACCTTAGGAGCTTTCGCATGAATGATAATCGGGCCTTAGAGGTTTTTATCTCATATTCACACGAAGATGATGTATGGAGGAAAAAACTCGGTCTCTGTCTTTCAATTCTCGAAAGGCAGGGAATTATATCGACGTGGTTTGATCGAAAGATAAGAGCGGGAAGCAAATGGGAAAATGAAATTGACGACCATATCAATTCTGCTGAAATTATAATCTTACTGGTCAGCACTCATTTCTTGGCGTCAAATTACTGTTATGATAACGAGTTTTTGAGAGCGTTGGAAAGGCATGAAAACAAAGAAGCCACTGTTGTCCCAGTAATTGTGAGACCATGCGAATGGAAAGAGACGCCTATTTCAAAGTTACAGGCGCTACCAAAAAATGGTGTTGCCATAGCTAAATGGCAGGACGAGGACGAAGCATTCTTGGACGTAGTAACAAATTTGCGAGCATTAGCTAAGAGTCACGAGCAAAACAATGATGTAGCCCATGGTTGCCTTCGCGCCCACTCAGTCGCCGCAATGATAACGTTTAGGAAAGACAGGACGTATTTATCTATAGGCGTAGATGTAGGAACCACTAAAATCGCCGCCTCACTAGTAAAATTATCAAAAAATGCCGGCCCGGAGTATAACTCTGATAACATAGTCCGAGTAGAGCATGATGAAATACATAATGCAGAAGGGGTGTTTGAAAAGATTGTCACAATAATTGAAGAGGTTATCGTAAAGGAATGTATCGGAAAAAGCGAAATAGACGCAATCGGATTAGGCTTGCCTGGACAGGTTAGAAGGACAGATGGTTGGCTAAGTTTTGCCCCCGGCCTTCAACTTCGTAGTTACAATTTCTGTGCGCAACTGCAAAGGGTGTTTGGCGAGCCCGTACATGCAGATAATGATGTTAATTGCGCCACGCTTGCCGAATTAGTGTATGGCTGTCAAGAAATATACGAAAACTTTGTCTGCATATTTGTTGGGACAGGAATTGGTGCTGGGATTGTTGTAAACAACAAAATCGTAAGAGGGCAAAATTTCTCTGCTGGAGAAATTGGGCACATGAAAATAGATTTCCGAGCCGATGCGAGAGAGTGCACATGTGGACAACGAGGTTGCTTTGAGGAATATGCGTCTGCAAGAGCAATTCTTCGCCTTGCTCGAGTCAGAATGTTTGATGTCATTGAGAGAAAGATAGATAGTTCGCTGAGAGAGCTAAACCCAAGAACTATCGAGCCAAGGAATATCGCATCTCTAATTCGCCAAGGCGACGATGAGGCGCGCAAGCTTGCTAATGAAATAGCAAATTATCTATCCATAGGGCTAGCAAATATCGCAACACTACTGAATCCGCAGGCTATAATTCTTGGAGGAGGGATAATCGATGGATTCTACGATTTTCCTGATTTCGAAAAATCCATTAATAATAAGTTCAAGACGTATGCAATACCTGAGTGCGCTACAACGGGGCTGGTTAGATCGTCATTCAAATGCAATGGCAGCGGCAGTNNCCTACGCATATTAGAGAAGTAGGGTCCCTTCGCTCGATCGGAGTGATGTTGTCCCGTGATCTCGATCAGTACTATGAACCCCGCCACCTCCAGCCTGCAGCCGCTGCGCTTTCATTGCCTTGGACGCCGCGGACGGTGGTCTCCTCGCTCCCACAGACAGGTCCCAGCACTGGGCGGTAAATCTTCGAGAACATGCCATTCCTGCAACCGGGGA
>DKKJ01000033.1:0-2523 GCA_002455175.1 Opitutaceae bacterium UBA6669
AACCTCCCTCGGCTACTCGATCCCTGGTTCTTGGGCTCGACCAAACCCACGTTAGGGACTACCCGCATTTTCTCCGCCAAAGACTGGCAGACGCAATTTTACGGGACGATGATCGCTCGCCACGTCTACTTCAGCCAGGTCCAAAATCTCCGCCCGGCGCGTACCGAGCAAAGCCTGGAGAGCGGGAGAGACAAGGATGTGATCGACTCGCGAATACACATCGTCCCTCGCAAAACGATACGTCCAGGCTTCACCGCGGGTATCCGCCGCAACCGTAAGGAAGCTGAGAGGGGTTTTCCCCCTCCGAAGAATGGCCTGTATCGGGCGCGAGGATTTCACGTCATTGAAGTCACCTAAAATGACATACCATTCGTCATCCGAAACCCGCTGAAAAATCCGATCTCGGATCGCCACAGCTTCGCCCGCTCGTCGGAGTTTCGACTCCGGGTCGTCAGGGCGATCGGTGTAGCGACTTTTAAGATGCACGCCAAAAAGCACGAGCCGTAGCCCGCCACTGCGTAGGCGTAATTCCAACAAACCTCGCTTAACCGGCTCCCGCTTTCCAAAATACGTCAAAGCCAAGTCGGTATGTTCGACCACGTGTTCGGGTGCGATCCGCGAAAGAAAAGCCAGGTGACGATCTGTATCCGCCGCGTTCACTACGCCTGCGTACGGGTAGCGAATCCCTTCAGCACTCAGATCGCGCTGCAGTTCCTCCAAATACGACAACGTCCCCATTTCCTGGAGAATCAAGACGTCGGCATTTAGACTACGAAGCACCGCACGCAAAGCTGATTTCTCAGCCTCGGGCTTGGGATAACCACGGCGAAAAACCCCGTCTACGCGGCGATCCGCCAGGGTGTAGTTTTGCACGTTATACGTGGCTACGGTGAGCTCCGCCCCAGCCTCCGTCCAAGCGAGAGAAACCAGTATGCAAACCGTCAGAATCCACCGCCTCATGACGATCTGCTCCCCTCTTGGATCAACCCGCCGGGGTCGCCTCCAACAACGCGCGCTCGCGTTCGACCAAAGTTGGATGAGAATAATAGAAGCCGCTGTAGAGTGCGTGGGGCGTCAAATTGGACAGATTTTTCTGCGCGAGCTTCCGTAGCGCTTGGATCATAGGAACAGGTCCTTGAACAGCATCACGTGCAAAAGCATCGGCCTCATACTCATGTTTGCGCGAAAAATAGTTTCCAATCGGCGAGAACCAAAACGTCACCAGCCCGGCCAGGAGTCCAAACAAGAGGAATGCCGGTGCTAACTCTCCGGTCGGAAATCCGAACGCCGGGTTGAACCACTCGCTCCGAGCAAGCCAGGCAATGAGCGCAAAACCGCCGAACTGGGTAAGCGCAGAAACTGCCAGCATCTTGGGAATATGCCCTTTTCGATAATGACCGACTTCATGTGCCAAGACCGCCTCAAGCTCGGTGGGCTCAAGCTGGGAGATCAACGTATCAAAGAGAACGATACGGCGAAAACGGCCAAACCCGGTGAAGAACGCGTTGGAGTGCCCCGACCGCTTGGATCCGTCCATCACCTCGATGGTCTTGGCCTGAAATCCGGTCCGATCAGCCAAAGCCATCAACCGCGCTTTAAGTTCTCCCTCAGGCAGAGGCGTCAACTTGTTAAAAAGCGGAAGGATGAGTTTGGGATAAAGAACCAACATCAGCAGCTGAAAGCCAAAAAACAAAGCGAAGCCCCAAAGCCACCATGCCTGCCCTACCCAGCGAACCAGCGACAGCAAGCCCCATAAGAGTGGGAATCCGATGACAAACATGAGAGCCAGCCCTTTGAGTTTGTCCGCCACCCACAAACCAGGCGTGCTCTTGTTGAAGCCGAACTGGGCTTCCAAACGAAATTGGGCCCACCATTCAAATGGCAAAGAGGGAAGACTGATCAAGGTTCCTGCTAACAGAATGAAGAGCGCATCATCCCATTTCGCCGCGCCCGGAGCCCAGGCGGCAATACGGGAAAACAAAAGAGGCAACACCATCCCAAACACCACCAAAGCGAGCACACCGGTGCTGAAAATCATCTCAATCGCTCCGAAACGCTGCTTCGCCAACGTGTACGCAACAGCTTTCTTGTACGTGCTCTCGTCCATGATAGCGGCCACGGACGGAGGTGGCTGATGCTGATGCCGCAGGACTTCCCGGCGATTCAACGCAATCAGCGTGAGCTCTGCGACCAACCGAAGGAGCAGAAGCGCCGCCACCACTAAGAGGACAACATTNNAAGCGCGCAGGACACCCGCCGCTTTTTCTTTCAAAAAGTGGGCATACGTCGATTTAAGCCCTTCAGCTAGAGGTATCCTGGCTTTCCAACCAAGGGCGGTGAGCTTGGAAACGTCCAACAGTTTACGCGGAGAGCCATCCGGCTTAGACGTGTCCCAGCGCAGACTCCCACGAAACCCCGTGACGTCCGCGACACGCTCCGTGAGCTCACGAATGGTGACATCCGTCCCCAAACCCACGTTGATCCAATCCGGCGGATCCGTTAGAGAAAGTAAGAAGGCGCAGG
>DKKJ01000033.1:2582-4384 GCA_002455175.1 Opitutaceae bacterium UBA6669
ATCTTGGCCACCGCATAGGCTTCATTGGTCGGTTCCAACGGGCCGGTCAGCAGACTCTCCTCAGGCATCGGTTGCGGTGCGAGCTTTGGGTAGATGCAAGAGCTCCCCAAGAAGAGAACTCGCTTTACTCCATGCCGATACGCTCCCTCCAGGGTGTTTGAGGCGATCGCAAGGTTACTAAAAATGAAGTCTGCCGGATAGGTGTTGTTGGCGTAAATGCCACCCACACGCGCCGCGGCAATAATCGCCGTATCAGGCCGTGTCGCAGCATAGAAGGCATCGACCGACGCTTGCCGGGTGAGGTCTAAGCCTTCCTCGCGCGATTTCAGAAGAAGCGTAACTCCCGGCTCTTGACGGAAACGTCGCACCAAAGCTGCACCCACCATTCCTTGGTGGCCCGCAATGAACAGTCTCATTGCCCCGTTAACGACGCTAGAGACTGCCAATTAAGGTAGAACTTCGATTTATGCATATTCACTGCAAATAGAGGACCCCAGTCTTCAATGTCAAACTCGGATCCCACGTGCGGAAGAAAAAGCCTAAAACCAGAGTTGAGTCCACCCAGCTGATGAAAAATCCTAATAGCTAATGCAGATCACTATTATCTCCGCTCAATCGGTCGACGGGTTTATCACGCAACCCGGTGTGGCCGGAACGGCTTTCACCTCCGAGGAGGACCGAGCGCACTTTCAATCCACCTTAGCCGGTTATGACTGTAGCGTAATGGGGGCTGAGACCTATCGCGTGGCGCGCGATTTTATCCGACCGAGGCTTACTTCCCAACGCTGTCGGCACGTACTTTCTCGAAACCCTATGGCGTTTTCCGACGATCAGGTGCCTGGGCAATTGGAGTTTTCATCTCATCCTGTGCCTGAGCTCGTTGCGACCTTGCGGGGTCGCGGTTTTAAAAACTGCGCAATCCTCGGCGGCGCCTTCATTCACAGCCTGTTCCTCGCAGAACGACTGGTTGATCGCTTGATTCTTACCGTGGAGCCGCGGCTTTTTGGCGGAGGCGTCCCGTTCCTCCGCTTGCCCACCGACATCCATCTTGCGCTCGAGCGGCACGAAACGCTCGGTACGGGNNAGCCGCCGTGTCCTCGGCGGTAGCCAGGGCCGGCTGCAACGATTGTCCTTTCACGCGGATACCCTTCATCTTTTCCAAGACCATCGCGACGTGTTCTTCAGCGACGTCGACCAGAGTATGCCGCTGACGGATGTCGATCGCCCCAACGATGCTAGCCGGCAGACGGGTAACGCCAGCGATCTTTCCGACGACATCTGCCGGAGTGACGAGACTTTTTCGGCCGACATTCAAAAAGAGGGTCGCGAATCCTGCCTCCCGCCCCGTCCGAGCTGCGGGAGCGAATTCTTTCTTGCGTGAAGGGCGCTCTTTACTCCACGANNTCTTCTCTGGAGGCGAGGGCCGTTCCGGCTTGGGTGCAGCCGCTTCAGGGTTTTCCCCGCCCTGCAACAGATGAATCAAGGCGGAACAGATGTCCGTGCTGGGATAACCCTGCTCCAGCAACCGATCGATAATGCGATCCTGCTTTCGAAAAGCGGCTTGATCGAGCGTCGCACGAAGCTTCTCAAAAAACAAATTAGCCCTAGCCTCTTCGACCTGATCGATAGAGGGAACGTTCTCGCGGCGGATCCTCAGTTTCCCAAAGCGCACCATACTCTGCAGCTTCCAGAGATCACGCCCCGACACGAAGGTGAAGGCCTTGCCTTCTCGTCCGGCGCGCCCCGTTCTCCCGATACGATGCGTGTAATCCTCCGCATCATTGGGAAGGTCGAAGTTGAAG
>DKKJ01000352.1 GCA_002455175.1 Opitutaceae bacterium UBA6669
CCACTGGCAGCGATCGACCCAAAACGGCCATCCGGACTTCTCTGAAGCTGCCGTTCAGGCAGACTGGGCTACTGCGAGTTTCGTTGCCACGAAGCTGCCGTTCGTGACCTCACACATCCGGCCACAACCTGCCGGTCGAGNNACAGTGAAGAAGTCCGCCGAAAGAAGTCATTGAAGCGGTCTGGTTGTATGCTATCGCCCTAGCTGGCGAGACGCCGCTTTACTCAGGTTTTTAGTACTGTATGGAATCAACAAGCATGTGGCGCAAAGCCAGCCATAAGCACCTTTTAGCACGCCAAGCGACGCCGAGTTAGGGAGCGGGCGCAGGAGTTATGCAGCGAAACTGTCTCCCCATAACAAAGTTCGGCCCCCGAGGGGTGTTGAGGTGCTGGCGTCCAGCGGTGGCGAGGTCCACGACCGGTTGAACGATTGGGATGAGATCGTGTTCGTCAACGAGGCGTGGGGGCCGTTCCCCATCGCCAACGGTAACGCCCGGCTGGACACGGCTGAGGTGTTGGGCCGACCCCTTTGGGAGTTCATCTCCGACCCCACGACGCGGCAGTTGTACCGTGACATACTAAAGCTTGAGCAGTGCCTCGCCGGCGAGTCGCATCGGAAGGTGAACCGGACCGGGACGCCACCCCGGACCCGCGCCGGGACGAGTACGTGAAGACCAACGGCGTGATCGTGTCCGAGGCTGGACCGTATGCGAAGCCTCGACCGTGAACCCACGCTGTACCAAGAGGAAAACAGCCATGAAATTCCCCGTGATCCACGCAGACACACAGGGTGAAACGCACTTCGGCGTACAGGAAATCCAAGACCGTGAACTCGCCGTCGGCCCGCCGCCGAACCCAACGGGGCAGATGAGCGATTTGGGGGCAGTCACAACCATGAGCGTGATCTCGTTCCGCGCCGGAACGGAGGCGCCCGCTCACAACGCGCCCCAACCCTACGTCGTCATCGTCCTGTCAGGCGAGGGCGAGGTAATGACCAGCGACGGCGAAGCGCGGCGATTCCGCGCCGGCGAGTTGCTGATGTGTAACGACCTCACCGGCAAAGGGCATGTGACTCGGGCGATTACCAACCTGGAGCTGGCGTTCATAAGTCGTGCGAAATCCTAATACATTGACACAACACGAGAATCCAAACATCAACACGAAGGTATGCCATGACAACCAGCACCAAGACGCTCGTTGACAACACAAAGGGCCTCAAATTCACCGAGAGTCCCCGGTGGTACAAAGGCAAGCTGTGGTTCATCGACATCCACGACAAGCGGATCAAGTCGGTGGACCTCTCCGGTACTGTCACCACGGAAGTGGATCTGCCGTTCATCCCGAACGCCTTCGGACTCACTCCCGACGGAACCGTCGTGGTGGGCGACGCGTTTCAGCGCAAGATCTACCGCGGGACCGGAGGCGCATTGCAACAGGTGGCCGACATCAGCAACCTCACCAAATTCTGCTTGAGCGATGGGATCGTGGACGCCAAAGGCCGTATGTACGTGGGGGACATCGGCTACAACTTTAACGACCCGGCGGCCAAGCCCGTCGATACTTGCGTGCTTGTCCTCGTCGGCCCGGATGGTAGGGCGTCCGTAGTCGCTGACAAACTCACTTTCCCGAACGGCATCGTGATTACCCCCGACGGACGAACCCTCATCGTCGGTGAGACGATCGGCCATCGCCTAACCGCCTTCGACATCAAGGAGGACGGCACCCTGACCAACCGCCGTGTCTGGGCGCAGTTGCCCCAATCCGTCGGCCCCGATGGCATCTGCCTCGACGCCCAAGGAAGCGTGTGGTGCGCCAATCCCGAAGGCGCGGACGGCGTGGTACGGGTCCGCGAAGGCGGGGAGATCACGCATCGGATCAAGGTCGGCACCCATGCCTATGCGGTGATGTTGGGCGGGCCGGAGCGGAAGCACCTCTTCATTTCTGCGTCTGGTTCTCACGACCCGGCGGAAATCCAGAAGAGTCCGAGCGCGACTTTCCAGGTTGTAGAGGTGGATGTGCCCGGTGCCGGAACGCCATGACGCGGCGGGAGTATCGACACCATTTACTCGGTGCCGGGAACCGTCTGGTGCCGCGAAGCAGCTCTTGAAGATTGCGGAGCGCCATCCTGAGGTGCTTATTGAGGTCGCAGCGTGACGGTCAAGGACGGTCCTTTGCAAAAGCGGTGGCCGAACAAGCCGTTGCAGGGGAGCCTCAACAGCGGCGTTGAACGTCTGCTTTTTCAGGCTTTGACTGGCCGGATTGGGTCGGAACCTGCCCTTGGGGGATTCTCAGAGACGGACCATGATGCCAAAGTCATGCCGAACGACAGCAACCAGCCAACAAGAGACACTCGGGAAAATGCTTCATAGCCACCGTTCATTTTTAGGTTTGCTCCGAACCGGCCATTTACTTGATGGAAACTAGCATTTTGCAACCTCGGAAATTTGTGGGTCAGAGGAGCTTGACAGAAACCAATCCGAAGCTGACCCCTTTTAGCTGACCGAGTACATCGGCGGCACTTTCATCGATTGGGCTAAGGGGCAAGGCATCCGGACAATCATCGGGAGCAACTGCTCGCGCATGACCTTGGGTTTGATCAGGATGGCGTTGCCGTGCTCGTCAACACCATGGACGGCAAAGACGTTCTTGGCGAGATCAATTCCTACAGTCATAATGCTAATGGACTTCCCCTTTTCGTGATTTCAAATGGACGACTTCGACATCACCATTTTGGCACTCCGTTGCCGTGCGGCTTTAGCTCCGCTTCCTCGCGACGGGGAAGTCCCTTTCATTCGCTAGCCTCAAGACTTAAGTGACCGCTATGGTCTTTATCTCCTATAGCCACTCCGACATCATCATAGCCAGACAAGTGGAAAAGCGACTCCGCGGAGCAGGCATATCCTGTTGGTTCGATGAGAGCCAGATTCCGGTTGGCGAGAGATTCGTAGTCGAGATCGGAAGTGCATTGCACAAAGCTAGCGTGTTTCTCGTAATCGACTCGGAGTCCGCAGCTGCTTCGTATTGGGTAAATAGAGAGATTCAGGCTGCCGAACGGCTCCGTACATACGGCAACCTAAGGGCAATTGTTGTGTTCTCGACCTCTCCCTCTCATTTCTTACCATGCGAGCCGGATGCCCGGGCCGCATCTCCGGAGCTCGTTGCAAACACCGTAGATTCCCTCTTCTATGGGACCTCGCCTAAGGCTCAACACGGCACAGCGTACCGTGAAGCAGTGCGTATTATTGACTGGGACACCGAAAACGCACGATGGCTTGGTTTTTCGCAAGAGTTGGAGAACTTAGACCGTTGGTGGTTCGGGAGAAGCCCTGGCATGTGGATCTCTGGCCCAGGGGGCAGTGGGAAAACGTCGTTGGTTAGAACTTGGCTTCGTGCTTTCCAACAAATTGGCTATCGAGAGCAACAGAGCGCGCAGGCGCTGTTTGTACACGTTAATGGACATTATGGCGCCGACGCCATACTGCAGGAGATCGCGGATGCTTTCTTCTATTCAATCGGGATGAATTATGAACAATCAAGCCAAGATGACATGGCTCTTAGGCTTGCGTGCGCACTACGGGATCGCGAGGAGCGCGGACTGCTAGTCATAAACTCCCCAGAAGAGATGGATGAGTTGGAGCTGTTGAAAGCCATCCATACTGCGCTCCAATCTGGGCTGCGCATTATCATTACTGCTAGAAACTCATTGTCTGGACAATTGCAGGCAAACTTTGACTCCTTTGCGTTAAGCCAAATGTCGAATATTGATACCCGGTTACTCGTTACCCGGCTTTTCCCGCAGCAACAGGCGGATCCTATTGCTGCGCGGCTCATTGACGCACTCGGGGGCAATCCGCTAGCCATTTCGCTTGCGATGAAAAAAATCCAAAAAAGTTGCTCCCCCTCTGAACGTGCCCAAGCTTCGGAAGACTTGTTACGGTTTCTGGCGCGGGCGGATGTTAATAGATAAAGTAAACAAGGCCAACCATCCGCTCCAGAGGGACGCTACGCTGGCAAGCCGGCTCCGCGCCTCTGAGCTAGCACGTTCGAAGGTCTGCTTTTCAAAAAGCTAAAGGTCGGCTCAGGGTCGTGATGCGACCGACCTCTCGTCGACTTCGTCGCCGGAAAGCGGT
>DKKJ01000306.1 GCA_002455175.1 Opitutaceae bacterium UBA6669
GATGAACGCGGTAGTATGTGCCAAGTATGTGCAGCAAGCGCCGCTTCACAGCCTCCGGGTCTCCTTTGTCGAACTGTCGAACTGAACCGATAGCCACTGCTGCAAGCACCTCGTCCTCGCGAGCCATAGATGCCACGACATCCTTGGGCTTCGGAAAAGTCTGCGCCGCCTGAGTCATCTCAGCGTCGGTGTAACCCATCATGTCGCGGACACCGGCATACTCCTTGAGAATCTTCTTCTGGTTCTGTAACGCTGGCCGTGTATAGCCGAAATACCAACCGGCAGCAAAACTGACTGCGACGGTGACGATGATGAGGATGATGCGTTNNGCAAAATGTTCATGCGCGTGATCCGGCCCAACGTTGCTGCTCAGTGACGCGCCGCCAACCGTGCCCAGCATGGAGCCGAGGCGCAATCGGCGCGTTCACTGGAGCAGCCTGGTTGAACTAAGCCGCTGCGCGGCGAAGCGGGGGTTGGGGCGGGTTTCGTCACTGGGCTGCCTCTGACTGACTGCATGGGCGGAGCGTATAGGCTGGGCGGTGCATGCAAAGCACCAAGTCCTATACCATTCATCCCAAGTACCTCAAAAACGCCCAGGCTCGGCGCCAAGCCCAGACTCGGGATTCCGCGGTGACACCCAAACCCGCGCCCACGCCAGCCACGGCTTCCACGGTTCGAACCACTCCGCAGGATTTTGCCAATCCCGTCGATTACGAGCATCCCTACGAGTACATGGGCCGGTTCGCTCAGGCGCTGGCGTTGCGCTACGACGCCAACCGCACCCGGCACGCGTACTACCGGCAAGTGCGGCTCATCCACGAACACCTCGGTGTCGATCCAGCGCAGATCACCGAAGGCCAACTGCGCGAATACTTCCTCTACGTCAAACTCCAGAAGCACTGGAAGCCCAAGTCCATCCGCCTGGCTCTGG
Organism: Opitutaceae bacterium UBA6669; assembly: GCA_002455175.1. GTDB lineage: Bacteria > Verrucomicrobiota > Verrucomicrobiia > Opitutales > Opitutaceae > UBA6669. The sequence goes on from DKKJ01000306.1 coordinate 932, forward strand.
CGGCGGCGCGTCAGTACTTCGTCGACCTCCTCGGTCACACGGACTGGAAGGTCTTTCGTCAGATTCGTACCAAGGACCATGATGAACTGCCCGCCGTACTGACCCGCCAGCAAGTGCGCCAGCTGTTGGCGGGCATCCGCCTGCGCCGTTACCGGACTCCGATCAAACTCATCTACGTCTGTGGCCTGCGTTTGAGTGAGTGCCTGGCCCTGACCATTCACGACATCAAAGGAAAGGAGAACAAACTCCTCATTCGGAACAGCAAGGGACACAAGGACCGGATCGTGCCGCTGCCCACCAGCCTGTACGAGGAACTGCGCCGGTACTGGAGCTTTCACCAGCATCCGCTCCTGCTCTTTCCCAATGTCGGGAAGGGTGAGAACTCTTTGGAAGCCGTCGCCAAACGCATGCACGAGGCCACCGCGCCGATGTCGTGCTCGGCGTTGCAACGCCTGCTGATTGCTGCGCGCAAGGAACTCAACCTTCCCGCCGCCTCGATTCATTCGCTGCGCCATAGCTTCGCGACGCATCTGCTGGAAGCCGGGGCCCATCTGCACACGATCCAACAGTTGCTCGGCCACAAGCACATCACCTCCACCATGGTGTATCTGCATCTTACCCATCAAACCACCCGCGAAGCTCTGGGCCTGATGGACGAACTCTGCCGCAACCTGCCGCGCTGAGCGTTCGTGCCTTTCGCCCACACCGTACTGGGGGCGTTGCGTCAATTTCTACCGGAGTACCTGGCCACCACGCCGGCGCTCTCGGCTGATCAACGTCGCGCCCTTTGGGCCATCTCCCACTGCCGAACTGCGGCGTTGGGCGGGCGGGCTTTGGCCTGCACGGATTGCCGCCAAATCCACTTCGCCTGGCACTCTTGTAATCACAAGGCCTGCCCCCAATGCGGCCGGGCCTCCACGGCTCAGTGGGTCCAGCGCGAGTTGCAGAAGCTCGTCGAAGCACCCTACTTCCTGGTCACCTTCACGCTCCCGGCGCAGCTGCGGACCTGCTTCTTCGGTCCCTTCGCCAAGGAGGCTTACGATCTGTTCTTCAAGGCCGTCTCGGGCGCTCTCTCAGAAAAGCTGGCGACGGCCAAGGGACTGCGCGCCACCACCAGCGGCTTCACGGCGGTACTCCACACCTGGAACCAGCAGTTGGGATTTCATCCCCATCTTCATTGCTTGGTCCCAGGCGCTGGACTCAACGAACACGGACGCCTCGTGCGCGTGCGAAAACCCGACTACCTGGTCCACCGGCCGCTCCTGCAGGCCGCCTTCCGGGAACAACTGCGCGAACTCTTCCGGGTTCATGACTGGCAGGTCGATCCCGCGGTCTGGGGCAAAGAATGGGGCGTCCACATCCAACCCGCCGGCAACGGCGGTGCGGCCCTCAAGTATCTCGGCGCCTACGTCGCCCGCACGGCCATCAGCGATGGCCGCCTGATCCGCGTGGATGATCGCTCCGTCACCTTCCGGTGGAAGAACCGCGCGGCCGGCAACCGATCGGAAACCTCCACTATCCCCGGAGTGGAGTTCGTGGCGCGTTACCTCCGGCACGTCTTGCCGCGCGGGTTACGATCCATTCGATACTACGGCTTCTGTCATCCCGCCGCCNNGTCATGGAGCGTGAGAACGCCGTCCTCAGCAAGGGTGGTTTCGGCGCGGTGAACATTCACTTTGGGAGAGTATAGAACCACCGACTTCGCGGCAAGGTGACTCCACCCCGCTTCCCACCCCACCGGCACCGCTCTCGCTCTGCCCGTGCTGTCGTCAGCCCATGCGCCTCCTCCTCCGGATCGCCCCCTCCTACCGTCAGCGCGGACCTCCGGTGGTCGCCGCTCCCGCCACCTCCCAACTCCGATGAAACGCCCTCTCACATTTACTCGCCGAGCGCGTTGCCGGAGTCCTTTGTCCCGAAGCCACTCCAAGGCCTGCCAGACGCTCTCTGAGCCCGACTCCCTGACTCTTCTTCGACCCAATCGTCGAGGGATCGCCGCTCAAACGTCCTCCCGGGTGTCCTTTCGCCTCGCTGGAGCTTCCGCTGCTAGCCCGATTTTCGCCTACCTCGC
>DKKJ01000015.1 GCA_002455175.1 Opitutaceae bacterium UBA6669
GAAGTAACGGAAAGCTGGTTGATGGCGGTGAGTTGAGCGGCACGCATGACTAAGAAGATCGGACCAGCGACGGAAAGGTTGCGGAGAAAGGAGCGGCCTTTCCAATGAACCTGTGCTGATTGCCTTCAACAAGCCTTATGGAGTGCTTTCCCAATTTACGCCCGAGCCGGGTTCACGCTGGCGAACCTTGGCCGAGTTTGGGTTTCCCAAAGGTTTCTACACGCTGGGTCGTTTGGATGCCGACTCCGAAGGCTTGATCCTACTCTCTGACGAGGGAGGACTCAATGCCCGCCTCCTCGATCCCTCGGAGGCACATCGACGGGAGTATTGGGTCCAAGTCGAACGGGTGCCGGAAGCGGAGGCGCTCATACGACTGAGTCGTGGAAACCTTATGGTAGGCGATCATCGCACCCGGCCAGGTCAGGCCCGCTTTTTGACTGAGTCTGAGATCGGTCAGATTGCGCCACGAACTCCTCCCATTCGCGTCCGCAAATCGGTTGCTGACGCGTGGATCTCTTTGGAGCTAACCGAGGGCAAGAATCGGCAGGTGCGCAAAATGACCGCTGCGGTGGGTCACCCTACCTTAAGGTTGTTCCGAGTGGCTATCGGGGATCTGCGCTTGCTCTCCCTGGCGCTCGATCCAGGTCAGTGGAAAGAGCTAAAAGCCGAGGAGCGTTCACTGATTTGGAAGAAGTGAGGAAAGGTGGCTCTTCACACTCACTTCGTGTGACCTCGGCGGCGCTGACAGGCGCGCGCCGTTTTCGAAACAGACTGCGTCTCTGACTCAGACCAGCTTGGCGTCGAGAGAGATCTCGGCTTTTAGCACGCGGGAAATCGGGCATTGCGCCTTGGCCTGAGCAGCGATTTCCGCGAATTTTTCGGCGCTGATTCCTGGCACCTTCGCCTTCGTCTGGAGAGCGACTTTGGTCAGGGTCCAATTACCTTCGACCTGTTCCAGGGTGACCGTCGCTTGCGTTTCAATCGAGTCAGCAGTGAAACCGGCCGCTCCCAGCAATGCACTGGTCATCATGGTAAAGCAGCCCGCGTGAGACGCGCCGAGAAGCTCTTCCGGGTTGGTGCCTTTGGTGCCGGACTCAAACCGCGTCGCAAACGTGTAGGGCGTGTCGACAATGGTTTTGCTTTCGGTGCTGACACGGCCCGTGCCAGTTTTGAGGGAGCCGTTCCAGACGGCGGTAGCGGTGCGTTGCATAAGTAATAGGTGGGTTGGAGTGGGTTGATAGAGCGATCTTCCAGCCCTAAGGTCGGGTGATCGGTGAAATGTCGAAGGTGGAGAGCAGAGGGAAAGGCGAAAGTCCTTTTTGTTTCCAAGTTACCGGGATAACCTTGGATAATCGGTGTAGCCCCGGCTGCGATCGCCCTCGAAAACATAGAACGTGCTGGGCTGCGGTTCGTTGAGGGGCGCGCCCATCTGAAAGCGCTCCGGCAAGTCGGGATTGGCGATAAAGAGACGTCCCCAGGCGACGGCATCGGCATGTCCCGCAGCGATCTCGGCTTCAGCGGTTTGTTGTGAGTAGCCGTCGTTGGCGATAAATGCGCCTCCGAAGGCCCGTTTCAATTCTGGACCCAGGCGAGGCTCGGCCAATCCTTCACGCGAGCAGAGGAAACCGAGTTGGCGTCGACCCAGCTCGCGTGCCAAGTAGCCAAAGGTCGCGGCGGGATCACTGTCGCCCATGCCATGGCTCAGTCCACGGGGAGCGAGGTGGTAACCCACACGATCGGCGGACCAGGCGGTGAGGACGGCATCGGTGACTTCGAGCGCAAAGCGGGCGCGGTTTTCAACGGAGCCCCCGTAGCGGTCGGTGCGTTGGTTGGATCCACTTTGCAGGAATTGGTCCAGGAGGTAGCCGTTGGCACCATGTAGTTCCACACCATCAAAGCCGGCGCGTTTCGCATTTGCCGCGCCCTTCTGGAAGGCCTCGATCACCCGAGGGATCTCTGCCAGTTCCAACGCTCGTGGCGTGACGTACGGGCGCTGGGGTCGGAGGAGGCTCACGTTGCCGGGTGCAGCCAACGCACTGGGTGCGACGGGAAGCTGTCCGCCTAGAAGACTGGGGTCGGAGATGCGGCCCACGTGCCAGAGTTGCAGAACGATACGTCCGCCTGCCGTATGCACTGCGTCGGTCACTCGCTTCCAGCCCTCCACTTGCTCCTCACTCCAGATTCCAGGCGTATCGGGATAACCCACTCCCATTGGATCCACGGAAGTCGCTTCGGTGATAATGAGTCCGGCCGAGGCTCGTTGGGTGTAGTACTCGGCGTTGAGCGCATTCGGAACGCGTCCCGCTGAGGCGCGGCAACGGGTCAACGGAGCCATGATAATGCGATTGGGCAATTCGAGGGCGCCGAGACGCAGAGGATCGAAGAGAGTGGGCATGAAATAAAACGAAAGAAAAACGACTAGTCACATTTCGGCCAAACGCCACTCGGAAGGACCCGGAAGAAAAGCTGAAAGCGGAAAGCTGAGAGCTGAAATTCGGAACGAGCGGAGGCGAATCTGAGCCTATGAGCGGGGGCGTTCCTCGCGAGCAGCCCAACGGCTGGCCAAGCCGGCGCAGATGATGAGCTGCAAGGGATGATAAATCATGATCGGCAGAAGAATTAGGCCGATCCCTGGGTGGGCTCCAAAGATCAGTTGGGCCATAGGCACACCTGAAGCCAAGGTCTTTTTTGAACCACAAAACACCGCCGCGATCCGATCTTCTGCCGGGAAATTAAGGGCGTTGCAGAGAGCATTTACTATCGTCATCACCAGGAAGAACAACAGGCCCGAGCCGACGACGGTGCCTAGAATCATCAGAATTCCCTGGTTCGACCAAACGCCTTGTTTTACGGAGTCGCAGAACGAGGTATAGACGAGCAGAAGGATGGTAATCCGATCGACCACATTGATACGCTTTTTGTGTTTCGTGGCAAAAGCACCTAGAAGCGGGCGCATCAATTGTCCCGCCGCGAGAGGCACCAGGAGCCACAGAACAAGGTCCAGAATCACTTTCCCCAGTGGCATGGGTTCACCGCCTGTTTTGAGCACGAGTCCGATCCACAGCGGGGTTAAGAACACCCCGATCAGACTCGATAGCGTGGCGTTAAAAACCGCAGCGGGCACGTTGCCGCGCGCCGCGGCGGTCAAGGCAACGGAGGAGGAGACCGTGGAGGGAAGAGCGCAGAGGTAAAAAATCCCCAGCTTCAATTCCGGCGTCAGGTGGTCTGCGGTGAGCCACCAG
>DKKJ01000209.1:0-1494 GCA_002455175.1 Opitutaceae bacterium UBA6669
AATCCTTCACCATGCGCGTAAATACGAGAGGATCTTCTGCATGGATCCGCTTGAGTAGATCCTTGATCACCTGTTCCTCATGAGATCCGGAACTCGTCGTCACCCAATCCGAGCCGTTCTCCAGCTCATAGCCCTTGTGCAAGAGCAGCGTAACATCACCTCCATCATCGACGACCAACTCAGGGCCTTTACCATCCGGATGGCTCACTGCTTTCCACGTAAGATCCCAATATTCTTCAAGTGTCTCGCCTTTCCAGGCAAACACAGGCACGCGGGCTTTGGCAATGGCTGCTGCCGCATGATCCNNATATTACACGAAGCCCAGCGTACCGAGGCACCCAGCTCGACTAGAGTTTCGATCAAGACCGCAGTCTGAATCGTCATATGCAACGATCCGGTAATGCGGACCCCTTTGAGAGGCTTGGCCGCACCGAACTTTTTACGCAGAGCGATTAGCCCAGGCATTTCATGCTCAGCGACCGAAATTTCTTTTCGCCCCCATTCGGCGAGCGAGATATCTTTGACCTGAAAATCCTGCGCAGTGGCAGGTGTGGAAATGGTAGAGGACATAAGGATGATAACGAGCGATTAAGTGAGAGGACTGCCGCTTAGGCGCGGCGTTTAACAGCAGCCTTCAGGGCATTTGCCTTATCGGTGACTTCCCAAGGCAAACCGGCCTTGCCAAAGTGACCATAATTGGTGGTCTGACGGTAGATGGGCCGCAGAAGGTTGAGCTGTTTGACGATATCGGCCGGCTTGAAGCTAAAGACATCTTGGACGGCGAGAGCGATGATCTCGTCAGAGACCGTACCCGTCTGAAAGGTATCCACAAAAACACTCACCGGTTTAGGATGGCCGATCGCGTAGGCCACTTGGAGTTCAGCGATCGAAGCCAGTCCGGAGGCCACAATGGTTTTAGCCACCCAACGCGCCATGTAGGCAGCAGAACGATCGACCTTCGAAGGATCCTTACCCGAGAAAGCGCCACCGCCATGGCGACCCCAACCGCCGTAGGTATCGACAATGATCTTACGGCCAGTGAGACCCGTGTCGCCTTGTGGGCCACCCACGACAAAGCGTCCCGTGGGATTGATCAGGTATTCTGTCTTTTTGTTGAGCAGAGCGCTAGGAATTACCTTCTGGACGACGTTCTTAATCAGAAAGCTTTCAATCTCCTGGTGAGCGACATCCTCCGTGTGCTGCGTCGAAATCACCACATTGACGACTTCCGCAGGCTTGCCGTCGACGTATCGAATCGAAACCTGGGACTTGGCATCGGGACGCAACCAATTAACCTTACCACTCTTGCGAATAGCGGTAAGTTCACGCCCTAAACGGTGCGCGAACATAACAGGGGTAGGCATCAACTCAGGTGTTTCGTCGCAAGCATACCCGAACATTAGTCCCTGGTCCCCGGCACCTTGCTCTGCCGTTTTCTTTCCTTTCGCTTTTTTGGCATCGACCCCCTGAGCGATGTCAGGGGACTGCGTTGTC
>DKKJ01000209.1:1515-9726 GCA_002455175.1 Opitutaceae bacterium UBA6669
GCGACTGGCCTTATCGACTGACAGGCACGCATCCAAGACACTGTCCGAGATAAGATCAGCCACTTTGTCAGGATGACCTTCGCCCACTGATTCTGAGGAAAAAACAAAAGAATTAGCCATGAGAGGAAATGCCACCACCAAAGCGGGACGACTACCTCGTTCAAGATTAATATCAACATATCCGGATATTTTGATATGTTATTAATGCGAACCTTTCCCGAAGGCCTTGCAAACGCAGATGGTTTTACATCACTGTCGATCGCCTTTAGGGAAGGGCATGACACCTGACCGATTCAAAACGCAGTATGTGCGCCTCCGACGACAAACGCAGTGACGCCCTCGCCGGCCGTAAAATCCTCATCGTAGACGATGATCGACTCANNTGTGGTGATGTCGGGGATGAGTGGATTCGACGCCTGCCGTAAGTTAAAATCCACCTACGGCGAAGACGCCGCGCCCATTATCTTCATTACGGCCAAGACTGAGTCCGATGACGTCGTTGAAGGCCTGCGCGCCGGAGGGGTCGACTACCTCCCAAAACCATTCCGAGCCAATGAAGCCGTGGCCCGAATCCGGACCCATCTCTATAACCGCGTTCTAAGCGAACAACAACGTACCTTAGTGGACCAGTTGAGCCGGGCCAACGATTCAAAGAATAGGTTCCTCGGAATGGCGGCACATGACCTGCGGAACCCCCTGGCTTCGATTCGCGGGCTGGCAGAGTTCCTGCAAGACTCCATGCTGGGAACCCTTAAGNNTGCGGAGCAGCTGGATTTGGTGAAAACGATCCAAGTCACCAGCCACCAAATGCTTGACTTAGTAAATGAATTGCTTGACGTTGCAACCATCGAGGCAGGAGAGATGAAGGTGCACCCCGAGCCGACCTCGTTGAAGGAACTCGTCGAAAAGTCCGTATATCTGATGAACATGGAGGCCGCCAAAAAACGCACCGTCGTTTCGATCCTCCCATCTCCCCTGCTCCCAACCCTTTCACTTGATCCAGCTAAGATTCGCCAAGTGATCGACAATCTTCTGAGCAATGCAGTGAAGTACTCGCCTCCTGGCTCGGCCATATCTGTGGAGCTGTCTTTTGGAGAAAATCGAGTTAGCTTTTCCGTGCGCGACCAGGGGCCGGGTATCCCTGAGGGAGAGNNTTGTCCGTTAAACCTACCGGTGGAGAAAAAAGTACTGGGCTGGGCCTCGCGATCTGTCGAAATATTGTGGAAGCCCACAAAGGTACCATCGCGGCTGAGAACCTTCCTCAAGGCGGGTGCGAATTCCGAGTGAATCTCCCGATTACTTCATGAAATTCGAAGGCAAGATTCTCCTCGTTGACGATGAAGCTCACGTGCGCAAATACGTAGGCTTGATCACCCGCACGCTCGGAAGCCCGACCGTCGTCGAAGCCTCTAACGGCCAAGAAGCGCTCGAGGTCTACAAGCGGGAAAAACCAGACCTGGTCCTTCTGGATGTCAACATGCCGATCCTCGACGGCATCGGAACCTTGCGCGAGTTGAAGAAAATTGATCCGGACGCTGTGGTCATCATGCTCACCTCACTCGCCAACCGACAGACGGTGGAGGAATCGCTTGAGCTGGGTGCGTCGAACTACATCCGCAAGGACACGCCGAAGGATGAGATCGCATTGCGGCTCCGCGAAACGATCGAAGCCATCTTTGGCTCCGAGGAATCTGTTCCCGCTTCGCCCTAACGCGATGTCGTCTCCCATGCGTTCCACCGAACCCGATTCCAACGAGAACGATGCCGACAGTCTTTCCGACTCGCTGGCTCTCGCCGAGGTCAAGTACTCGCTTCCTGAACTTCTCGCTGAACTCAAGTTGGAACGCACCACAGGTACGTTTGCCATGGAGCGCTTGAATCAAATGGAAATTGGAAAACTCTTCCAAAACAAACAAAGGCGCCGTGCTAAACCCAAGAGTTAACGAATTTATCGAGCAGATTCGCCAGCTGCCGAACTTCGACAGCAATAGCGAGCTAGAAGGTCTGCTCAAGCAGCACGGCGGAAGTCTCAACCTCCTGCAAGCAGTCGTGGACACCAAACTGGCGTCCAAGGACGACGCATGTCGACTGTGGGCGGACTCTTTGGGAGTAGCCTACGTCGATCCTTTCGCCTCGGTCGTCACGGAAGAAGCAGTGAACAAACTTCCGGCCGAGATTGCCAAAAAAGCCCGCGCCATCGGGCTGTATGTGATCAACGGCGTTCTGACGACAGCGATGGCGTTGCCGAACGATGCAGACACTGTAAAACGGCTTGGGCAAATTGCCCAGATCCCGGTTTCGCCCGTCTTTGCTTTCCCGCGCGATATTGAGGACTCCGTTCTCATCCAATATTCCAGCGAGAAGAATCTCGAAGAAAGCCTCAGTGAACTCGAGCGTTCTTCAATCTTCGATCAACCAGAGATCGCCGCCGATAAACTCGCGGCGCTAGCCGATTCAGAATCCCTGGTCCGCATCCTCGACGAAGTCATTTATTACGCACTTCGAGAACGAGCGACAGACATTCACATTGAACCGCAGGAAACTCAATCGCGCATTCGCTTCCGTATCGATGGGAACCTCCGCGAAATCCTTACCTACTCACGGAAACTCCATCGCGCGATTATCTCGCGCCTGAAGATTCTGGCTCAGCTAAACATAGCCGAAGCCCGTTTCCCACAGGACGGACGGTTCTCCCTGCCGGTCGGAAGCGCGACGGCCAATTTCCGCCTTTCGTCACTCCCGACTCAATACGGCGAGAAGATCGTCCTCCGCATCCTCGCGATGAGCGGAAAAAAGACGATGCTCACCCTGGAGAAGATGATGATCTCCCAGACGATCCTGCGACCGTTCAAGCGCTTGATCCAAAACCCCAACGGGATTATCTTTGTCACCGGTCCGACGGGTTCAGGTAAAACCACCACACTTTACGCGGCCCTTCACGCGATCAATAAACCGGATATCAACATTTCGACGATCGAGGACCCTGTCGAAATTCAGCTTGCCGGCGTCACTCAATCGCAGGTGAACAGCCACATCGATCTCAAATTCGCGACCATCCTCCGCTCACTTTTGCGTCAGGATCCCGACGCCATTCTCATCGGTGAAATTCGCGATCTGGAAACTGCAAAGATCGCGACCGAGGCAGCGCTCACCGGCCACATCGTTTTTGCCACCCTCCACACCAACACCGCAGCACAAGCGATTATCCGCTTGTTGGAAATTGGGGTGGAGCCCTACATGGTCGCACCGGCGGTAATTGGTGTCTTGGCCCAACGGCTAGCCNNTGAAGGCCTGACCGACGTTCCCTTCTATCGCGGCCGTGGTTGCTCGCATTGCCGCGGCACCGGATACAAGGGTCGTGTCGCGTTCCATGAACTTGTGCTCGTGACCGAGGAAATGCGCACACTCATCTCACAAGGTAAGAGCGTCCAGGAAATCACTCTCGCCGCAACCAAGGTCGGATTTAAACCACTTCGTTACGACGGTCTCAAAAAAGTGCTGCTCGGACTGACCACGATCGACGAAATCGAGGCCAATACTTCGTTCGAATGGGCTTCCTAATTCCACCTTCCAGCCATGTCACTCATCCCTAGTCAATCCAGCACCCAAGAGCCCATCATCGATCTTGAGGCCATTGAGAACCTGCGTGCCCTCAATCCCGACGATAACGGCTTTCTCAAAGAGATCATCGATATTTTTCTCGATGACACTCCGGCCCGAATTGCCGAACTCAAGCAAACCCTCTCCGCCGGAGATATCCCGGGGTTTTCCCGTGCAGCCCACAGTATCAAAGGGAGCTCGAGCAACGTCGGTGCTTCCCGACTTCGCTCCGTAGCCGAACGTCTTGAGCATGGCTCGAAAAGCGCGCTCAACGGAATGGAACCTGGCTTGCGTGAATTGGAAACCGAGTTCGCCGCAGTTCGCAGCGAATTGCAGAAGCTTTCCTAAGCCCCACTCCCCTTCTAGCGGTACAGCGCGGTGATGGGCGCAGCCGTTAGGACGTTGTATTGACGTACAGCAAGGCGCCACCATTCCGCCACGGAGGCGCTCGGCCTACGCCACAGTTCTTCATGTAACCAAATCATGGATTCAGCATCCAAGAGCAGCGCCATTTTCTCTTTAACGGTCAATTTCCCGGGTCCGTCACGAAGCAAACGGCTCCTTAGCTGGGAAAAGTAGTCACGCGACTCCTCGCTGGGCCGACGTTGGCGCAGAAGCGAAACGTGCACGGCATTCACGTAAGGATCCACCACTGCCTGCATGAGACCGTAATCAGTTCGCAGCGAATCCAGCGGTTGCAAGTGTTGATAGCACTCCGCCAGGTTCCGTCGAAGCTTCTTCAAAAGCTCTGGAGGTGCGACCTCTTCTGGAACGAGAAATAACCCGGCCCTGCGGGCGGCCGCCCCGTAGCTCTCCTTACTCAAGACAATGGAAAGAGGGATCGAGAGGACTAGGCCTATCAATACGGGGCTCAGCCACCAAAAGTAGGCGGGAAGGAGAATGAAGGCCGAAACGCCCCACACCAAACCGAACAACGTCTGTTCACCATGGGTCAAAATGCCTTCTCGCCAGTCGGTACCGTCATCCGCTCCCCGCTTCTGCGTGACCCAGGAAACCCCCTGCCCCAGCAGGGTAAAGATCACAAACTTAGTGTTAAAAATCATCGCGATGGGCGCAAGCAGGGCAGAAATCGCCGTTTCCGAAATCGCGCTTAACGTCATTCGCCCCACGCCGCCGAATCCAGCGGCTTGGTCCCCGCTTCTCGCTGCCACCAACACACCGAGTGCCTTGGGCANNTCAAACAGAGTCAGCGCCTCCGGAGCGTGTAGGGTTAGACCGAATACTGAGGTATCATCTACGATCGTTCTGCTCAGCACGGTCGCTGGCTCCCGGAGCTGGTTAAAGACGTGAATGGTCGAAAGCATTAGGAACAACAGCCATAAGGGGGACGAGACATACCCCATCACTCCCATAAAGAGGTGGAAGCGGTTGGCGGGACGAAAACCACGCGCCGTCAAGAGCCAGGTGTGTTGCATATTACCCTGACACCAACGTCGGTCGCGCTTGGCCGAATCGATGAGCGTCGGTGGTCCTTCCTCATAACTGCCTTCGAGTTCCGCAGCAAGCCAAACATGCCAGCCTGCTTTGCGCATCAAAGCTGCCTCGACAAAATCATGAGACAAAATTCTGCCCCCGAAAGGCTCACTGCCGGGGAGATCAGGGAGGGCACAATGGTCAATAAACGGCTGAACGCGAATGATCGCGTTGTGTCCCCAGTAATTGCCATCAGGCCCCTGCCAGTAATTCAATCCAGCTAGAAAAATCGGGCTGTACAGACGGTTGGCAAAAGCCATGAGTCGCGCGTAAAGCGTCTCTCCATTCGCAATTCGAGGAGCGGTCTGAATGATGCCGGTACGAGGATTGCGCTCCATCATACGCACCAGTTTGACCAGGGTGTCGCCGGTCATCAGGGAGTCCGCATCTAACACGACCATGTAGCGGTAGCTGCGACCCCAGCGACGCAGGAAGTCAGCCACATTCCCCGCTTTTTTGTTAATCTGCTGCCGACGCTTCCGGTAGAAAATGCGTCCGAATCCTTGAACTTGTTTGCACAGCTCGACCCACGCGACCTCCTCCTGGATCCACTGGTTGGNNGAGGATGAAGAAGTCGAAATGCTTCAATTGGCCCGTCTCCTCTAACGATCGATAAACCACCCGAAGCCCTTCGAATACCCGCGACACGTCTTCGTTGAACACCGGCATGACGATCGCAGTGGTGGCCAAACTCACCTCTTCATTCTTCCAATCGATCGTATTGGTTATCCGCCGATTATCCCCCCCTCGGATAATGACATAATACCCTAAAGCAGCGGTAACGAACCCTACGGCGATCAGTGAGAAAAGGATAACGAAAAGGATCAGGATAGCCCACTCCACACCAGCAATTCCCCCATCTCGCCAGAGCAGGTCGGCCATAAACCAGGTCGCCAAAGCCGTGAGGGCGAAAGCCGAGGAAAAAAACGTGGCTCGTCGGCGCGCTAATCTTCCTGGCTCAGGTGCTTCCGGTGAAAACAACGTCATGAAAAAAGAGCTGGGCTCAGCGGGTGGTATAAAAAATACCAAACAACGTAGCGACAAATGCTGCCCAAAGAAGCAGCGTTCGCACGATCGGCCACTTTTCGATTCTCTCCAACGTTTCCCCCGCTACGCCGGTGATCGGCCCCAAATCAATTTCTCGAGGGACCATGCTTGAGACCGCCATATCCGGTCCCGCCTGGATCGAACTGGCCCGCAGTGCACGGACAAACTCCTCGGGCACATTCTGAGAGTCGAGAAAGGCGTAAGGCCATTTCTGAGGCCCATCGGCAAGCAACATCGCCACACGCCCGCTTGCCGCCATACGATCCGGAGGAAGGTTCTTATCCCCCAGCAATTCGCTAAACCATTCATCCATGGCCGCGGACGCCTCATCTGCGGCTAGAGTGGTGGGATCAAGAGCTGGGTTGGTTTCGTGCCTACGCGCCGCTCGCTCCAGAATGGCTTGGATCAGCCGGCTTTGGTGTAAGCGATTGTGAATACGATGCGCTCGCAAATAATCCTCTACGCGTACGTAAGCCGCATTCCAGGCCTCCATCGACCCGGTTCGCGGGCGAAACGAAGCCAGCAGCGCAGCGGCAGCCGTGTCAGAACTNNCGGCGCGGTGCAAGCCCGGGCTCCCCCAGGCTTCCAGTCACGCCGGGTTAGGGCTGCCACAAGTATGTCCAGGTTTCCGTAAGAACGTGAGAGGACTGACGAAGAAAGCACCGGAGCTCGACCGGACGCCCCGAGCCGTCGGGACGGAGCGCAAACGCAACGCGCCAGGTTCCATTGAACGGATTCTTCTGAAGGCTGTGATGGGTGAGCGTAGCCCCTTCACCCACACTCAACACCGGCTCAATCTTAGCCTCCGCTTGTCGGGCGTTTAAATAAGGGCTGTCAAAATCAAGAATAAACCGCTGCAACTCCGGTTCATGCGTCATGCTTCTGCCTAATCGTGTGGCGACAGCGGTCCCTCCTGGCGGCGCCTTCGCACCTTCCTGTCCCTCCATGAACCAAGTAAGACGGTACGAGAATTCAAAGGCTTGATTGGGCCGAAGGGGTGCTTCGGGTACCCAGAATGCGACGATATTATCATGGGTTTCGTCGGGCGTAGGAATTTCCACGAGGCGCACTTGTCCGCGACCCCACTCGCCAATCGGTTCTACCCACACACTGGGCCTTAAATGGTAATTAGCCTCCAAGTCCTCATAACTAGCGAACCGCCGGTCGCGCTGCACCAGCCCAAATCCCTTGGGGTTCTCATCACTAAATGAGACCGTTCGCACCTCTTTCGGATTTGCCAGGGGACGCCACAACCACTCGCCGCTTCCACGCTCCATGAGAAGGCCATCGGAGTCGTGCACCTCGGGGCGGTAATCGTTGTTCACTGTAGCAGACGATTCGCCATGCCAGAACATGCTCGTTAGGGGAGCCAAACCGAGCGTCTTGATGGTGGCGCCCGACCGAGGATAAAGAGCGGCTTTGACCTCCATGACCGTGGCTACCCCAGGTCGTAGGACAAACCGATACGCGCCGGCCACACTCGGACTATCCAAAAGGGCGAACACCACCAAGTCTTTGGAATTCTGTCCGGGTCGTTGAACCCAAAACTCCTCAAAGATGGGAAACTCTTCCCCGCCCGCGTCTGCCGTGTTCAGGGCCAGCCCTCGCGCTGAGAGGCCATAACGCTGGTTCTTGCCCAAGGCTCGGAAATAGCTGGCACCTTGAAAAACGACTAATTCGTCCCACAGGTCAGGCGTGTTGAAGGGGGTTAACACCCGGAAGCCGGTGAAGCCCAAATCCGCAGGAAGTCCACTTAGCTTGTTTTTCCCGTAGTCAAACATCCTGCCGTCGTAGGCAATAGGAGTCACTACTCCGCCAGCAACCTGAGAAATTTGTACGGTGTTCTTCTGGATAAATCCGGGATGAAATNNAATTGGAGGACCTCAAAGTCGAAGGGTGGCTCTGCTGCGGAGAGGAGCGTAGCCAGCCCCACCCACACTCCGAGCAAAGCACACGTACGAGACCAAAGGTGACATTTCATTTATCCAAGAAGAAGCCGCGTTGTTTTTCGGAGATGGGCAGGTCGATCTTTTCCATCACCTTGAGTAGATCCTCCCAGATCGCACGCTT
>DKKJ01000209.1:9778-9951 GCA_002455175.1 Opitutaceae bacterium UBA6669
GGCCGGTTACCCACTTGCTCCTGGCCATCAGGCGTGGGCAGATCTGGGCGCCAGTTCATGATATTACCAATATAGACCTGCTCCCGCTTGAGGCCCATCGCTTGAATCATCCGGGTGAGCAGTTGGCCAGCTGGACCAACAAAGGGCTCACCTTGCACCTCCTCTTCAGCTCC
>DKKJ01000424.1 GCA_002455175.1 Opitutaceae bacterium UBA6669
GACCACTGTCGCCCCCGATCCGCGTCGGGGCGAGCCCGCTGCAACCGTCGGGCATCCCTATCGAGCATCACTTTTCATTGCACGGTTTTTGAACTTGATTATTCTGGGCAACAGCACCCCCAGGAGGACACCATGACCGAGACTCATCGCTACGCCTTGGCACAACGCCTGCTGCACTGGCTGATCGCTTTCCTAGTGCTGCTGGCGCTGGGGATCGGCATGGTCTTGGGATTCCTGGGTTTCGATGGAGCCCGAGAGTCTTTTGGGAAGACGGTGACCGATGCCCTTTACACCACTCACAAGACCATGGGTGTCCTGATCCTGGCTCTGATGTTCTCGCGTCTGGGAGTCCGGCTGGTCTTGGGTGTCCCGCCGTATCGGCCACCCCTCGGTGGGTTCGAGCGGGTGGCCAGCCATACGGTGCATGGCCTCCTCTACGTGGCGCTCCTGGCCATGCCGATCCTGGGGGGGCTCGCCACGGCGGCGGGTGGTTACCCCGTGTCGTTTTTCGGCTGGACCCTGCCGGGGTTGATCGGCAAGGACCAGGCGCTCAGCGAGAGACTGTTCTCGCTCCACGGCCGGGTCGGCTGGGTCTTTCTGGGTCTCATCGTCCTGCATGTCGGCGCCGCGTTGTGGCACTGGCGGTNNGCAAAATACGCCAGCGCCTGGCGCAAAATCTCATGGGCCTGGCGCGGTTCCTGTACCTTGCGCTCCAACGCCTTGATGCGGTCGCGTTCGGCCGTGGTCACCCCATCGCGCACGCCTATGTCCCATTCGTGTTGACGTAGCCAGCGCCGCGACATCTCGGCCGTACAGCTCATCTTCGTTGCCATTGCGCGGATTGTCGCCTATTGCGACTCGTGCTCCCCTGGATACTCCAAGACCATCCGAACGGCTCGTTCCCAAATCTCGGGTGAAAACTTCATGGCTCCATCTTCTCAAGNNTGGCCTTGGCCTTGGCCTTGGCCCGGACCTGCGCCAGCACAGTGCGGGTCGGCCCGTCGGAGGCAGTCGCTTCGGTCGCCTCCCCGGCGGCTTTCAACCTCGCCGTTGGCGATTTCGGCGGCGTGAGCGCTGCACTGATGGCATACGCGGTATTGGCGGTCACGTCCACCCAACTCAATACATTGACTTCCAAGCCCGCCTCCACCCGACCGGCCTCGCCATTCCAAAACCGGCCCAGACCCGCAGTGTGTTTCCCGCTTTTGGGTATGAAGCTCGGGTCAAACGCCAACATCGCTTCGTGCTCGGCCGGCACTACCGTTCGAATCGCCGCCACGTTCAAACTGGCCCAGTCCAACTCCCGCCGAAACCACCGGCTGAAGGTCTTCTCACCGTAGTCACTATAGCGGCTCAGGTTGCGGAACGTCGCCCGCCCCGGCACGATGATCAGCAGCATCAGCACCTCTCGCAGAAATCGTCGAGCAGGTTGGCCCAACTTCATCCTCGCCAGTACAGAGTCCAGCAGATGCATCGGGTTCTCCGTCGGATCGATTGTTGTTCACAACTCCACCTTATCCGAAGCCAACCCGGTGCGGTTACTTCCCGACCTTGTACCCCCTCAAAACTGTCCGAACTATTGGGCCTTAAAAGCTGCTAAAAACTGTCCGAAGTATTGTTAACCAACAGAAGACTTTTTTGGGGCAATACCACGGCAACTCAACAACCACCGGCTATAGCCGGTAAGTCATTGAGTCTTTCGTCCCTCCATCCCTCCGCTACTCCTTCTTCATTGGTAGCAGGAGAGGGATTATTTTCAGAAGAGAGTCACGGTCAACGGAACGTCAAAACTTGCCGAAGGCCTGTCCGGCGTAACCAGAGGCGATGGAAGTACTGAAGGGGTTGTTGGAACCGGGTTCCCAAATTGGCTCGCCGGATCGATCATCATTCAAACGGATACACTTCCATTCAAAGCTGGGCTTGGACGGCAGCTCGGCGACGACCCCCGTCCAAACCGGCTGCGTCGGTCCTTCGTTTTGACCACCTGGAGGCGGCGAATGGATGTAGGCGTAATAAATATTGGGATCGAGTTTGATCGCCTTCGCGGGGTTCCAGGTCCCGAGTTCCGGAATGCTGCCGACGACGAAGATGCTTTGACCGGGCTGGGTGAATCCGTTGTCGCAGACGAAATGCACGGAGGTCTTTCCAGCGATGGCCCGCAGGGTGAAGCCGAACGTTTTGGCCTCTGTCACGGGCCTCGACGCCGACTTGGCAAGCACTAGGTTCNNCCCATCCGTCCGTTGCCGCATCGAACGCGGCGCGCGTCGGGTGACTTGTCAACGCCACATGGTCGAGCGTGACCGCAGTGGCCTCCGCATCATCGACGCCGAGTTCCAAAACATTCTGCCGATCCATTACCGCTCCGGGTAATGGGCTGGTCCCGTTGACGTTGACAACCGGCTCGATAGTGACCGAGACCGATGAAGGACTGTCCTGGCGTTGCGTTATCCTGGTCGTCCGGTGGTGATAGAAAGGACGGCCGGTTGNNGAAAGCGTCCTTGATGTCGGCGCTGACCGCCATCTTCGGCAAGATGGCGCCGGCTCGCGCGAACGCGGGAATTCTCAGTATTCCGTCGCGATAGACCGGCAGATCCTTGATGTTTTCGCCGGAACTTTGTACCCACTCGTTCGAGTGATAATTGGCCCAGCGTCCTGCGGGCAAGTAAACGTCACGTTCGTACTCGCCATGCCGGGCGACGATCCCCACCAGAAGATCCCGTCCAATCATCTTCTCGTGGCCAAGCCCCCGAAGGTTGGGATCGCTCTGGAAATAGAACACGGGTGGCGGTACCACCGGNNTATGGGCGAGACTGTAGTAATAAGGGATCAGTTCGTAGCGCTGGCGCACGTTGGCAAGGTTGCTCGCTTTCTTGCCGATCAGATTCGGAGCGGTGACATACGGAGGGGACACCTGAACAAATTCATTGTCAGTATGTGGACGAACGGGAACGTCCGTCCAGAGGGCGTTGGCCAGCCACTGCGTGTACATTTCCTCTTCAAAGCCGCGATAAGCGCCCTGCTTGTTGTTGTAGGGTAGAACCTCGCGCCTGAAGCCACCGACGTCGGAGCCGTGATAGTCGATACCCGAAAACGACATGTGGATCTGGGTGTTATAAGCGGTTGCCAGCGACTTGAGATTGCTCGCGATGTCGCCGGTCCACATCCCCGCGCCATAGCGCTGCACGCCCGCTGTTCCCGATCGGGTCAGGACAAATGGCCGTGGATTGGTGATCCCGAGGGCGTTCGCCTGTCCTTGATGATCCGCGTATCCGTCCCAGATGCCCTTGACCCACAGTAGATTGTAGAGGTTGTGGATGTCCGGATGCGCGTTTTTCAGTCCAGAGACCGTCGTCTCCACTCCCTCGTAACATGCGCTGGTATCTTTCCGCTCCGGCTCGCCGAGATCGGTCCAGTGCGACGTGACGCCCAGTTGCGTCAGGTTGGGGAAACGCCGATGGTCGTGAATCCACCGCCGGGCTTGTGGGTCAGACCAGTCGATCATCCGGGCAGTGCCAAAAAAGTTGTTTGCTTCAATCAAGATCGGCTGCGTCTGGTTGCTCGGATTGCAGACGCCCGCCGTGCGTTGATAGGCGTTCAGGTCTGCGGGCATCTGCTGAAACGTATCAACGTTCTGATCGGCTAAGTAGGACTCCTCAATTACTGTTAAGGCGATATTATCGTTGTGATATTTTTGGATTTCGGCCTCCGGGTTCGGGAAGGAATACGGGTTCGTACTCAGAATGGGCGGCTGGGCCTGATCCTTGTCCCAATCCAGTCGGCCCATGGTGCTTTTGTCTCTATCGTTCGGCGCGATGCCGCCGAACCAGTTGAGGTCGAGGTGTCCTGGTTCAGCGTGAATT
>DKKJ01000326.1 GCA_002455175.1 Opitutaceae bacterium UBA6669
AACCCAAAAGTACGGACGACCACCACCGCCACATTTCGCAGTCGTCGCCCCAACCGCCGCCGAACTGTCCATCTGGTCGCTGCCGGTGCTCGATCCACCATACAATGATCTCCGTTAGCCGTTCGAGTTGCTCCCGTTGCAAGATGGCCCACTCGGGAGCGTTCGTGACGGATGAAAACTGCTTTGGCCAGGGAATGGTCTCTCCCAGGTACATCTTGGCGATGCGGTTTTCTGGAAAAGCCTGATGGTAGCGGCGGAACGCCTCAATGGCGTGATCTTTATAGCGTTTCGCAAGATCGCGGCTCGTGCGCACCGTGCTGTCCTCGATCAAGGTCCAAGCGATCATCCTCCCGAGATAGAGATCGGTAATGCGGAGGAGCGGAGAATCGACCGCGATACCGAAGTCGTACATGACACGCTCGTGCCGTTCTTTACCGCGTTGCTGCGCGCCATAAAACTTTAGCGGGCCGCTGTTCCACTGAATGACAAAGGCGGCCAGCGCTTTGGCCTCTGCAACTCGCGTTGCGTCCAACCCGGGCAGTTCGGCCATCTGTTGCAGGAGGTTCTGACGCTCGTGATCGTCGTCCGTGTTACCAGCACGCATGAGAAGGTCTGCGGCGGCTGGCGTCCAAGTAGCGTGCGCAAAAGAGCCCAGACTTAGCGCCGAGCATATGCCGATCAGGAGGTAAAGAAGACGTAGGCGTGAAGTTGGCGTCGGCATGGGAATATTAAAAAGGCTAGCTTCGGTCGGTCGCGATCAATCGGATCTGACTTGCGAGCTCCGGTTCGTGCCGCAGGAGCCATGTCTGCAGCAACGCCAGGTTGAGGGCGTCGCGCGTCATCACGATGGGGAACAACGGCACGTCCGAATGGGGGAAACTGTCGCGGCTTTTTTCAATCATCGCGTCATCGAAGCGGCCGATGACATCGCGGTAGTCGGACGACCTATCTGCTGAGACTGCGGGAGCAGGTAGTGCTGACGTGAGCCCAAGGACGAGAGCCATAAATCGCATTTCGCGAGGGGTGATGAGATGACGCTAAAATTTGAGGACCGAGAGGGGAGTCGAGGGCGGCAGCGAGCAGGGCTGCCGCGATTGCTGGGGGAGCACGTCGGTTAACAGGTAAGGGGCTAAGCAGCGTGGGCCCGGCGGGTGGAGCGCAGGCTGGGTAGGTCTAGTCGATACCAGTAAAGTGTCTACAAAATATTAATTAATGTCAACGATTGAGGGTTTTAGGTTTAGTGGTGTTGAATTGCATTGGCTTCTTCGGGTGGGTTTGCGCCAATGTCCTAAGCAAGAATCTAACGTAAAATATTATAAATACGAAATTTGTGAGATCGTGCAGGTGTTACAACGCCGATTGCGATACAGTAGGCCGTGTTGGTAACTGGACGGAAATGCCCTTGGGCCTAGTCATGGGGATCCTGGGCTATCGGTGAATAGCGCGGAGGCCTAGAACCCTGGGTTGCCTCGATGAGTCTTGGTCGGGATAGATCAAGCAAGGAAGGGTGCTTCGAGTGAACGCTACCCTAGCAGGTGTCGGTCGTTAGCTGGACGGCTGGGCCCGCTTTTGGCACGTTGCCGCATCGCTGGCCTGAGGAAGTGTGGCGGCGTACGGGATCTGCTGGGGCTCAAGCTGCAATGCCCGGCGGATCGAATCGGCCCTTCTCCGCCCACGTACATGGTCGAGGCGTACGATATCGCATGGTAACGCCTTCCTTCATCCTGCGCCCATCACGGCGGTGCGCCGGTTACATTGTCGAACGCCCGATACGATTTTGCCCATTGCGATCCGATCTCTCCCTGTTCGAATCCGCCCTTTTGCCACTGGCTGGTTCAGTCTTCTCCCCTTTTATCACCCCTCCAACACCCATCGGCGATGAGTCATCATGAGATCATGCCCACTGCCGAGACCCTGACTGAGACGCTCTCTCCGCGATCGNNTTGGCACTGCGGACAATCGAGGACCGGCTGCCATTCCGTCTCCTTCTGGGAATGTGTATCCAAAAGAATCTGACAGTAATTATGGCACGTTGAAACGGGTGGGACTCTTTCTGGGTCCGGCATTGTTTCTAGCCTTTTTGTGGCTGCCCCTGCCGTGGCCGGGAGTGCCGATGCAGCGCCTCACTGCTGTGCTGGCTTTGGTCATCGTCTACTGGATGACAGAAGCCATTCCTCTGGCGGCGACCGCCTTGTTCGGCCCTGCGTTGTGTATCGTTCTCGGTGTTGCCCCGGATCGTGAAGTCCTCGCCGCTTTCGGTAGCCCCGTTATTTTTAAGTACATCGGGATGTTCTTCCTGACGGCTGCGATGCAAAAGCATGGGTTGGATCGACGGCTCGCTTTGGCCATCCTCAATTTACCGATCGTGTCACACTCCCCCTGGCGTGTCTGCGGCGGTTTGGCTTTTCTCTCTGCTGCGCTCGGTATGTGGATGAACCCTCTTTCCACCACTGCAGTCATGCTCCCGATTGCGATTGGAGTGATCAACACCAGCCGTGCAATTGGCCGGAATCCTGAAGCGCGCCAGGGGCTGGTCCTGCTGATTGCTTACGCAGCTTCGATTGGGGGAATTACCACACCCGTAGGCACGGCGCCCAATATCATCACGGTGGGACATCTCCAAGAGCTGACCGGCGCGCGCGTTTCGACCATTCATTGGATGCTGCTAGCGCTCCCGCTCGCCCTTATCTTGATCGGCTATCTTCTGTGGCGCCTGCGGCCGACTCTTACACGGGATGAAGGTGATAGCGTTGCATTGGCCCGTGAATTTGCTCAGCAACAACGCGACCTCGGTCCGTTGAAGCCCAGCGAAATCGCCACCGGTTTGGCCCTGGGCGGCGCCATTTTCCTGTGGCTCGCGCCTGGTATTTGCGAGCTCTTGGGGTTGGACGTCAGGGCCCTAGGAATCGATTCGATTAATGACAACATGGTCGGGTTATTTGCGGGACTCGTGCTTTTTGTAGTGCCTACTCACCTACGACGTGGTGAATTCGTATTGAGTTGGCGGGAAGGGGCGAGGATTGATTGGGGAACGATCATGTTGGCCGCCNNCTTTAGCACGGGTCTCGCGGCCGCGATGGGTGGTGGCCTCTCCCAGATTCTGAAGACCACGGACATTTCCATTGTCATCGCTGTGGGTGTGGTGCTGAGCGTCGCGATCAGTGAGATCGCCTCCAACACCGCCGCTGCGAACGTCACGGTTCCGTTGATGATCGCCCTCTCCCAAAGTGCCGGCGTCGATCCCGTTCCGGTGGCGCTCGCGTGTGCTTTCGGGTGTACCTTTTGGTTCATGCTGCCGGTCTCGAGCGGTCCCAATACGTTAGCCTACGCGACGGGAGAAGTCCGCGTTCGCGGGATGATGCGCCATGGACTTGCGCTGGACGTGGTTGGAATCGTGGCCATCTGGCTCACGGTAGNNATGCCGAAATCCTTGTAGAGAGAATGCGATGACGCATGCTCGAGCTCCCTTGTCTATCAGGCCTACGCTATTGAACCGGGACGAGAGCTTCCCGATGGATTCGGTTCATAGAGAGCGATTTTGTCTCCTAGCGTATATCGTCAACGCGGCCATCATGGGTGGCGTCTTGGTTTTTGCCACCAACGCTGTCGCCAAGGAATCCGCTGATGGGACAGCCTCTGTCGTTCGCCAGGCGCGTATCCATGCTACTCAGGCCAACGAAGCCTATGTTCGGAGCCTCCGTCTCACCCGCGCGTGGTTGGAGGCGCGTGATCCGCGGTCGGGTCTCATTCCGTCTCAGCTCAAGGGTTACCCAAAGGCTGAGCGCACCGATGTCTGGGAGCCGCACAATGCGGGAGCAGACAATTATTCCTTCATGACGCTGACGGCTTGGTTCCTGGATCGCCCTCTGTTTGACGGGCCAATGACAGACATACTCCGAAGCGAACGGAAGCTCACCTCGCGTCTCAAAACGCTGCCCGACACCTACTCGTTCACCAAGCAGGGATTTCAGTATGACACGGCGGATAATGCTCGGATTCTTTTTACCTCCTCCGAATACATGAAAGATGGTCTGCTGCCGTTGGCGGAGGCGTTTGGCCGTTCACCGTGGAGCGAGCGCATGCTGGAGATGCTTGAAGACATTCCGCTCATCACTCGCGTCTCGAAGGGTTCCGAAATGGAACGGTATCGCGCGGTCGATGCCGAAATCAATGGCAACCTGCTGCAGATCCTCTCGCGCTGTTATTGGATGACGGGCGAAGCGCGGTATCTCGCTTGGGCCACGGAGATCGGCGATCACTATCTCCTGGGCGAGCAGGGGCTCCGCAACACGAGCTACCTCCGTTTGCGTGATCACGGCTGTGAGATCATTGGTGGGCTCAGCGAGCTGTATGTGACACGNNCATTTTGCCGATCCGGCGAAAAAGCGCCTATATCAGCCGGCATTTCATGCGTTGCTCGATGACATTCTGAAAATTGGCCGCAATGACCATGGCCTCTTTTTCGACTCTATCAACCTACGCGACCGTTCGGTGGTAGAAAGACGACTCGCCGACAATTGGGGCTATATCTTTAACGCGTACCTTTCCGTACACCTGATTGACACGAAGCCCGCCTACCTGGCGGCCATTCATCAAGCCTTGGACTCGTTGAACAAAAATTATCGTAACCATGATTGGGAGTCGGGAAGTCACGACGGCTATGCCGACGCGATTGAAAGTGCGCTAAACCTGATTAATCGGATTCCCTCGCCTGGAGCGGAGGAGTGGATCGATAGCGAAATCAAGGTGATGTGGGCCATGCAGCGCGAAAATCCCGTGGTGGAAGGATGGTGGGGCGACGGGAATTTTTCCCGCACCAGCATCATGTATGCGTTGTGGAAAACCCGTGGCGTCCATGTTCACCCCTGGCGTGACGATGTCCTCGTCGGTGCGGTCNNGTCTCCGAATCACCGCCGAATCGCGTTCAGCCTGGTCGGGTCGGCTGACCTTCGATGAGCCGCGCCACCGCACGCTCTTGAAACTCCCCATCGACTATCCCCGAATTAATCAATTCCCAGAATGGTTTACCGTGGAAAGCGATCAGGAGTACACCGTCGCGATCGGCGATCGCATGCCTACCTCCTACACGGGAAGACAATTGGTCGAGGGCCTTCCGGTATCGCTGTCGCCTGGTGAATCGCTGCAGATCGCGATTGAACCGCGTGAGGTGCGATGACCGGACGCTTTGGTCTATCGTGGTGTGTGCACGGCGTCAGCTTTTCAGGAATGCCAACAGGTCGGCGTTGAGTTGGTCCTTCGCCGTGTCACCTAGACTGTGCCCGCCACCGGGGTAAATCTTGAGCACGGAGTTTTTGACCAGTTTGTGGGAAAGAAGGGCTGAGGCTCCGATAGGCACGATCTGATCGTCATCGCCGTGGATGATCAGGGTGGGGACATTCATTTTCTTGAGATCTTCCGTAAAGTCCGTTTCGGAAAATGCCTTGATGCAATCGTAGGCATTCTTGTGGCCGGACATCATTCCTTGAGTCCACCAAGAGCGGATCAGTCCTTCGGAAACTTTGGCGCCGGGTCGGTTGAATCCGAAAAATGGCCCCGTCGCGACATCGAGGAAAAACTGGGCACGGTCGGCAAGGTAGGCTTTCCGGAAGCCGTCAAAAACCTCCATCGGAAGCCCGTCGGGATTAGCCGTTGTTTTTAACATGATCGGCGGCACCGCGCCCATGAGCACGGCCTTTTTAACTCGTTTCGTTCCGTGACGACCAATATAGCGGGCTACTTCCCCTCCACCCGTGGAGTGTCCGATCATCGTGATGTCCTTGAGGTCGAGTTTCTCGAAAAGCTCCGCCAAGTCGTCGGCATATTGGTCCATGTGATTCCCGTTCCACGGTTGGCTCGACCGACCGTGTCCACGGCGATCGTGGGCGATACAGCGATAGCCGTTGGAGGCGAGATGGAACATCTGTGCCTCCCAAGCATCGGCGGTGAGAGGCCAGCCATGACTGAACGTGACGACAGGTCCGGAGCCCCAGTCTTTGTAGTAGAGGGTGGTGCCGTCTTTGGTCGTGAAGGTGCTCATAGATTTTTGTGGATTTTGTTTTTGGTGACGGGCCGTTTGCTCCTGGGGAGCAGCAGCTAAAGTGGAGAGGCTCAATTTTGAGGCGACAGCAAGGAGTGTGCCGTGAAGGAGAAACTGACGACGTGACGCGTCGACGTTGCGAAATGGGTGGTAACGAGATGAGGACATGGCGTGAGTGGGTGAGCAGGCTAACGATGTGCGTGTTGCTCCGCCCAGGTGAGGGCGTAGTCGGCGACTTCCTGCCAACCGGGTTCGGCGATGATGTAGTGGCTGCGCCCCGAAAACTCTTGGTAGTCGGTTCGAATCGGAGAAATGGAGTGTTTCCGATAAATCTTCCGGCTTAGCGCTGCGGGCATGATGACATCTCTGGAGCCGCCGATGACGAGCAGCGGGGCGCGCTTTCTGTTCCGAAAATTCACTGCTGTAGGTGCACGTGGGGTCACATTGGCCAATGCGGCTTGGAAGATCGCACGGCCTGATGCGGGAATTGCCTGAGTGGCGTAGGCTTCGCGGGCAACGTTCTCAGGGAGGGTGTTGGCGAAGACGCGCCACCATTGTTTAAAGTTGAACAGAAATGTCGTCCGAAACGTGTCGAGTTTAAGGAACGCTGGCACAAGCGCGAGATTGGTGGACAGCGGTAGGATCCAAATGCCGCGAGGCGGAACGGAATCAATCGCCACGCCGGCAGAACCCAAGCCGCGATCAAGCAGCATCTGCGTGATCAGTCCGCCGTAGGAGTGACCCATGATGATTGGAGGCGCAGGCAACTCTCGGATAATCTTAGCGTAGTGCTCGACCACTTCTAGGGCCCCGATGCCGTTTAAACTTTCAGACGAGCGACGCATGTCGNNCTACCATGAATGCCTGGCCAAGCTGGAGCTATCACCTGATAGCCGAGATTTTCGTAGAAGCGTTTGAAAGGATCCCAACTCAGAGGCGTAACCCAGAGGCCATGCACCAAGAGAATAGTTTTCGCGTTCGTTTTCATAGGAGGCTTTTCAGCGGAGGCCTCCGGTGAGGTACAACGATTCTCCGGTCATCCACCCTGAATCGTCCGAGCAGAGGAAAACCACCCCGGGAGAAATGTCTGTCGGCTGTCCGATCCGACCTAGGGGAGTGATCATCGCCATGTGATCACGGTGTTGCATCCCGCCTGTCGCATGCAGGCCTTCGGTTTCAACGAGACCCGGGTTTACCGAATTCACCCGAATTTTCCGGGGAGCAAGTTCCTTGGCGAACGTCCGAGTCAGGCCATCTACGGCTGATTTCGTCGCATTATAAACTCCGTTCCCCGGCAGAGAAAGTGTGCTGAGCACAGAGCTTGTATTGACGATGCTCCCGCCGTTGGCGCCCATGCGTTTCGCCGCTTCCTGCGTTGCCAGGATAAGGCCTAACACGTTCAGATTGAAATGCCGATGGAACAGTTCCTCCGTAATGTCTGAGAGCATCGCTCCTTGATAGATTCCTGCGTTGTTGACGAGAATGTCCAAGCGCCCGAACGCGGCGAGTGCTGCCTCAAAGGGGCGTGCTACGTCACTTGATTGGGATACATCCGCCTGTACGGCGATTGCCTTTCCCCCGCTCGCGAGAATCGAGTCAACGACTCGTTCGGCGTCTGCACGTGAAGAGGCATAATTCACGACGACTGAGGCACCTTCAGCTCCCAACGCTCGTGCGATGGCGGCTCCGATTCCTTTAGATGCGCCGGTAACTACAGCTACTTTATCAGCGAGTTTTCCCGAGGTCATGGAGTGTTCCTCCCATTCGATGTCGGTGTCGTGATCGCGGATGTGCAGGCGAGAGTATTTGCGGACAGAGAGCAGGTTAAACCTGCCGCGTGGAGTCGCAGCGCAGCGATATGAGTCATGGTGGTCATTGTGAAGGGAGTGACTTAACGTGGTGTCGAGAGGTGGGCAGTGAGTTGCCAGTAAAGCTTGTCGACAGACCGACTAATTTCGGTGAGCAGATCAGCGGTGAGGGCGTCACTCGCTCCGGTTGCAATGTCGATCGCGAGCCGACTGGAACGCGCGAACGGAGCTATGGATACCGCGAGGGCGCGAAGGTGGTCGGCTCCGTCTAAAATCTCTGCCGCGTAGGCGGGAAGACGCGTGGTCGTTGAAACGGCCTGCAGCGTTCCCTGGGCGATGCCGCCCAGGCTGACGGCCCGTTCGGCCAGTTGGTCACCGACGTCATGGAAAATGTCGGCGGCTTCGTCAAAGAACGCATGGAGGGAAGCAAACTGCGACCCTTTCACATTCCAATGGGCTTGCTTGGCTTGGAGGCCGAGGTCGATCGCGTCTGCCAAAAGTTGGTTAAGCAGGGTGACCATCTGTTCTCGAACTGATTCCGAGGTTTCGTTGGCTGGTTGCCAGAACGTGGATTTCATAAATGCTGGTTAAAAAGCGAAGCAGTCGCATCCGATGCCGAAGAACCCAGTCTGCCGGGACTCGCGGAGCTTTCCGTCGAGAGAAGCGGTGGCCTGGCCGAGGAGACGACCGAGGACTGCGCTGGCGTTGAACGCATGGGCCGGGCAGGCGCAGTCCGATGGATGCGGACGATGCTGTGGACAGGAACAACTGGTTGGCTGGGCGGAAACAGTGGTGGCGCGGTCNNCCACCAAAGTGCTGCGCGGGAGACCACTCAGGCATCGCTGGCAAAGGAGGTGGTGCCAGTGCGGAGAACTCGTCGGTGGCGTGGACGACCTTGCCGCCGAGCATGGTGAGCACAGACTCAAGACGCTTGATGCGCTCTTCGGGAATGGAGAAGAAATCCTCAGACAGCACGGCAAGATCCGCGAGCTGACCTGGTGCAATGGAACCTTTCTTGCCTTGGTCACGGGAGAACCAAGCGCTTCCGACGGTGTAAAGTCGCAAAGCCTCCATGCGGGAGAGGCGATTCTCTTCAGGATACAGTTCAAAACCACCGACCGTGCGACCTGTGACCAGCCAGTAGATTGAGTCCCAGGGATTGTAGTTGGCTACGCGCGTGGCATCTGTGCCAGCCCCGACCGGCACACCAGCGCGGAGCATCTTTGCAATGGGAGGAGTGTCCGCCGTGACTGCCCGGCCGTAGCGAGCGGCGAAGTACTCACCTTGAAATGCCATGCGGTGTTGTATGGCTATGCCCCCTCCGAGCGCACTTACCCGGTCGATATTACGCTCACTGATTGTTTCTGCGTGATCCAGGAACCAATGCAGTCCTTCGAGAGGATGCGCGCGATTTACTTTCTCGAAGACGGTGAGAAAACGTGTGATGGATTCGTCGTAGGTTGCATGAAGCCGGAAGGGCCAGCGATTCGCCGCGAGCACCGTAATTACCTCTTCGAGATCGGTCTCCAGTCGTTTCCCCAGCTCGGGACGAGGCTCGAGGAAGGNNCGCCATTCAGCCGGAGAAAATCGTCACCTTGTCCTGGCTTCGCCATCCGGATCCAACGCGCGAAGTCGTCACGCTCCTCCTGCGGTTTTTGCGTGAAAAGGTTGTAGGTGATTCTCAGCGTCAGTTCGCCGCGCCGGTGTAGTTCATTGATGACCTGATAGTCGTCGGGATAGTTTTGCCCGCCTCCACCCGCATCGATCACACTCGTTAGTCCTAGACGATTCAGTTCAAGCATGAACTGTCGCGTTGAGTTGTATTGGTAGCCCCGAGACAATTTGGGCCCCCTGGCTAAGGAGGCGTAGAGGAGGGCTGCGTTCGGCCGAGCGATCAGCAAGCCTGTGGGATTTCCGTCATTGTCACGCTGGATTTCAGCTCCGGGAGGATTTGGAGTCTTCTTGTCGTAGCCCAGCGTGCGGAGGGCCGCCCGGTTCAAGATGGCCTGACAATACAGATGCAGAATGAACACNNTGAAATTCGCTCCACCCGCCGACGACGCGTACCCATTGAGGCGCCGGGGTACGGACGGCCTGCTCACGTAGCATGCGCAGGCCGTCCGCCAACGATGGGACCCCATCCCATCGCAACTCCAGATTGTAGCTCAGGCCCCCGCGGATGAGGTGGAGGTGTGAGTCGTTGAGACCGGGGACGACAGTACGTCCGTTCAGGTTAATGACTTTGGTCGTTGCATCACGGAGTGCCAACACCTCGGGGTCGGTTCCCACCGCCAGGAAACGTCCATCGGAGATGGCAACCGCTTCAGCGAACGAGCGTTTTTCGTCCTGTGTCGCGATGCGACCATTGTGCAGGATCAACTGAGGTGTTCGACATGGAGTCATGGCGGTCAGGTGCTCGATGCGTGTAACCAGGGACGAGAAAACAGAGTGAGCAGAGGCATCACCACCCAGGTTAGGAGCCCGACTACGACCAAGTTGAAAACTCCGTTGGCCAACAGAAGTGGCCAGTCTTTCAAGAGTGGTGTGAGCGTCTGTGTAAGGAGCAGCGTAATGCCGTAGACGCCGATATAGGTGATCACGGCCATTTTCCAACGTGGTGGTGGACCGCCCGAATGAAACCACGCCTCTAGTCCGTGGAGTTGACGTTGCTGTGCCGGACCCTCGGTCAAGGTAAGCACTTTGTCCTCCCACGCTCGAAAAATAGGGGAGCGATAGAACGCAGCTCGCTCGGCCTCGCTGGCGAAGGTACGCAGAACTCCATACTCACGTGAACCCGAGCCAGGTACCGGCGAAAGAAGATGTGCGCCTTGCACACCGTTTCCAAACGAGTCGCGGAAGAAATCGCGAACCGCACGCTCAAATGCGGCCTCGCAACCGGGCCGCACACGTCGAGTGATGGCAAGGTGAACCGGCATGACAGACGCGCGTAGGTAGAATGTTACTCGGAGGAAAATCGCTCAGTTTGCCTTCGCTACTACATGCGGTGTTTGTGCGGACTGAGGCGCTTTGTGAACCATGGTGTAGGCGTATTCGACACCGGCCCCGTAAGCACCGCCGTGCTCTTTGATGATCTCCATGAGGGGCGAATAGTGCTCCTTGCGCGCCCAATCGCGCTGCCACTCAAGAAGGGCGGCGATGGCCGTAAGCCGGATGGCGCCAGCTTGCACCATACGCGACAGTGCAGCGTCGTGGGCTACGAGCGACGTGGCACCGCAACAATCTTCCACTACGTAGATGTTATAGCCGGCGGCGATCATCTCGATGCAGGGCCAGGCTACGCAGACCTCGGTCCATAAGCCGGTGAGTAGAACGTTCTTTTTGCCAGTGGCCTCGATGGCCTTTCTGAATCCGACGTCGTCCCAGGCGTTCATCGAACTACGCTCGACGATTGGTTGACCAGGGAACACATCGAGCAATTGTGGCCAGAGATAGCCACTGAAACCTTCCGTTTCGACGCCTGTCAGCACGGCCGGAACACCAAACTCCTTTGCCACCTTGGCGAGAAAAACGACATTATTGATGAGCGTCGCGCGATCAATATTCGCGACTCCAAAAGTCATCTGCGGTTGATGGTCGATAAAAACGACTGCGGTATCAGCGGCGGTATAGAGCTTGTGGTAATGGCTCATGGTTGGCGTGGAGAACGTCCCGAGTTCGAACGTGAGGCGGCATGCACACGTCCACTCATTACCTAATGCGAGTTTCCAACTCGAAATGGCCAGCGGCCGTCAAAAATAAGCGCCCGGACAGCCTGACCGGTAGCTTACACCTCTTGCAGAGGATGCGTTTGCCGCGGGGTTGTCGTTACTTCCCGCTGCGCCTAATGGTTTGGCGTTCCGATCTGCTCTCTATTTTCCTGCTCTTGNNGCACCGGTAGTCGCTTCATCAAGAAGGCGGCGAGCGATCACCCAGCCAAACCAACCGAGACCGATGTCGCTCTCGTAGTCTTCTTTCCATGACCCTCCGAAATCTCCGGACTGGAGCGAAGCAAGGTGTGAGAACTTCGCTTTGGCTGCATCCAGCGTTGCCGCCGCTCTCGGATCCTTTAGTGCAAATTGTGCCAGGGCTGACACGGCGCCGGCAGCGACTTGGAGATCGCTTCGCGGATTAGCAGCAATCTTGCTGGCCCAAGCTAGGCAGTCCTCGAAGTCGCCATTACGGTAAAAAAAGAGAGCACGGGCGAGTTGCGCTCGTCCTGTCCAATAAGACCCCATCTCCCCTGACGTGCCTGCTTCTGCCAGCTGTGAAAGGAGAAGGCGTTTTTCTGGTGGCTGCGGTAGAAGCAGGCAAAGAAGCGCTGTTCGGCTCGCGACAAAGGGGGTTTGGGCTCCACGATACTGGTCGAGCATCGTATCGGTTGCTGCACGCAGCTCGCCCTCGCGGCTCGCCCCAAGCAGGGCGAACGCCTGTGTCACTTGGGCCTCTAGATAGTTGGGCTGGTGAGCCACGGCGCGGGAAGCATCACTGACGGCCTTCTCCCAATTGCCTCTTCTTCCATAAAACTTCGCCCGTTCGATCAACATGTAGGTGCTGGACGGTTTGGCTGCCAGGCTATCCGAGAGGAGTTCGCCGAAGAGGTTCTCGGCCTCGGCCGCTTTACCCACGGTGAGTAGTACGCTGGCCAAACTTCCCATGGGCACGGAGACGAAGGGGTGCGCATCGCCATGGATGGTGCGTGCCAATCGGAGCGCCTCGCGGGCGGTGGCCTCAGAGCGTGCAAGGTTGCCTTGCACTTCTTCAATCTGTGCCTGGAGGGCCAAGGTCGAATACGGAATATATGCCAAGCGCGCATTGCCTTTCACGCGCTCTTGATAAGTCATAATTTCAGCAATGGTTTGCTGCGCTTCTTCCAGCTTACCCACAAACGCCAGAGTCAATGCTAAGCCATAAAGGTGGAGGGTGACGTCGTAGTCGGCCGTTCCCTTATTAGCCCGAAAGGCGATCACGGTTTCACGCGCTACGTCCTCGGCCAAGGCGGTTCGACCGCTCCGTCGCATGAGTCGTCCAATGCGAATCAAGCCAATGTCGACGTTGCGGCCGTATTGCCCGTTGGCGGCCCTCCATCTCGTCAAAACGTCTCGCTGCAGTTTCTCTGCTTCTGCTAGCGTTTTTTCATCCGTGGAATAAATTGTCACGAGATCTGAAAGCGAGTCCGTCACCGCGCGATGATCATCGGTGAAGAATTTCTTCCGCATCGCCAGTGCTTCACGGATGAGCGGCTCGGCTTCTTGATGTCGATTGGTGGACATGAACGTACGACCGAGGGTGTTGAGTGATTCAGCAACACTGGGGTGTTCGGGTCCAAATTCCTCGCGCCTCAGATCTAACGAGCGCCGGATTGTTTGTTCTCCTTCCGCGTATTTACCTTGGAAAAGCATCAAGGTTGTCAGTTCAAAATAGATATCTGCTGCGAGCTTGCGGTGCTTGTTGAGATTTGGCTCCAGCACCGCCAAAGCAGCGCGGTATTGCTGCTCACCTTTAGGATACTGCTGCAGATCCGTGTAGACCTTACCAATACGGAGTTGGAGCTCTGCCTGGATTGCGGGTTGTCCTGCAAGTTCGGCGGGAATCCGTTGGGCTGCGTTGTCGATAATCTTGAGCAGTACGGTAGTATCTTGTCCTTTAGCGTAGTATGGACTGGCGCCAAGAATGACGTCCTGAAGAAATTTGCTCACTTGGTCGCTGCGCGTGGCTTGAGAGGCAGCGAGAGCACGATTTTCTTCCGCGAGAGATTGTGCCCGCTCTGCCTCCCCTCGAGCATGGCGCTCTTTTTGCAGGAGGGCGCCGATCGTGAGGGTGGCTGTGAGTAGCAAAAGTACAAACGCCCCCAAGACGCCGAAGGCGAGTCGATGCCTAGAAACAGTCCTGCTCAATCGGTACCAGCTGCTCGCGGGTCTCGCGCTGATGGCTTCACGCGAAAGGTAGCGGGTGACATCCAGTGCCAGGCTGGAGGCGGTGTCGTATCTGCGGGCCCGGTCTTTTTCCAAGGCCTTCATAACAATCCAATCGAGATCGCCCTGAACACTGCGTAGGAGCGTACGTGGCTCGGAGCGGCGTTTTTTGGCGACCAACGTCAGACTTTCGCCGACCATCCGACTTAAGCGAGTCGACGGCCGCAGCGGTTCTTGGTCACGGATAGCGCGGCGGATTTCGTCGATCCCTAACTGGAGAAGCTCTCCAGAGTCGAAAGGCGTGGAGCCGGTGAGCAATTCATAGAGCAAAACGCCGAGACTGTAAATGTCAGAGCGCGTATCTACGTCGGTGCCGGAAACCGCAGTCTGCTCCGGGCTCATGTAGGTGGGCGTACCGATGAGCATGTCGACGGCCGTGAAGAGCGTCTTGTCCGTCAGTCGCACGTTGACTGTCGCTTTGGCGATGCCGAAATCGATTACCACCGGGTGGGCAACGCCCTCAGGCCCGGTGGCCACGAGAATGTTTGACGGCTTGATGTCGCGGTGAATGACACCTTTTTGATGGGCGTGCTGAGTCGCCTGGCAGACCTGCACGAAAAGTTTCAGGCGTTCTTCGGTGAAAAGAGCGTGGTTGTCGCAGTAGTCCGTGATCTTCACACCCCGGACAAGCTCCATGACAAAAAAGGGCCGACCTTACTCTGTCTGGCCGGCATCGAAAACCTTGGCGATGCCGGGATGGTCCATCATCGCCAGCGCCTGTCGTTCAGCTTGGAAGCGAGCGATCACCTCTTTCGTGTCCATGCCCGGTTTTATGATCTTGAGCGCGACCTCTCGTCGGACCGGCTCCTCCTGGGTGGCGCGGTAGACGACACCGCATCCACCCTCGCCGATTTTTTCAATTAACCGATAGCGACCGACACGCCCTGTCTTTTCTTCCGGAACGGCAGCGATGCTGAAGCCGGATTCTGTGTTCGGCCTTTCCATGAAATCACCCACGCGTGCCTGCACGGTGAGGAGCTCTTCGATTCTCTTTCGCAAAGCTTCATCCGCACCACAGACTATCATCAAATAGCTCGCACGCTCGGTAGGTGACAGGAGCAGGGCTTCGGCAAAAATTTCGGCTTCACTTCGCATCGGGTAAGTCAGCTTAGGGTCACTTGCGCTCCAGCTCCCTAAAGAGCCAGGTACGTGCAAATAGCCAATCGTTTTTGGCTGTGGTGAGTGAAACACCGAGCAAGTCCGCCGTCTCCTCGATCGTCATACCAGCAAAGTACCTAAGCTTCACCAGTTCCGCTTGCCTGGGGTAATGCCGAGCCATCGCGTCGAGTGCCTCATGAACGGCGATCAATTGATCGTCGGGTTGACCTGCATCGATCTGTTCATCGTCTAGTTCGACTATCTGAAGTCCGCCGCCGTGGCGTTGGGCGAGACGACGCCGCGCCCGGTCGATCAAGATACGCCGCATCGCTTCAGCGGCTGCGGCGAAAAA
>DKKJ01000309.1:0-171 GCA_002455175.1 Opitutaceae bacterium UBA6669
ATCGCCTTCCAACAGCTTTCCCCATTGCGCATTGAACTGATGGACATCCCGCGCGGGTGGTTTCGTCGGCCAGCTGTGTTCATCGTAGTCGTGTAGTCGCCGATACGCGTGCTCCACCTCGGACGGCTTCAGAAAAAAGGTCGGCTGACGAAGAGTGGCTGCAGCGGCAAC
>DKKJ01000309.1:179-21098 GCA_002455175.1 Opitutaceae bacterium UBA6669
TGGCAGCAGACGTGAAGCGCGACGCTTGCGACCCTGCGAATCCGGATCAATCGCGGCGTAGTCGGCAGAAAAGTTGTTAAGGTCTCCGCTGAGGACCGGGAGTTGATCGCCATGGTCTTTTTCCATCTCGACCATAAAGTCCCGCGGATCACCCACGCGAATGTCGGGATACCGATACTGCGAACGCCACTGGCGCAAGGCGCGATTGTTANNGACGGAATCAGCACGGAGTTCCACGGGTAAGGTCCGAGCTTTTCCCCGCTTTCGATCGCCGCGAGTTCTCTCTGGACATTGATCGCTCCCAACTCAGTCAAATTGGCGT
The DNA here is from genome assembly GCA_002455175.1 of Opitutaceae bacterium UBA6669. Lineage (GTDB taxonomy): Bacteria > Verrucomicrobiota > Verrucomicrobiia > Opitutales > Opitutaceae > UBA6669. The sequence continues at coordinate 502 of DKKJ01000309.1, forward strand.
AGACCTTGTCGGTCTGCCCAAACCAAAAACTCAGGCCATAGTGAGGACGCCAGGCGTAGAGGACGCGACTCTTTCCATCGGGCGCTTGCCACCAGAAGACCGACGGCATCCGTGTCGTCGCATAGTCATTGTTTCCTCCTGTTCGCCACCACTGTCCAAAACGGACTGCATACTTGAAACCCGCCTGAGCCAGGACCTGAGAAGACGCCCACGAAAAACTGGGATTGTCCACGATCGCGTAGGTATCGAGATCCAATCCATATCGGTCTTTGAAATCACGCCGCGCTGGGTAGGTCGTACGCACCAGTTCTTCGTAATCCATCCAATGAGGATGCAAGCCGTTGGGCGTCCCGCTCATCGGTAAGATCCCAGGCTTGACCGCATTTTCGATCAGTTCGCGCAAGGCGATTTCAGAGCGTTCTTCTGCGTAGTACCGGGTGAACAGCATCGATTCCATCCAGTAGCGAAACCCACCGATCGCGCGTTCCGTGCTATCCCCAGGAGGCNNGGCGACCCATATCAATGAAATCGGCGATCTCTTTCTGCTTTTTCCACAGGAAGTCCTCGTAGCCAATGTCCTCGTGGGACGACTTGACCATAAAAACCTTCCACTTCCTTTGGGGCCGCCACGGCTGGGTGTGTGTGGCCAACGCTTTTCCCTCGACAACAATTTCCACCGTCACCTCCGCCTCGGCAGACAAATCGGGAATCAACACCTGCTGACGAGACGGCCCGGGAGGCAACGTTACCGCGGAAACCGACTCTGATCCCAGGACCGGAACTTTGACCTTCAATTCGGCGGTGACCGTGTCAGAGGACAGATTGATCACNNCGAGGGAAGAGGACTGTGGGCTCAAGCTGAACTACCCGAAGCGTATCCTCCGCCGAGAGCTTAGGAGAGAGGACGGACAGACTCCCAACAAAAAACAGAATGCTGACCGGCGATCCTAGGAAAAATCGAATCGAGAGACGGCGAGCAGCAGGAAAGAGGGAAGTACGAAGAAACATGGTTAGAGAGCGAGAGGCCAAACCCTCAGCGGTTCGTTGCTGTTACGTGTCGATGTGAAGACGGGTCACCCAAGGAGGTGTGCTTGGGCAACGGACCGCGCAGAGAATTTCCCCGACCCAGATCTGTCACCGGACCGAGACTTTGTCCGGTGATGGCCTGAGCCTCGTTTTTGAGAACGACCGAAGCGGCAGTCTGATTGCTCAGCTCGATTCGCTCGGCATGGGGCGTATCCTTACGCCACGCTCCAAAACCGCGGTTGCTGGCGAGTTCAATCTGCAGACTTCCCGGAACCGTGTCTGCGCTCGCTTCGGTCAACGTCACCCGATGATCGCGCCCATTGATTTTGGCGAGCAACGTGTTCCCGTAGTGACTTCGACTATCGATAACGAGGATCTCGGCAGAGCTTTCCCGGCTCCCGGAAGATGAAATGTCGAGAGCCTGTGCGTACAAGGCATCCGCTTTGCCGCGGAGAATGGTGGTGTGCGAGCCTATGTGAAACCCGACACGCTCAGACTCAGTGACTTCACAATCGACAATGACGTTCTTGCCCGCGGCAAATGCCAGGCAGATGGCCCGACGCATCTTCGAGACCCGGCAGTTTTCTACTCGAATATTCTGCGTGCGGCGTCCCGTGTCGGGATCATCCGGATAGGCGCGAATTCCATCCTCGCTCAACGACGTCATTTCACCCGCGGGAATGGGTTCTCCCGTGTACTGACGAAAGCCTTGATCGTAAGCTACCCCCGATGTCTCTGCCAAGAACTGGTCGGTACGACGCAAGGCCCCTTCCACGCGGCACCCTTTGATGATCGCTCGATTGGCTCCACGCAGAAAGATCGCATGCCCGAAGCAACGCATGAAGACATGACAGAACTCTACTGTGTTGTCGTCTCCCGAAACCCGGATTCCATTCAGCTTGAGCGGCGAAACCGTATTTTCCGCACCGATACCAAAGAAACTGCCATAACCGTAGGGAGAGGATCCTGCCAATGTGAGCGTGACCCGGCGGAGTACGATCCGGTTACCGGTGATGCTCACTGCGCGAGCGCCCCCTGGCGCGGGATGATTGCCAAAGGTCTCGAGGGAAAAGCCCTCCACCAGCGTGTTGTCGCCGCTCAGCTTGATAAAGTTTGTCCCGACCTTTCCAAACGTTCGTGACAAGGCGGTATCCACTTTTAGCGTCACTCCCGAGAGATCGAAATGCGCGTTGCGGGCGCGGAACTCCAAGAAGTCCGGGGCGTTCGCTTCATCGATGAGATAAACCCCAGGAACCATCCGAACGTGGACCCCATCTTTGGCGAGCAAACCCCGCAGGGCTGGGAGACTGTCCACCACCTGGACCTGCAGTGCTACCTGCGCACGTACGACGAGACAGCCGAGGACTAGAAACAACAGGCACCACCGAAATGGAAAGGCTAGAGTCATGGAGCAGCGTCGTGAAGGAAGAGCCCGAACCCTTAGAATTTGAAGCTAGCGGTCACGTACGCACGTCGTGGCTCTACCGGACGGAAGGTCTGCTCGTAGTAGAACTTGTCGAAGATGTTATCGACACGACCCGATAGGTCACACTCCAGTTTGCGAAGCTTGAATCGGTATCCGAGCAAGGCATTGCCGTCCCAAACATTATTCGTGTACAGCGGGACCGACCAACTTCCGTGGATGCGGATTTCTCCGGTCCAACGAAGACCGAAACCCGCGTAGAAGTTCTTCAAGGGCCCATCCACGAAGGTGTATTTGTTCCAAAGAGAGAACTGCTTGGTAGGGGCATTCTGGCGACGCACGTTGATCATGCGGACATCCTCAGCCTCCAGAGTGCGCGCTTCCCAGATGCGAGAGTATCCAAGCACCACCTGGTAATTGCGCANNGGGCGTCAGGGTCAGATCAAACTCCGCACCCGACGAACGAGCCGCTCCGGCAAAGGTGTAAAGCGGCGAGATCCCCAGATCCGCTTCGCGTGCATGATCTCGGAGAGGAACATTCTTCTGATCCAGCTGGTAGATCGAGGCAGAGCCCGAAATGCGGCCGTCCAGGAAGTCCATTTTTACTCCGGCCTCGTGGTTCTTTTCCGTGATGGGATCGATGACATTGCCGAAACCATCGAGGACGAAGTTCGGTCGCCAGCTTTCGCCGTAGGAGGCATAGACTGTGAGCTGCTCCAATCCAGGAACGCGCACCGCGACCCCGCCCTGAGGAGTAAAGCCGTCACTGACTCGCGGATTCTCTGAACTGGTGCGCTGACTGCGCGTCGAGTGGCGTCCTCCGAGGAAGACGTGCACCTTCTCTCCAAAAGCCGAAATTTGATCGGAGAAATAGTAGGAGCGCTCGTAGCTCGGCGCGAAAGGTACCGTGGGAAAACCGTTCGGATTAGCGGCCATGATCTCATCCATGATCATGCGAGGACCGGCCGTACGCGGATTGTAGGTGGTGATGGGGCCGTTGAGATTCTGATTTTTGGTGTCGTAGCCTCGGTACTGAAATCCAACCAAGAGCCGGTGCCGCGTGCCCAAGACGTCAAAACTAGAGACCGCTTCATGCGACGTATCCGAACGGCGTCGCAGCGTCCGGTTATAAACTCCGCGCTCGCGAATGGTCAGGCCGCCGGCCGCACGAAACGTCGCTAGAATAGCGGAGCTGCTGTTACCATCGGATTCGTAGTAAACGCTGCGCCAATCCAGCCACGAGGCGATTTTATATTTAGCCTCAATGGATCCCTTTCGGCTCTCGCTGTAGCGCCACGACTGCGGACCCGCTGGATTGGCCCGGAATCCACTCGGATACATGATCTCATTGACGTTGACGATTTCGGTGGGCTCGTTGGGGCCATAACCAGGCGTACGCGTGAGCCAGGCCACCGTCGTTTCCGCGATTCGGGGATAAGAAGCCGGGCGAGCNNCCCAGCCCCTTGGCGTCATACAAGGTCTGCGCCTCGAGCTCGGCAGCGAGAAACGCGGGGTGGGTGAACGTGAGGTGAGTCTGCGGGTTCTCGTTCCGTTCGAAGTACTGGAAGTCGAGATTGATGCTTAGGCGCGGTAGGGGACGGATTTCCAAACCCAGCTGCAGCGAGTCTTCCTTGCGGTACGTGTAGTCGACCCAGCCCTTCTTATCCAAACGCGAATAGCCTACCAGATATGCAAGCTTCTTGTCGATGAGTGGGCCGGTGACAGAGAGTTTGCCCAGTTTGTAATCAAAGGATCCATACGTCGCACTCAGCGAGGTCGCTTGTTTGAACTTGGGTTTGCGCGAGATGAGATTCACCACGCCACCCGCGCTCGCCCGGCCTTGGAGTGCAGAGACTGCACCTTTGACGATTTCGACGCGCTCCACATTGTACGTGGTAAGAGCGGCTCCCGCCTCTTCAGCTCCGTCGACCTTTACCACGGAGTCGAAACCCCGCGAATAGATGTCCAATTCCTCTTTGGAGGCAGCCGACATCCCGGTGACGTCACGCAAGGCATCACGGATTTCCGTCAGACCCTTATCCTCAAGAAGTTCACGCGTAAGGATGGCGATGCTCATCGGCGTGTCACGCACCGCCTGGCCGGACCCAGTCGCCGTGCTGGCATTTGTGGCTCGGTATCCATAATCGCGGGAGCTTGTCACCGAGAAGGGATCGAGTTCGACCGGTTCCTCGGGGAGCGGATCTCTCGATTGCGCGTAAAGCGACGAAGTCGTCGCCACCAATAAGCAAAGTCCTGGAGCCAAAAGGGTCCGCGGTGCGAAGGGCAGGAAGGAAGTTTTCATGAGGGGGTAGAGTCGGCGGAACGCAGGAGCCGCAACCGTTGAAGCTTGTTGATACCACGCTCTGAGGATGGGGCGTTAGTCTGTCTCTGACCCACCCCTCTAATAAATCCGACCTAGAGAAGCGGACGCGCAGTGACCGCTGGCCTCACATCACCAACCGATCGGGATTCACCAATCCGTCGGTAAACTTCGGATTGAAGGGTCGAACGTTGCTGTACTCGAAGGCTGAGAACGCGCGCGGAGCCTGCCCACGCAGTTGCAGCGCTGAACGGAAAGCTTGTGGGGTCAGCCCCACCAACCCTCGGAACACTTTTCCAAAATGGCTTTGATCTTGGAATCCCACCATATGCCCCACTTCACCGACCGTGAATCGCTCCGTGGAAAGCAAACGCCGGGCATGATCGATACGAACGCGATGCAGATACTCCACGACACCAAACCCTAAAGTGCGTTTGAAGCAGCGGCTGAGATAGTCGGGATTGCATCGGTACGAGGCAGCCAGGTCCGCCACCCGAATCGTCTCGGCATAGTGGCCGTTCAAGTGCGCCACCACACTGCGGACTAAGGTAGGCATGGCCCCATTCCAGGTCGAAAACTGGGCGCCAGGACGCGTGCGGTAACGTTCGATCGGGACACCGATGCTCTCCACGATACAGCGCGCAAGGTCTGCAATCAGGTCGAGACGCTGCCAGAGGGCAGGGAGTTCTTCAGGACTTAAGCGCGGCGCCTGTTCAAAATGCCTGAGATAACTTGCCGCATCAAATCCATGACGGTGACAGAACCGCCTGATTCTCGAGCGCGCCTTGCTCTCGGTCCCGATCAGGACGAATGAGCCGTAGTAAAAAACGCCCAACACAGTATTCTGAAAAATGAGGGGCTTAACCAAGTCGGTGAGTCCCAGGTGACATAGGCCGGCAAAACCCTGCTTCCTCTGAATGGCCACTCGATTGGCCGCCATCTTGTTACCAACGCAGTGTTGGTGCGACTCGGGGTCTGATTTTGCAAAGAGACAGAACTCGCAGGTGTGAATCCGGAAGGCGTAGGGGAGGCTGAGGAGCGGGTTGTCGAGCGTGACCCCCGTCAAATCCTCAAAGCTCAGTCGCACTCCCGGCATCTCGCCGAGTTGGGCCAGCGTACGGGAAAGCAGCGACGCGGATTCGTGTTTTTCCGCCGTCACCGAGGAATGCGTGGGGGTCTCAAGCATGAGAAACTGGGGTGGGATTTGGCCCACCGTGGATCTGCTGCCAGGTCGGCGCAAAGGCAAAGCGACGCCAGTTCGTCAATTTCCGACCTGGATTTGGTCAAAAGCCGTCCACCCCTTGCTTCATGGTTGGCAGCCCCCTTGTTTCGAATCGTCTCCCAATGACTTCACTTTCACCCGCAACCCGCGACCTGAACACCCGTCCCGTTCTCGGCTTTGACATCGGCGGCACCAAGTGTGCCCTCAGCACTCTAGGTGCCGACGGAAAAGTCATTGAACTCCTTCGCCTGCCCACGCGCAATTTTGACGAAACCTTCGAGGCCTTGCTGGCAGCGGGTCAGGCTCGGGTGGGGCTCGCCGGGGCAGACGTGGGCATCTCCTGTGGCGGCCCCCTGGACACAGCGCAGGGACGGATTCTGACGCCTCCCAATCTCTCATCGGACTGGTACGGTATTCCGATTGTGGAGCGCATCACGTCCCATTGGGGCGGACGGGCCGTGCTGATGAATGACGCGAACGCCTGCGCCTTGGCCGAGTGGACCTTTGGCGCCGGACGCGGCTGCCGGCATATGGTCTTCCTCACTTCGGGGACGGGGATGGGCGCGGGGTTGATTCTCAACGGCCAACTCTACGAAGGCGCCACGGGCGACGCCGGAGAAATCGGGCATGTACGCTTGCGTGCCGACGGCCCACTCGGCTACGGGAAGGCCGGCTCGGTGGAAGGGTTTACCAGCGGTGGAGGCATCGCCCGCCTCGCTCAACACCATCTAACGAAGAGCCCACTCTCCAAACCGAGCTGGGCCATCCACGATGACCCTCTGACCCTTAAAACCATTGCCGACGCCGCTCGCGCCGGCGACGCCACGGCCTTGGCGATCCTCCATGAAGCGGGCGAACGGTTGGGANNCGGAGATCTCCTTCTCCCGTCGCTCCAAGAAACGTTGCTCCGTGAAGCGCTCCCCGGCCCTCGCGAGCGCTGTTCGATCCTGCCAGCCGAGTTGGGGGAAACCATAGGGAGCCACGGTGCCATCGCTGCCGCCCTGCAGGCCTGGAACCTTTGAAAGCTTTTCCATGATGGCCGCCCTCGCCCCACTCGAGTCACTCCTTCAACGGCTGCCGGAACTCACGCCATGTCGGCCGAGCATCCTCGCCACGTATCAGGCTCTCCATGACTGTCTCCGCCGAGGCGGCAAACTATTGCTCTGCGGGAACGGTGGCAGCGCCGCCGACGCCGATCACTGGGCCGGCGAATTGCTGAAGGGCTTTAAGCGGCTTCGCCCGCTGTCGGCAGAGGACCAAGCCCGCTTTCGGCCAGAACTCGCACACCGCCTGCAAGGCGCGCTCCCCGCGATACCGTTGACCGGATTTCCTGCTCTTTCTTCGGCCTTCGGTAACGACNNCGTAACGACGTAGCCCCCGAATTGGTGTTTGCTCAACTCACCTGGGCCTTGGGAAAACCTGGCGACGTCTGGATCGGCTTGAGCACGTCAGGACAGGCCACGAATGTCTGCGCCGCCGCCGAAGTCGCCCGCGCCCGGGGTCTGATCACGGTAGGTTTGACCGGTGAAAGCGGCGGCCGCCTCGCGCCGCTTTGCGACCACGTGATTCGCGCCCCCGCCCGCGAAACCTACCGCGTCCAAGAGTACCACCTTCCCCTCTATCACTGCCTATCACTGATGCTGGAGGATGCTTTCTTCGGGGATGAAAACCAGCGGGCTGACGAAAAGCGGAAATGCTGAAACGCTGAAATTAAGAAGCGAGCTCCGAAGGAGGGACGAGAGCCCTAAAGGGTTCGACGGAGCGCCCCTAGCGTAGGACAGGTCAAGCTCGTCATCTCCAGTCAGACACGGAGTTGGGTGGGCAAGTGAGCCCTTGGTTGAAGCAGGTCCCAAAGATTGCCGTAAAGGTCCCTGAAGACTGCGACCGTTCCATAGGGTTCTTCTTTGGGCGGTCGGACAAAGACGACTCCCTGGTTCAGGTAGTTTCGGTAGTCGCGCCAGAAGTCGTCCGTGTAGAGAAACAGGAAAACACGACCTCCCGTCTGGTTGCCAATGCGTGAGGATTGCTCCTCACCGCTGGCTCGAGCCAAAAGCAAGCCCGATCCTGTGGAGTTCGGGGGCGCAACGACCACCCAACGTTTGTCCTCCCTCGGCAGATACGTGTCCTCGACTAGCGTGAACCCAAGGACATGCGTGTAGAACGCGATGGCTTCGTCATACTCCCGCACCACAAGTGTAATCTGGCCAATGGACTGCTTCATGGGCTGGGTTGGGGAGGATACGGTGCGGAATGCGCTCCAGCACGCCGCTTGGCACTGCGACGCCGTGGATCGCTTAGCGACGAGACTGATGAGCGGGGTACCAAGGTAAGCGTTCCGTACTGTAGGGAGGATGTTTCTGGGTGGTCGTGGTGGCCCACTCTTCCAGCGGCGGGGATCCGACGCCATCGAAGAAAAGCTCCATTTTCTTTTTTAACTCTGCCCGCTGCTTCGAGCGCTCCGGATCATTCCAAAGGTTGTGACGCTCCTGAGGGTCCTGGTCCAGATCATAGAGCTCGGAAAGCCAGTCGGACGTACGCTCGATGTACTTCATCGAAGCCGTGCGTATACCCCTCATGTAAGCATATTCGAAATACACCGTATCGCTCCAATCGATCGTGCTTCCGCGGAGAAAGGGCGCATAACTATGTCCCACCCGCTTGGGATCCTCAGGGGCGGAGAGCTCTAGATAGTCGAGCAACGTGGGGAAAAGGTCGTAGTTGGAGACATGCGCCTGAACTCGCGCTGTCGCGGGGATGCGTCCCGGATGCCACCAGATCAAGGGAACCCGCACCGACTCCTCATAAAGGTTGAACGGGACCGTGCCACTTCCCTTTCCCCAAACGCCATGATGGCCCGTATTGTACCCGTTATCGGAGCTGAAGACGATCACGGTATTCTCTAGCAACTTCAGCTCTTCGAGGCGTTGCAGCAGTCTTCCAACATTGCGATCCAGCCCCGTAACCAAAGCCGCGTAGCTGATCATACTCTCCTGATTGCCATGATCGCCGGCTAATTGGGGATTTGGGTTTTGCCATGGGTGCATGGGTTCCCGGGGAAACGAGGGGAACCGGCTCTGAAGATAGGGTTCGCGGTCTTCCGCAGGCTGATAGTCGTAATCCCGATGCGGCGCGTTGGCCGCCCAGTAGAGGAAAAACGGTCGATCGCGGTTTTGTTCAATAAACTCGATGGCGTAGTTAGCCTCTAAATCTGTCTTAAAGCCAGGGACCTCCTGTCGCTCGCCAGAAATGACCACCAAAGGGTCCCGATACCGTACCCCATGCAGAACCCGCCAATAACTGAAGCCTGCATGCGGTTGCAAGTCCCCGCCCAGATGCCATTTACCAGACAGCCCCACCACATACCCATTTTTTGCGAGAATTTCCGTGAAAGACCCCTGCCCCTCCAAGCGGGAGCTTTTGGGGGCACCACTGTCACTGAGATGAAACTGTAACCCATGGCTCGAGGGCATTTTTCCCGTCAGGTAGGTCATTCGACTCGGCGAGCAAACGGGAGTGGCGACGAAAGCATTTGGAAACGACGTTCCTTCCTGCATCAAACGATCGAGGTGGGGCGTCTTCAATTCGGTCGCCCCCTGCCCTCGAAGAGCCCAGGCGCCTTGGTCGTCGGTCAGAATAAAAATGACGTTGGGGCGACGCGGAGTAGCTGCAGCGCATAACTCTGTCACCANNTCCGATAGACAAGACGATTGGTTGAGGCAATTCATGGTAAGGGTGCTCTCAAGCGAGAGGTTCACGTACCCTATCATGACTTGGCTTCTATTTCCTAGTCACGATCCGTCCAACATCTCGTTGGAATCCGACATTGAACCTGACGACGAGGCGAGGGTTTCCCGCAGCAAAATCGGGCCAAGTCACCCGTTGGTCCATGGTTGCTCAACGCATGACTTTTCTTTGTCTTTCTCTTTTCGTTCCGTCGTGGCCCTCTGTCCGGGTAAGACGCTTTCGGTCCCTTTTCCCCCACTTATGCTGCCTTCTGCTGTATTTAAAAGACCACGACTTGGTCGCCACCAGATTGTTATGGTTGTTCTAGCGCTCTTTGGACTGACGTCCCTCTCCCTGCTAGGACAAACGCCCCCCGCACCTTCGACCACAAGCGCGGCCAAGAGCAAAGGGCCAGCAAAGGACGGTAAACCCGCCGAGACCCCACCAGGACCGGCGACCCGGGAAACCTTGCTGTCAGAAGTGATCGCGCCGCCGGAGTTCGACGTGCAGGTNNGGTCTTCGCGACTCCTGACCAAGCCAACTACCCGGTTTATGTGGCGGTGTCGCCCGACGGCACGGCTTATGTTGCCAGCGACGGTAACTCCTCGCTGGGCACGGACCCGAATCGCGGGCGGATTTTGCGGCTGCGCGACACTGACGACGATGGCCGGGCCGACGAGGTCAAGGTCTTCGCCGAGGTCGATTCGCCGCGAGGACTGGTCTGGGATGTCGATCGCATCTATCTCATGCATCCGCCCCACTTGAGCGCGTTCATCGATCACAATGGCGATGGCGTGGCCGACGAGCAGAAGATTCTGGTCAAAAACATTGGCTGGGGCCTCAAGGACCGCCCTGCGGATNNTCGACGGGTGGCTGTACCTTGCGATCGGAGATTTTGGCTTCATGGAAGCAGAGGGAACCGACGGCCGCACCTTACAGTTTCGCGGCGGCGGCGTGGTGCGTGTGCGCACAGATGGAACGGGACTGGAGCTCTTTTCCCAAGGCACCCGAAACATCGTCGAAGTTGCCGTGAGTCCTCTGCTCGACGCCATTGCCCGCGACAACACCAATGACGGCGACGGCTGGGACGTCCGCCTGCATCAATTTACCGGCCTGGAAGACCACGGTTATCCGACGCTCTACAAAAACTTCCCAGAGGAAAGCATCTCGCCCCTCATGGACTACGGTGGCGGCTCCGGCTGCGGCGCTCAGTGGGTAGACGAGCCAGGTATTCCTGCCAAATGGCGCGGCGCCATGACCGTCGATTGGGGTCGAGAGGCGGTGTTTCACCATGCGCTCACTCCCCAGGGCGCTGCCTTCACGCCTACCCAGGAGCAATTTGTCAAACTGCCGCGAGCGACGGATCTGGACGTCGATGCACGGAGTCGAATCTATGTTTCCAGCTGGCGCGGCGGCAAATTTTCCTACGCAGGTCCCGACATCGGGTACTTGGTGCGCCTTGATCCCAAGGGCTATCAGGCTCCCGCTGTCCCGAAATTCGCCCAACTCTCCGATGCCGAGCTGGTCCAACTCTTTCAGTCGGAAAGCGCGCGTATCCGCCTTGAAGCCCAGCGGACCCTACTCCGCCGCGATATCCGCTCGAGCGTTGCAGGTCTGACTGCTCTAGCGACGTCCTCATCCGCTTCGCTGCCTTCGCGGGTGCTCGCCCTCTTTACGCTAAAACAAGCGCAGGGCGTGGCTTCTCATGCGCTGCTGAACCGACTGGCGAAAGATCCCAGCATCGCCGCCTGGGCTATCCGTGCACTGACCGACCATGAAGCGCAAGGGGAAGCGATCGATCCAAATGTTCTGATCGCGGGAATAAAATCGTCTCAACCTCGTATCCAACTGGAGGCTACGGTGGCCATCGGCCGTTTGGCCAAGCCCGAGTTGGCTCATCACCTCATCCGCCTTCTTGGGAGCGAAGATCCCGTGATTCGACACACCGCGGTCAGAGCGCTCATCCGGCTGCGCGCCGCGAATGACTGTTTTGCCGTGGTCGATCTCACGGACGTTTCCGAGGTACAGCGCGCCCACGCGCTTCAGGTTTTGCAGGCACTCCACGAAACGAACGTCGTTGACGGTCTTATCTCTCGACTAAAGGCAGAACGCCAACCAGCTCGTCGGGACGGATTGGTCCGCGCTCTGGCACGATTGTACTATGTGGAAGGCGCCTGGAACGGCAGCGGTTGGGGCACCCGGCCAGACACGCGTGGACCCTATTATCAGCCAGAACGATGGGCCGAGTCAGAGAAGATCAATACGGTCCTCGGCGACCTGCTCGAAACCGCCAGCGGTGAAGTCGCCGCCAATCTCAACGCGATTTTTACGCGCTACCGTGTGACGCCAGGCGATATCATCGGAAAGCTGCTCACGCTGGCGGCCACTGACGATAGCCTACTGCCCGCGCTGACCGAACAACTCGTGGCGAGCGACAGCATTCCCGCCAGCGCCCTCCCCTTGCTCATCAAAGCTGCTCAACCGGCTCCTCTCCCAGCAGCCAAACCAGGCGCTAAACCACCTCAGCCCAAACCCGGCCCAGCCCAGGTCAATGCCATGTTGGCCCTGATCAAAATGGGAACTCGAGAAGCAGTGCAGGCGGTCCTCGACGCGCTCCCGGCTGTTCCGAAAAATGGTTCTCGGGGCGACGCAGCCAGTGACAAGGTCTCCAATGCCTTCTTCCTCTCTTCTTCACTCGAGAATCAACATCGCGTGGTGATGGCGCAAGCAGCCTCACAGGCCGGAGCATCGTCAGACTGGGCAGATGCTGCGCTGCTCCACCTTGCCAACCGCAAGTTTGGATCTCCCGAAGCGCGCGAGGCGGCTAAAGCGGCCCTCGATTCCGGCTGGGCCAATCCGGCTCGCCGGGCTCAAATCATTCGCGGTGCCGCCCTCGGTCGCGACTCGTCGCGGGCAACTGCTATCGTGGCTGCGTTGGACGATCCTGATCCCTCCGTAGCAAGTGCCGCGCAGGCAACCGCGAAGTCTCTCAAGCTCGATCTCGATGCGATCCGCGCGGAGTCCACGAGCCAAGAACCGCTGATGGCCACACTCAGCGCCGAAGAAATCCTTTCACAAGTCTCCACACTCAAAGGCAATCGCTCGCGCGGAGAAGCTCTCTTCACCGATGCAGGATGTATCGCCTGCCATACGACGCGCACGTCCGAGCCGCTTCGTGGTCCCTTCCTGGGTAATATCTCCAGCCTTTACCGTCGTAGAGAACTCGCCGAAGCGATCATCGATCCCAACAAGACAATCGCTCAGGGATTCGTCACCCACCAGTTCACTTTGAAAGATGGATCGAGCAAACTCGGCTTCGTGACGCGTGAAGGGTCGGAAGTCGTAGCGATTCGCGACATCACCGGCAAAGCGGAAGAGGTGCGCGTCAGCGACATTGCGGAACGTCATCATTTGCCGATTTCACTCATGCCGGCCGGACTGATGTCGAACTACCGGGTGCGAGACCTCGCCAATCTGATCGACTACCTGGAGTCGCTGGGAGCCACCGGGAACTAATTCGTAACTGAAGGAAGCGCCGAGTTGGTCCCGGCGCTTCCTTTGCGCATGGGCTATTTCAGCTGCTCGATAAAGGTCAGCAGATCCGCCATGTCCTGCACACTCAGACCGCCCTCCAAGCCTTCCGGCATGAGGCTTTTTCCGGAGGACGAGCTGCCTTTGACGTTGGATCGCGGAAGAGTGATTTCTGCGCCGCCCATGATTTTGAGGGAAAGGCTGGTGGCATCATCACGCGACACCATGCCGGTATAAGCATTCCCATCCTTGGTCGCGACATCGAAGGCGATGTATTGAGGTGCCACTTCTTTGTGTGGATCCATAATGGCCGTGAGCAATCCGTCGCGACCGCGGGTTTTCACGGTCTCGAGATCGGGCCCCAACTCCATACCCTCTCCGCCCGCTCGGTGACACACCGCGCAGCGTCCTTGGTAGATGGCTTTTCCTTTCAAGGCATCGCCTTGTTGGGTGATCGCACCCTGGTACTTCGCCGCCACTTCCTGCCGAGAAGGAGGAATGACGGAGGCGAGCAACGTACGCGCCTTTTGCACGCTCTCGGGCGATTTTTGTTGGAGCAGGGTTTGCACCTGAGAGGCACTCAAATCGGTGGGAGCCACTGCGCCGGACTGCAGGGCTTGCAAGAGGCTGTTGATGCGATCGTTCCGTGCAATCAACGCAGAGAGCGCAGCCTCGCGGACCTTGGGCGTGTAAGCGCTCCACGCCTGAAGCAGGATATCGGCGACCGGAGTTTCGGTAAATGACGCCAGGGCGCTGATCGCGGCCAGCTGGAGACGCTCATCGGAGCGAACCGAGAGCGCGCGGGTCAAGGGCTCACGAGCCCGGGCAAAGGGTGCCACCGTCAACAATTCGATCGAAGAGAGCTTGGATGCGGGTGAGGCGCGTTCGTCGGTGGCCGCTTGGGCCGCACGATCAAAAACTACTCCCAGTTTCTTTCCCGTATCCACTTTATCGAGCGAGGTACCCGCCCGCTTCAAACCCTCGCCCAGCGCTTTGAGCCAGACCGCCCGGGTTCCCGGTTGCGAAACAAAATCCAACAAGGCCGCATAATCACTCGGTGCTACAGTCGCGGCTCGGAGCTCGATCAGCTTGGTCATCAACGTCGACGCGCGCTGCGCGAGAGCAGGGTCGCGCGCGAGAGCGGGGAAAAGCACCTGCGAAATCACCGGGGCGGGTCCACTCACCAGGGCCGCCGCCATCCATGCGTCTTCAGAATCACTCAACGCGAGGTCCGCATACGCGGCCGCTAGCGGCTGACGCACCGCAGGAGGCAATCCGGATTTGGCCAAGATCCGTTGCACCGAAAACGCCAATTGGAACTTCACCCGCTCATCCTGATCGCGGGAAAGGCTACCCAGTTTTTCGGCCAACACAGCCGACCAAGTGAGGCTGTCCCTTAACTGGTCCACCAAGAAGATACCGCGCTCGCGAACAACCGGCTCGGGAGCCGAAAGAGCCACCATCAGGGTATCTGTATCCAAAGCACCCACGCCTTGCAGAGCGGCCATGGCATGGAGCTTGGCTACGGCAAAACGAGACGCGCGCACCAAATCGCGGAGGGCGGGGATAACAGATTTATCCTGACGCTCATAAAGCAGGCGCGTCGCGGTATCTCGATGCCAGCCGTTAGGATGCTCCAGAGTCGCCACCAACTCGGCAGAGCTCGCTTTTCCCAGGGCCACGGACGAGCGACGCTTCCAGGATCCGGTGGTAGGCACCACANNGATCGAGGTGTTGTTTGATCTCCTCGGGGATACTCCAGGGATGTTCGATCACCTCGCGGTACATATCGCACACATGCAAGGTCCCATCGGGAGCATTGGCGAAGTTCACCACGCGGACCCAAGTATCGGTGCTGGCGGCAAATTCTACGTTCTGTTCATCCTGCGGCCGCTTGCCGACCAAGCTGACGCCATTCGGGTACAGTTTCTTTCGGTGAATCAACTGACCACCTGCATCACCCGAGAAGGTGTTGTTCACAAAATCAGCACCGTAGGCATCTCCCCGATACACAGTGGTTCCGGTTGCTCCGGTGAAGTATCCGCTCACCCGGCCTCCACCTTCCACCACACCCTTGACGACACCTCCAATTCGCCAGCGTGTCCGGATGATGCGCCAGGGCTCATCGGGGCTGATCCGAAACACCTCCGCCGCACCCCCATCGGCTGCGATGCTCTGCCGAGGATTGGGCGGTGAGAACAAGGCATTTTGACCAGCATAGCGTCCATCGTAGACCCAAAACTGAAGGTGATCGGAATTGGAACAGCCGAACTTCCGGCCAAAATCATCAAAGCTCATGCCGTACTGCGCCCCACCGGCTTCGAAACCAAATTCATAAGTGGTGGGATCAAACCAAAAGTCGCGAGTCGCCAGTTCCTGGGCAGGAAGGTCCGGACGCTTGGGGCTAGAGATCTTGCC
Source organism: Opitutaceae bacterium UBA6669 (assembly GCA_002455175.1). GTDB lineage: Bacteria > Verrucomicrobiota > Verrucomicrobiia > Opitutales > Opitutaceae > UBA6669. The sequence goes on from DKKJ01000309.1 coordinate 16,165, forward strand.
CCGGTTGCCGCTCCCGCTCTGCACATGCACCCGATTATCCTGCCCCCACTGCAGGCTGTTCAACATCGCCTGCACATTCAGCCGAGGGAGGCCCGTCCCGAAACCCGTGAACGCGACTTCTCGAACGTCAGCTTTGCCATCGCCGTCCCGATCCTCCAGTCGCCAGATGTCCGGAGTGGCGGCGACGAAGAGTCCGCCCTTTGCCCAAATCAAGCCCGTAGGCCAGGCCAAGTTATCCGCAAACACCGAACTTTTATCGTAAACGCCGTCGCCGTCCGTGTCTTCCAGCAGGGAAATGCGGCCCAGATGCGGAGTGACATCCCGCATTTCTGAATAGTCGATCATCTCGCAGACAAACATCCGCCCATTTTCGTCAAACGTGATGGCAATCGGATCGCGGACCAAGGGCTCATTCGCCGCCAGCTCGAGTTTAAAACCCGGCTTCACCTTCCAGGTCGCCACCGCGTCCTTCACCTCCACCGCCGGATAACGGGGGAGATCTTTCGAAGGATCCACGGCCACACTCGCTTTGGATTCCCCATACGCTTGCTGGTAGGAATTGCGGTGTTGGAGTGATTCTTGGGCGGTCAGGCCCACGGTGATAAAAGCGAGAGTGGAAAGGAAGGAGACCGGTTTCATCGGGAGGCGGGACGCCAGAATGAGCAGATAACTCTTTAGTTACAAGACGGCACTTTCGTGAATCAGCTGTACTGAGAGCGACTGTGGGTCACACATCAGACAACTGGCACAAGCCACTTTAAGGCATAATATTATGCCGCAAGTCCGCACGGCGTTTTTCGCTTTTTAGATTCTCTTGCGAGCAATCTTCATTCTTCTGAAAAGAGAAAGTCTGCGTTTTGCCTGTGCGTCGGGCGTCTCTTCGCCAAACTCCCGAGCGCGCTTGCCTCTATGACCTCGCTCTCCCGCCCTCTGTCTCGACGTCGTTTTCTCGTCGCTTCGGCGACTGCGGCTCTCGCCTCGCAAATTCCAGCTCTGGCCCAAACGGAGCCGGAGCCGATCATCGATATCCATCAACACACGAACTATGGAGGAAAACGTGACAGCGGTTTCCGCGCCATCTCTCTTGCCCGTTCTGACGAACAGCTGATCGCCCATCAGCGTGCCATGGGAGTGACCAAAACGATCCTTCTTCCCGCGGGGCGCGAGGTGCTGAGTGCATCGACCCACCAAGGGCGCTCCAATGGCCTCGAAGGAACCTGTACCTCAAACGAAGCCTGTATGGCACTGGCCCAACGCTTCCCCAACGAATTCGCCTTTGGTGCCAATGAGGTGAGCGATCTCCAAGAAGCGCCGTCCACCATCGAGACCTATCTGAAACGCGGCGCCGTGTTGATCGGTGAACAGAAATTTGGGGTGGAGTGCGATTCGCCGGAGATGCAGAAGCTCTATCAGCTGGCTGCGGCCTACGGAGTGCCCATTCTCATGCACTGGCAGGTAGGAAGCTATAATTACGGCTTCGAGCGCTTTCACCGGATGCTCGAGAAGTATCCAAAGGTCAACTTCATTGGTCATGCGCAGACGTGGTGGGCCAACATCGACAAAGCCTATGTCGACGACGCGAAGAACCTCTATCCGCGAGGCCTCGTCACGCCAGGCGGCCTCACGGATCGCTACTTGAGGGACTATCCTAACATGTTCGCCGACCTCTCAGCGGGTTCCGGCGCCAATGCCTTCAAGCGAGACCCCGATCAGGCCCGTGCTTTTATCACCCGTCATCAGGACAAGCTTCTCTATGGAAGTGACTGCAACGATTCGTTCGGAAAAACAGAGGCATGCTCTGGATCCGTGCAGATAGCGCAAGTCCGCGCCTTTTCACCGAGCAAGCAAGTGGAACGGAAACTTCTCTACGAAAACGCCCGGACTCTCTTTCGCTTTTGATCAGACCTCTTCAGGGGTTCACTGGAGACGGTATTGGTGCCAGGGCTTCGTAGCGGAGCACGGGTGCCGGCGGGGTTTCGCACGTAATATAAATCGTGCGGCTATCCGCNNCAGCTTTCACCGGGAGCCCGCGGAAAAAGGTAGGCATTGGCGTAGGTGACCACCACAGCCGCCGAGCCGTCGGCCGCGAAATCCATGTCGGTACTATTGGCCCGCCACGACGCTTTGACTGATCGCGTTTTAGCGAGGACGTCATCTGGTTGCGGGATGGTCGTGACCGAGGCAATTCGCACCGGGACCTGCAGCTCACCATTACTCGGCCTCAGGGGCAATCGGTAAAGACTGCTTGGATACACTCGTTTCTCCAGGAGATAGATGGCGCCTTCTCCCACATCCACGGCCATGCTTTCACAATCCCGTGCTGCTCCATCGTCATAGGTAAAAGAAAACGACCACGCCACCTCTACCTCAAGAACTTGGTCCGGACAGAGCTCGTGGCGNNTGTCGAAACCGATGTCGCCAATAGCCAACCATGACCGGCCGTCTTTTTCGAACGAGCGAATCGATTCCCAATCATCATTAATCGCGCCCCGGACCCGCACCAGCCCACGATGAACTCCTGAACGAGAGAGCGCAAAAAGCTCGGGCTCTGCGTCGCTGTCGTTGTGCGACCAAAGAAGATCGGGATCGCGACGAGAGGCCGCCAGACCACTGGCTTCATCCAGCCGAGCGCACGTGAGGATCCCCGCGAAGTGCGGGCCTGAATACGGTGCCGTGATCAGCCGGGCTTCCTCCGCCGTAGGTTCGACAGCAAGCACACGGGCCGTCCAGAGGAACACGGTAACTACGATCATGCCCCATCGGGCAGACNNAGTGTCGGTCACCTAGGGAATTTTCCCCAAAGAGAGGCGTCGGCTGCATGGATCCATGTCGCCTAAGCGCATGCTACTTGAAGAAAGAGCGCCCCACATCTATCTGATAGCTAATTCCTTGAGAAGCGGAACTAGACGCTACGGCGCGTCTCGGGTCGCCTTTGTCACTTAGTGGCCCCGCACTTGTCTGATCCTAGCGAAACCTGCGGGGTGGCTGCGACGTCTTCCCCGGTAACCCTTCGATCTATGCCGACCTCTCCTGAAGATTCGTCCCACTCTCACCACACGACGTGTCGAGGCATCTCCACCAACCCGGCCGACTACATTCTCAATCGAAGGCAATTCCTGAGNNTCGGATGGGCATGGGGTTGGGTGCGCTTAGTTTGTCGACCTTACTCGATCCCAGAGACCTTCTGGCTGCTCCCGCATCAGTACCCCACCCAGCCGGTGGTCCGCTCCTTCCGAAACAACCGCATTTTCCGGGCAAGGCCAAAGCCGTCATTCATATCTTCGCTCAAGGGGCGCCCTCCCACGTAGACACCTGGGACCCCAAAATCGCTTTGACCAAAATGGACGGCAAAACCCTGGGAATTGATTCGGGCGTAGCGATGGGCTCGCCGTTCGCCTTCAAACGCTATGGCCAATCGGGCCTCGAGGTAAGCGATCTCTTTTCCAAGACGGCTCAACATGCGGACGACCTAGCGGTGGTACGTTCCATGTACACCGACATCCCCGCGCACGATGTCGCCACCGTTTTTATGAACACAGGTTCGGTGCGGGTGACCAAGCCCAGTCTGGGCTCATGGACCGTCTACGGTTTGGGTACAGAAAACCAGAATCTACCCGGGTTCATCTCGCTTCGCGGGAATCGTCTCCCCACGGGCGGTGCCACCACGTATGGTTCAGCCTTCCTGCCCGGCGTCTTTCAAGGAACGAGCGTGAATACCTCTGCCGCCTCCGTGCAGCAGATGATCCAAAATATCCGCAATGCTTACGTGACAAAAGCGGAGCAGCGTCGGCAGTTGGATTTCGTTCATCAACTGAACGAGATGCATGCGCAGAATTTGGCGCGAGACGCCGCATTGGAGTCGCGACTCGAAACGTACGAGATCGCCTTCCGGATGCAGACGGAAGCAACGGACGTATTCGATATCAACAAGGAGCCTGAGGACGTCCGCGCGGCTTACGGGAATACGCAGCAAGGAAAACAACTTTTGATCGCGCGCCGACTCGTGGAACGGGGCGTGCGCTTTGTGCAGGTTTGGCACGATGGCTGGGACCATCACCAGGATCTCGAGGAACGCATCAGCGACAAAGCGCGGGAAATTGACCAACCTCTCTCTGCGTTGCTCGCCGATCTCAAACTGCGTGGGCTTCTTGATTCCACACTCGTGGTCTGGGGAGGAGAATTTGGCCGAAAACCCACGCGGGATCGCAATGGTGGGGAAAATCCAGGGCGCGACCATAACGCCAGAGCCTTTAGCATCGTGATGGCGGGAGGCGGGATTAAGGGCGGCACCGTGCACGGCGCTACCGACGAGTTCGGAAATGCTGCCATTCAGGACAAAGTGCATGTGCATGATCTCCACGCGACGATGCTGCATTGTCTGGGATTTGATCACACCCGGCTGACGTATCGCTACAATGGCCGCGACTTCCGCCTCACCGACGTGGCGGGCAACGTTGTCCAAGGCATCCTCACATGAACACCTCTCGATTCCCATCGGGCGGGGGGTGGCGAGTGGTGAAGCGATTCCGCTCTTCGATCGGCTTTGGAGTGCTTGCGCTCCTCTTCGGTCTCTCGCTCACGCAGGCCGCTTCACCGAGTCCCGTCAGCGCAGAAGATGCGGCGTTTGNNCGGATCGGGTGAAAGCAGGTCTCATGGTGGATAGTCGCAGCGGCCTTCTGCAAGGAGGCAATTCCGGTCCTGCCATCGTACCGGGAAATCCGGATGAGAGTCTGCTCATTCAGGCGATTCGCTACACGTACGAAGACGTGAGGATGCCTCCGCAGAAACAAGGAGGACGACTCAGCGACGCGCAGATCGCGGATTTTACCGAATGGGTCCGTCGCGGTGCTCCTGATCCACGTCAGTCCCCCGTATTCGCAGGCGGAAATGCTTATGGCGGTGTCGGAAAACAGCATTGGGCCTTTCAACCCCTC
>DKKJ01000183.1 GCA_002455175.1 Opitutaceae bacterium UBA6669
GGATCGATGGAGTCAGAACGATCCGCGTTTTCCCCAGCGAGCCCGGTGGCAGACGAGGTGTTCCACAGCGACATGGCTTTGGATGCGATCGCGCGGGCCACGGGAATTTCATACACACTGTCCTCGGTCAGCGATACGCGGATGGTGTCGCCGAGACCGTCGAGGAGAAGAGAACCGATGCCGATCGCGCTCTTAATCCGGCCATCTTCGCCGTCGCCTGCTTCCGTTACTCCCAAGTGAAGCGGGTAAGCCATCGATTCCTGCTGCATGCGGTCGACGAGAAGGCGGTACGCTTGGATCATCACCTTCGGATTCGAAGCCTTCATCGATAGGATCATCTGATTGAACCCATGCGACTGTGCAATGCGGAGAAACTCCAAGGCGCTCTCCACCATGCCGAGAGGAGTGTCGCCGTAGCGGTTCATGATCCGGTCCGAAAGTGATCCATGGTTGGTTCCGATGCGCAAAGACCGCCCTAGTTCTTTTGCCCTGAGCACGAGAGGGGAGAAGGCAGCGTGCAGCCGTTCCAGCTCCTGTTCGTAGTCAGAGTCTGAATACTCCTTGACGGCAAATTTTTTCTTGTCGGCGTAGTTGCCGGGATTGACGCGCACTTTCTCTACGTGCTCCACCGCCTCCATGGCGGCTTGGGGAAGAAAATGGATGTCGGCTACCAGCGGGATATGGGCGAACCCGGCAGCGGAAAACTCTTGCCGAATCTCCCGCAGGCAACGCGCGGCTTGCACGTTGGGGGCCGTGACACGCACGATTTCGCAACCGACTTCCGCTAGGGCGATGGATTGGCGTACGGTGGCGGCGACATCCTGGGTGTCGCTCGTCGTCATGGACTGGAGGCGGATCGGATGGGAGCCGCCGACNNCGGATACGGATGGGGTTGTTTCCTCCCACGCCGACAGACCCCACCTGCACGGGAAGGGTCTGTCGGCGGAGCGTGCGAAAGCGCGAGAGGCAATACGACATGGGAAAAAAGGGAAACGCCAATGCCGAAGCAGTTCTCCGGGGGCGCGAATTACTTGGCGCTATTCGCGGGCGTTGGCGTAGGAGAGGGCGCGCTTTGCTGGGCGGGCGCGGGCTTGTCGTTGGACCGGAAGTCGCGAGACATGCGCCGGACGTCAAAGATCGAGACGTAAAGCATCATGGAAAAGAGCAGAACGACGAAGATGCTTTGGGTCGTGGCGATGAAGTTGGCGGGCAGGGCGCGACCGCGAAGCTTTCCGATCGTCGCGAACAGCATGTGTCCGCCGTCGAGGACTGGGATGGGGAGCAGATTGAAAACCGCCAGATTGATATTCACGAGAATCGTGAACCATAGGACCAATCGAAAATCGGCTTGGGCAGCCATATGGAATACCCGCATGATTCCGATAGGGCCGCTGAGCTTGGAAATCCCGATATCGCTGTTGGGGTTCACCAAACTGCTGAGGGTCTGCCAGGTTTTTTCTAAGTGCGAACGGAACTGCTTGAGCGGAGATTCATACACCATGGTTGAATCGGTGTTGAATCCAATCCCCAGTTCGGCGGCATCCCGCGGTTGGGAAACGGCGCGGGGAGGGATGGTAATGGCGACAGGTTTCCCGTCTCTGATGACAGTCATCGTCACTGCGGTATTGGCATGTGCCATCAAATATTCCGCGTAGGTTTGGATGTTGAGAATGGGAGTGGTATCGAGAGAAACGAGGCGGTCTTTCGGACGGAGCCCGACGGTCGCAGCGACGGTGTCCAGTTTGACTGAATGAACGAGAAGTTCGTACGCCTGACCTATTCCCACTTTCCGCATCTTTTCGTCGCCGGCGAGAAGTGGGTAGAGAATGACTTCGCGGTTTTGACCGTCTCGCTCGATGGTGAAGACGGTCATCCGACGACCGTCGAGCGCGCGTTCCGAGCCGGTGACGAGCGTTTGGAGAAGATCCTGCCAATCCTCGACCTTGGTGCCATCGATTGCGCGGACGGTGTCTCCCACCCGCAGTCCTGCTTCTTTGGCCGGGCTGGTGACCTGTGAGCCATCAGCGAGCTCAATGGTTGGGCTGATGTAGCCGATGCGCGTAGTGGCTTGCTCGCTACTCACCGGTTGGCCGATTACCCAAAGAATCGAGGCCAAGGCGAAGGCGAAGATTAGGTTAAAGACCGCACCTGCCACTGCGACGATCATCTTGTCCGAGTAACTGGCGGGGGGCAGGCGCGAGGCATGGGCGGTTTCGCCTTCAAGCCCTTTCAGATCGGCGAGCTGGGGCAGCGCGACATAGCCTCCCAAAGGAAGCCATGAGACCCGATACTCAACGCCATCCTTACCGGTCCACCCAAACATACGGGGGCCAAATCCGATTGAAAAGCGGTCAACGTGCATTCCCCGCCGACGTGCAGCGAGGAAGTGACCGAGCTCANNAGAGCCTCCAAAAAAGAGGACGATCAGAAAGACCGCCCACAGGTTGGAGAGAACAAAGTTGAGCAAGTCAGAGGCCATGAAAAGTGGGATCGTTAGAACGAGGGATGACGCAAACTCGGAGGAGCAGAAAAATGGGACTGGTTTGTCTCGCTAGCCAACGACCACACGACGACTTCCCATGATTGTCCGGCAGGAAGCCTCGGCCACGCGGCGGGCTTCTTGGTCGATCGTAANNATACGCGCAAAAAGGCGGCTACGGCCACTTCGTTCGCTGCGTTGAAAATCGCTGGCGCTACTCCTCCGGCGTGGAGAACGCGACGCGCGAGCTGGTAAAGGGGATACCGAGACTCATCGATCGGGCGGAAATCCAAAGAAAACAGTCGGTCAAGCGAGAGTCCGGACTCCACCCCCGCTCGCGGTGAGTCTGGGAGAAGCGCTCTCTGAATGGGAAAAGTCATGGAGGGCGGACTGAGCTGGGCAAGCAGGGTACCATCGACGAACTCTACGAGCGAATGGATAATGCTTTGCGTGTGGAGTACGGCTTGGCACTGCTCCGGGCGAAGGTCGAATAGCCAGCGGGCTTCGATGAGTTCGAGCCCCTTATTGGCCAAGGTCGCTGAATCGACGGTGATCTTAGGCCCCATGCTCCAGTTCGGATGGCGGAGAGCATCGGCACGTGTGGCGCTGGTCAGCTTTTCTTTGNNTTAGTCCCGAAAGGCGCCGCCACTGGCCGTCAAAACGATCCGAGAGACGCTGGATACAGGGTGGCCCGCAAGGCACTGGGCGACTGCGGCGTGCTCGCTGTCGACCGGTAGCAAGCGGGATCGAGACGAGCGCGCGGCCTCCATGACAAACCGGCCGGCGAGAACCAGAATTTCTTTGGACGCCAACGCGAGGTCTTTGCCGGCGGCGAGAGCGGCGAGGGCCGGTTCTAATCCTGTCGTTCCAACTACTGCGACGAGAATGACGTCAGCCTCCGCCAGAGTCGCTAACGTGAGAAGCCCCTCCTTACCCCCATGTAGGCACGTGCCAGCGGGAAAAAGACTGCGTGCACGCGCGTCGGCCAAGACCCGTTCGTCGTAAAGCGCGACATGTGGGACGCGGTGTCGCGTGGCGATGCGCGCCAGAGCTTCCGCGCTGGCGTTCGCGGCGATTCCGATGAGTTCGAGATGATCGGAATGAGCGGNNGCCGAGGAGAACCACGCGTCGGCGTGAAAAAGAAGCGGTTGCGGACACGACGGAGGCAGCTTTCCCTAGCGAGAAAGGAAATTAAAGACCACGTATCCCAAAGGAGCGGCGAGAATCAAACTATCGGTTAGATCGAACATTCCACCAATACCTGGAATGGTCTTACCCGAGTCCTTCATGGACGCACGACGCTTCATGATCGATTCGATCAAGTCGGAAACCGCAGCAATGGCCCCGATCGGCATGGCGACGAGTGCCGCGAGCCAGGGAGTAAATCCGACCGGAAAGTAATCGCGGGCGAACCAGGCGATGCCGGCGCCGACCAGGGCGGACGTGAACAAACCGCCGGCAAAGCCCTCCCAGGTTTTTTTCGGACTGATCTGGGGTGACATCTTGTGCTTGCCGAAAGCCATGCCGAAAAGCAGCGCTCCGGTATCGCAGAATTTGGATACGGCGATTAGCCACAATGCCATGAAAAGACCGGTGAGCGTGTGCGGACTTTCGATGAGCGTGATCCGCGCTATGTAATGGAGCATGAACGGCACATAGATCACGCCGAACAGGGACCAGGCTAAGGTTTCGATCCGGTTCTCGGGTTCCCGTTCGCCGAGAATTCGCACCGAGAAAACAATCACTGCAAGTGCTAGTAACTCCGGAGTGGAGACGTACTGATCAAAGTAAAGAGGGCCGAGGGTAATGGCGGCACCTAGGATCATTCCGAACTTATCGAAAGGGTCGACTCCCGTGCGCGCCACCATCGTGTAGAATTCGCGCAAAGTCAGGATGCCGATGAGCGTGATCATCCAGATCGCTCCTTCGGATCCAAAGAAACGCAGTGCCAAAAGGACAATCGCCCAGAGTGAGAAGGTGCTGAGAATACGTTTAAGCACAGAGAAGAGGAGGCGGACCTAGGGGGCGGAAAGACCCGTTAACGGACCGGACTCGGGGTCAATTGTTCGCTCGTCAGCCCGAAACGGCGCTCGCGCTTGCGATAATCGCTGATCGCGGCCAGCAACTCGTCTTTGCCAAAATCGGGCCAGAGGACTGGAGAAAAAACCAGTTCGGCGTAAGCACTCTGCATCAGAAGGAAGTTACTGAGGCGGGTTTCACCAGAGGTCCGGATAAGGAGGTCAGGGTCGGGGAGGCCTGTGGTGTAGAGGTAGCGGCTGAAGGTTTCCCAGGACTGATCGTTCAGCTTTTCTTTACCGGCGGAGACGGCGNNCGTAATTGAGGGCAAGGACAAGGGTGTGGTCCGTGAAGGCTGCGGTCTGCTCCCGCGCCAGGGCGAGTTGCTTGCGCACAGGTTCCGGAAGCTCCTCAGTACGCCCGATCGTGAGCAGACGAACCTTGTTCTTTACCAGCGTTGCGGTTTCACGTTTCAGAAAGAACTCGAGGAGTGTCATGAGCCCGCCCACTTCCTCGGCCGGACGACTCCAATTCTCGGCGGAAAACGCGTAGAGGGTGAGGTAGCGAATCCCAAGCGCTCGTGTGGCGTCGAGCACGGTACGAACTGCTTCCACACCCCGGCGATGCCCCTCGATTCGGGGGAGGCCGCGTTGTTTCGCCCATCGCCCGTTGCCATCCCTAATGATGGCTACGTGGGTGGGGACGGGAGAGGCGGGAGGGACGGACATGCGTTGTCAACGGAGTGAGCTACGCGCTTCCGCCTTTGACAAGGCGGAAGGTCGACAAGTCCGCGTTATCCCTCCCCGCCAAAAAGGGGGGGCGGCGGGGGAAACAGTCCTACTTTTTGCCCGTAACTTGTGGAGACTTTTTCAGCTTTTCCACCTTAGGTTTGATCACCACTTGGCAATACCCTGCAGAGGGATTTTTACGGAAGTAGTCCTGGTGGTACTCTTCGGCCACGTAAAACTTTTCCAGGGGAACGATTTCAGTAACAATCTTCCCACCCCAGGCAGGTTGGGCTGCAGCGAGGGAGGCTTGGGCCTCAGACCGTTGCTTTTCATCGGTGGTGAAGATGATTGACCGATATTGAGTTCCCCGGTCAGCACCCTGCCGGTTCAGCGTGGTAGGATCGTGGACTTCCCAGAAAAAGTCGATGATTTGCCGGTATGTAATCACCGACGGATCATACTCGATACGAATCAATTCGGCGTGGCCCGTCGTGCCGGTGCACACCTCTTCATACGTGGGATTTCTCGTCTTTCCGCCGGCGTATCCGCTCACCGCCGCTTTAACTCCCGGAAGGAGTTCGTAGGCGGCTTCGGTGCACCAAAAGCAACCGCCGCCGACGTAGGCAAATTCTGAGCCCGCTGAGGAACCTTTCTCTGCGGCGACCAATGAGGAAGAGAGGGGGATCATAAAGGAGCCGAGGATAGAAAAGAAAACACTGCGCACGTTCATATGTAAGGGGATGGTAAAACCAAGATCAGCTCGACACGCACGCTTCGCAAGGCGGTCCGTACATTAATTCCACAGACCTTCCTTGCCACCCGGTGCCATGTTTTAAGGATGATGTTGCCATGAGTCCGTTGCGACCGCTCATCCTCTCTCAGCCTGCCGTCATCGCAACGTTGGTGGTAGCCTTTGGGCTAATTGTTGCAACTGCGTTGCTTGGTGTGGTGGCGACGCGGGAGGTGNNATGACAGCATTGCTCGAGCCCACGAGACGATTTTGACGCTACAGCAAGTAATGACTGCGGTGGCTGACGCGGAGGCAGGGCAACGCGGTTTTCTGCTCACTGGAGACGAGAATTATCTCCAGCCTTACCGGCAGGCGAACGAACGCATTGACCCGCTGGTCCAATCGTTACGAAGCCGTTTAGAAGGGGATAGCGATAAGATAGGGGCGATGGACCAGTTGGCGGGACTCATCAGCACCAAGCGCATCGAGATGGAAAAAACCATCACGTTGCGTGGAAAGGGCTCTATCGCCGCAGCCATCAATCTCACGGAGACCGACTCAGGTCGCTCGACCATGGAGGGAATTCGTCGCGTGCTCCAGAATCTGGAGTCGCGCGAATTGCGCGAGTTGAANNCGAAGGCGACATACTGACGGAGCGGTCACGGCGCTTTCAATACCTCATGATCAGTCTGATCGGGTTCGCAGTCGTGCTTACCGCCGTGGCCGGGATGCTCTTGGCGCGCCGTATTCAGGAGTTGGCGACGATGGTGACGGTATGCGCTTGGACTAAGCGGGTAAAATGGAAAGGGCGTTGGGTCTCGTTCGAGGAATTTCTCCAGCAGCGGTTCAATCTCCGGTTTTCCCACGGAATGTCGGAGGAGGCGGCCAAGCAGCTTCAGGTGGAAGAGGTCGAGTCGGACGAGCGTCAACCTCTGCGAACTGCGGGTGAAAAAGCCACGGTACCCATGGTCAAAAGCTGAAGGCGGAAAGCTGAGCGCTGAAAAACGGAAGACTGAATTCTGAGTGGCTAGCCAACACCGAGTTTCGGTCGTTCAGCGTTTTGGCATTTCCGCTTTTCTCAGGAGCGCCACGAGCCCGAAACTAGGTGTTATGTCCGGCTCAGCTTGCGGTATTTAATGCGTTTTGGCGTGTCGGCGTCGTGACCTTTGCGTCGACGATAGTCTTCTAGGTAGCTGGTGTAATTTCCCGCGAACCAGTGAACCTGACTTTCACCTTCGAAGGCGAGAATGTGAGTCGCAGTCCGATCAAGGAACCAACGATCGCGAGACACAATG
>DKKJ01000234.1:0-5656 GCA_002455175.1 Opitutaceae bacterium UBA6669
CCCGGACGATCATTTTTTCGCTTTTCGTGTGGTCAGCAATCACCTGGTTAACCGCACATGCCACCACCTTTGAGCACCTCTTGATTTCGCGCGCGCTCATGGGCTTCAGTGAAGCCTGTTATCTTCCGGCCGCAGCGGCCTTGATCGCGAATTACCATGGGCCAGCGACGCGTTCCTTGGCCAATGGAATTCATTTGAGTGGAGTAATGGTCGGAGCAGGACTGGGGGGGCTAGGAGGCTTGATTGCGGAGCGCTATGATTGGACCGTTGCATTTGAAATCTTCGGAGCGGTGGGAGTGGTCTACGCCGTGGTCTTGATTCTCTTTCTCCGGGATAATCCTCATACAGCCACTACAGACAGCACTGCGCAGTCAGGGGCGAAAGTACGCGTGGGAGAGGCGTTGCGCAGTTTGTTTAGCTCGCGGCGTTTCAACATAGCCCTAGGTTTCTGGGGCTTGTTGGGCGTGACCAGCTGGGCGTTTACGGGCTGGTTGCCGACGTTTTTAATTGAGCAGTTTCAATTGCCACAGGGTAAAGCGGGACTGATGGCGACGGGGTTCATGTCGATGGGCTCGCTGAGCGGGATGATCGTCGCGGGCGTTTGGGCTGATCGGTGGAGCCGTCGAAACCCGGAGGGGCGCGCCTGGGTAGGGATTGTGGGACTGGCGATCTGCATTCCCTGTGTGTTTTTAGTCGCGAATAGTCCGCTCCTTCCGCTCACGCTCGTGGGGATCATCGCCTTTGGGCTGACACGGTCCTTTCCCGATGTGAACATGATGCCCATCCTGTTTGATATCACGGATGCGCGGTACCGCGCTACTGCTTATGGAATCCTCAATGCGTTCGCTACTACGGCTGGGGGCATGGTGATTTACTTGGGCGGCGTTTTGCGTGACGCCCAGGTGAGCATCACCAACGTCTTCTACATCGGCACTGTCGGTATGGCGATCTGTATGGGCCTCCTTTGGATTATTCGGCCTCGCCGGGTGGTTGTTTCCTGAACTTACCGCAACGTCTTGAGGTAAGCGAAGAGATCGGTGACTTGCTCGGGGGCCAATCCGTCGAGAAGTCCCTCAGGCATGAGCGAGCGACGCACAAAATGCGCGTTGCGGACTTTGTCGCGCGAGATGCGCTGATCTTCGGATCCGGGCGTGCGCAGAATGATCACTTCAGGGCTTTCTTGGGCGAGAAAGCCTTCGAAGATAGCCCCGTCCTTCATTTCGACGCGAAAGATTTGATAGGCACTTTCCATGGCTGCGTTCGGGGTGACGAGGCTGCGCAGTAGTCCTTCCACTCCCATTGCGCCCGCTCCGCTGAGATTGGGCCCAATAGCGCCGCCTTCTTTGCCGATAACGTGGCATGCGAGACAGGTCGCGGCCAGCTCTCGACCTCGGGAGGCATTGCCGTCTTTTTCCGCGAGAAGGCGTAGGCGAGTGAATTTGGCATCGAGTGCGGCAGCCGCTTCAGCGGAGATCACCGGAGGTGTCTGTGAGGTTTTAATCAGCGTCGCTCCTTGGCGACGTTTACCCCAGGACTGTTCGTCGTTGGTTTGTAAGAGAAGTCCCGTGACGGCGGAGGGGAGACGACGGTCGAAAGTCGCGGCGAGGTCCGTGGCGGAGCGCGCGACGCTCCAGGCGCGTACGTCGGAGAAAAGCGCTCGCGGACCGTCGGGCGGAAGATTCCAGCCTAGGCGAATGGCTTCGAGGGGTCGTTGATCCGGAGTTTCACTTTGCGCGTCGTGTTGGCCATCGATGTAGATCGACCAAATGCCGTTGCTCTCTCGTGTGATCGCTAAATGCGTCCAGACCTCCGCAGGAATCTGCCGCTTCGACACGAGGAAAACGCGATCAGGTGTGAAAAAGCGGATATGTAGGCGATTCTCCGCAAAGTGCATGTCCATATTTCCAGGGCAACCGAACAATCCATCCGTCAGTCCGACGGCACGGTCGCCAGGTTCGAGGCGTATCCAAGTTTCCAGGGTAAACGGTCCGCGCAAAGTAATGCCTAATTCAGACTGCGCGGCTTCCGTGCCATCCATGGCGAGGATGAGGCGCGCATCGGTTTGGAGTTTCTGTGCCAGTGCTGTTACCGCGGCATCGCTTGGCAGCAGCGCTTGGAGGCGTTCGATGCGGGTGCTATCAAGATCTTCCAAAGACAACTCAGCCCGGGTTAAGCCGGCGACAACCGCGGTGGCTCCCTCCTTGCGCGTAAGTAAGCGGTCGAGGGCCGCTTTACGTTGGGCCGTGGAAAGGTGAGGCCAGAGCGCGAGAACGCGATTCTCGGCGCCCGGCTGGCGCGACTGAGCTAAAGCGACTGCGGCTTCGTAGCGTACCCGTGGACTCGAAGTGGTGGTCAGCGTAGTTTCAAACGTACTGAGATCGCGTGCGCCGATTTCGGAGAGTGCTTTCAACGCCGCAATCTGACGGTCCTCCCCCGGAGCGGTTGCGAGTCCGGTGTTGCTTTGGAGTAGGCGGGCCAGGTCGCTTTCCGCACCGATTAACTTGAAGCCTGAGCTCAAACGTAGGCCGAGATCAAGGTCCTCGCTTTTCGCGGAACGCAGTAAACTCTGGGCGTACGGAGTCAGCACGGCCTGCAGGGAAGCCGGGTTTAACTGCGTTTGATTCACCAGAAGTCGTTCCAGAACCTGAGTTCGGCGGTTTTCGCGCGCGAGAAGCGTACTCAGCGCTTCGGCGTGGGCTGGAGTTTGCGCGAATTGGGCGACACGAAAAAGTTCTTCGGTCTCAGGTGGCCGTGAGAGCAGCAAAAGTTCCTGTGCTACGCGAGGCGTACCCTCACCAGGCTCCAAGGACAGAGCGGCCAACATCCGAGCTTCGACAGGAAATGATCTTCCCTCTGGGGACGATAAGAGCCGCTCCGTAAAAGCGCGATGCTGCTCGAGAACGCTTCGTACGAGATACCGTTCGAACTCTCGTTCGTAGGCTTCAGCGACCTTGATTTTCGCTCCCGGCCGCCATGTCGGATCAGTGGTGGGACACTCCAAAGGTGGCAGGGCAAAACTGAGTAACAGGTGAAAGGCTGCTGAGGTGGGAGCGGCTGTCGAAAGGTGGCGACCGAGTTGACGGATGATCTCAGCGCGGACCTCAGGGTCGGGCTCTTGCGTTCGCGACGCGTAAGCAGAAACGAAATCGGATAGCGTCCACCCGTTCAGGGCATCACTTGCGCGCACAGCTTCACGGCGAAGATTCCGGTTGTCGGCGTTGAGAAGCGTCTGAGGCGACTCGTATCCAGCCGCGCCGCTTCCGGTCAAGGCCCATAGGGTTTGGATACGCCGAGGAGCGCTTTGCTGAGGGTCGCGGACGATCGTGTGTAGAGCCGACGCAAAAGCAGGGTCTTGGGTCAGTTTGCGGTCGGTGATGGCTTGCCACGCCAAGTGGGCTTGCGTGACGGATGGACCACCGAAAATGGCAAGGAGATCGGCGGGCGGAAGTGTAGTAAAATCAGGCACGACGAGCGGTGCTCGTTGGCGGGGTTTGATACGCCAGATACGCCCGCGTTCTTTGTCGCGCTCTGGGTGATTGCGGGCGACTTCATTGTGCGAAATAATGCGATTGTACCAGTCAGTGACGTAAACGCATCCGTCTGGACCGAGGGTAAGAGCGATCGGGCGAAACATCTCGTCGTCGGAGGAGAGGAGGTCGGGAAGCTGCTCGAGCCACCACCGCGGACCGGAACGGTGGAGTTTGATCGCGTTGATTTTCCGAGTGATGGGGTTGGCCACCAGCATCACGTCAGCCCATGGCTCGGGGAAAATACCGTTCGGGTCCGTCAGAGCTAAGCCGCTCAGACCGGTGCCACCTAGGCGAAACTCAGCGGTAGCAGGAAAATCGGGAGCGTAGCTTTTGAACTGACGGTTTGAGCAGCCAGGGTAGTTGGCGAACTCATGAAAAGGCATGACTGGATAGCCATAGTCATTGGCCTCCTGAATAAACGCTTCGCCTTCACCGGAAATAACAAGGCCCCAGATATTACAGGGGCCTTGAGCGGTGATTTCGAATTGGTCGCCATTAGGTCGAAAGCGCGCCATTCGAGTTTGATCGAAGGCGATCGCTTTCTCTGGAGGGTCTTGTGGGCGACGGACTTGACTGCGGTTGAAGGCCCCCTGCGCGAGCCAGATCCAATTCCCGGGCGCACGAGTAAATTGATGGGGCATGAGGTGGGAGTCTTCGACGCCGAAACCGGTGAGAATGGACGTTCTCTGGTCTGCGCGACCATCGCCGTCGGTGTCTCGCAGCAACACTACATCCGGTCCGTGCTGAACGTAACAACCATCCAAATACGGTAGGACACCGAGTGGTATGGCTAGTCCGTCGGCAAAACTCCGGGCCGTCTGTGGTCCGGGAGAAAATGGGCTGTCGAAGATGATGACGTGGTCGCGTCCGTTTCCTGCATAAAGAGCGCGCGCAACTTCCGGACTTTCGTTTCCGTCCACAGGATACTCGCGGGCGGTGGAGCTCCACATGCGACCTTTTTGGTCAAAGGTGACACTAATGAACTTCCCGATTCCTTGGGTAGTATCTTCTGAGGCTACTAACTCGATCTCCAATCCGTCGGCGATTCGGAATGAGCGGAGTTGGTCAGTTGCCGTGCGCGGCTGCGGAGCGCGCGGGTCAAGACCGCCTACCTTTTTTTCACCTGGCCGTCCTACTTTGTCCCACGTAGGCGCGTCTGCCGCCGCGGGAAGTGGCTCGATCGTGAGGTCTTTAAATTCGATTAGAGCCTTGCCCCCGCTGTGAACCTGCAGGCCGATGTGACCATCCTGCGCGATATTCTGCTCGGCTTCATGGTAGTCGAGCGCAGGCACACCATTGATCCAGGTTTGGATACGGGGGCCTTGCGCGAGGATGCGGTAGTCGTTCCAGTCGTCTTTCTTAATCGAGGCCACCACTGCGGCCGACTGCGCGGAGTCGGCGATGACCTTTTTGCGGCGAGATTCGTCGTAGAGTTTTCCCCACCACCCGTCGCCTGCATCGACTTGGTATCCGGCCATCTCGGTACTATTCGGCACGCGGACGCTGCGAATCTGTATCCCGCTATTGATGAAGCCCTCGGTCCCACGAATCCGAATTTTTAGCCGAAGGTCGAAGTTCTGGAACGACTCGGTGGTAGCAAGGAACACGTTCTTCGGGACCTTTTCCGTCAAGGATCCGCCGCTGATCGCGCCGTCGGTTACACGCCACCAATGCAGATCGCCTTCCCAGCCTTGAAGGGTTTTTCCGTCAAAAAGTGGCCGCGGTTGGGCGGAGAGCGAGAGGGTGGCAAGGACGCTACCGAATACCGTGGCAGCGCACATTAGCCGTAAGCAGCGGGACCAGATCATAGGAGCAATCGGGTAAAACGGGGAAAACCGAGAAGGGGACCTATTTTTCCGATCAATCCAGGTATGGAGCAACCTGAAAACATCGTGAGGAAAGCTCAGTGGAGGAACGGTCCTTCCAGCGGACGTGGGGAAATTAGGAACGCGGGAATGATGAAATCCCTGAACCTTTTTATGGGGCAGAGGCGATCTCTCGCCGGTTTCGCTGGAGGATCACGCTCGGTCGAGGTTGGAGAAGAAGTGCGTGGTGGCGCGAAGGGCAGGTGCGTGACGTACGGGCGCAGTGACGCGAGAGGGCGTTGCCGAAGACTCGACGGAGCG
>DKKJ01000234.1:5702-5843 GCA_002455175.1 Opitutaceae bacterium UBA6669
GAGCGAGTCCCTCCACCGGAGGGTGCGCCGGGCAGCGAAAATGAATTGGTGCTGGGGTGAGAGGGCGGAGGGTAGAGCTGGTGATTTGGAGCGAGGCGTTTTGGGCGACTCTGGTGGAGGGACCCGCTCCGTCGGGTCTGG
>DKKJ01000234.1:5966-6167 GCA_002455175.1 Opitutaceae bacterium UBA6669
TGGGGGTGGGATCGACCAGGCTATGAGGGTGGTGGTCCACGCCGGGTTTGGAGATGACTTGAATGGGTCCTCCGAGTTGACGATAGCGAGATTCCAGAATCCCGGTATTTTCTTCGAAGGGTACGATCTTATCCGAATCGCCACACACGCTTAGAATCGGGATTTTGGCCACGGCGAGCGGTTTCAAGTTATCGATGGGAT
>DKKJ01000383.1 GCA_002455175.1 Opitutaceae bacterium UBA6669
GTCCAGCAGGCGCGCCCTGCCGGGCGCACCACGAAAAAACCGGCGAGGGAAATCCGCCGGTTCGTTGCGTGATCGGGCCGTCCCGTTCGGATACGACGTTAGATGTGGATCGCTTCGCCCATCGTGGCTGCGGCTGCTTCCATCACCGCTTCGCTGAGCGTCGGGTGAGCGTGAATAGTCTGATGGATTTCCTCGATCGTCGCTTCGAGTTCGATCGCCAATCCATACTCCGCAATCAATTCGGTGGCTTCGCTGCCAATAATATGAGCACCAAAGATCTCGCCGGTCTTGGCATCGCTGATCACTTTGACAAAACCATCGCTCTCTGCGGACGCCACCGCCTTGCCCGACGCGGTGAAAGGGAATTTGCCGACCTTGTAGTCCAACTTCTTTTCCTTGGCGGCCTTCTCGGTCAGCCCGATACTGGAGACTTGCGGTTGGCAGTAGGTACAGCCCGGGAACGTGCGCACCCGCTTGGGTTTGCCGTGACCAAACATACCATTGACGGCACTGACGGCCTCAAAGGTCGCGACGTGCGCGAGCCAAGGGGGTCCAATGATGTCACCGGCGCCATAGATGCCTTTGACATTAGTCTGATAATCCTCGCCCACCTTCAGGTAGTTACGATCAAGGTCGAGCTTCACGTTGGGGGCCAACACGCCATCTAAATTCGCCGTCACACCGATGGCGGAAAGAAGCGCGTTTGCTTCCAGCTCCTCTGACTTGTCGCCCTGGGTGACCGTGACTTTCACGTGGTTCTCGCCGACGCGGTAGTTGTCGCACTTCGCGCCGAGACGGAACACGATGCCCTGCTTCTCCAGCGAGCGCTGCAGGGTTTTGGACACTTCCTCATCCTCCACCGGAAGAATCTGCGGCAAGACTTCCACCACCGTAACAGCAGAGCCGAATGCGTTAAAGAAGTAGGCAAACTCAATGCCGATGGCTCCCGCCCCTACGATGACCACCGACTTCGGCAGGTCCTTTATCGCCAACGCCTCGCGGGAAGTCATCACTTTGGTGCCATCGTACTCGAGATCGGGGATGCGGCGCATTTTGCACCCCGTGGCGATGAGAATGTTTTTCGTTTTCAGAAACTTTCCCTTCTGCGGGCCATCCATAATCGAGACCATTCCGGGAGCGCTGACCTGGCCCTTCCCTACGATGTAATCGACTTTGTTTTTCTTAAAGAGGAACTCGATCCCCTTGGCCATTTGCGAAGCCACCCCGCGTGACCGCTCCATTACCTTGGGGAAATCGAAAGAAACCTCCTTGGCGCTCAGCCCATAGACCTCCGCCTTCTTGATCTTCTGATACAATTCGGCGCTCTTCAGCAGCGCTTTGGTGGGAATGCAGCCCCAATTGAGGCACGTGCCACCGGCACGCTCCAACTCAATGCAGGCCACTTTCTTACCCAATTGCCCGGCACGAATCGCACCAGCGTATCCCGCAGGTCCGCCGCCGATCACGATGAGGTCGTATTCCGTAGTTTCAGCCATGGTTGCACCCTCGCCGTGACGCAGAAAGCCCGCAAGTGGAAAGTCTTCAGACGTCAATCACGTCCGAATCCTTCGTTTTCCGACCGCCGCGACGGGCTGGAGGAGTGCCTCCACCGGGTGGACGGCCCCGCATCATCTGGGCCAACAGCAAGTTGGTTAAGCTAACGATCGCCGCCCCGCCCAACGCCGACCAAAATCCCGCGACATGGAAGCCCTCGATCAACCTCCCCACAAAGAGGAACAACAACGCATTGATCAACACCATGCCCAGCCCCAAGGTCAGCAGAATGAAGGGAAGCGTGAACAACACCAACAACGGTTTCAGGACCGCATTCAGGAGGCTCAAAACGAGGACCACCGCGATGAGGGTTCGCCCGTTGTCATAGGAAATGCCCGGTATGATTTCGGAGGCGAGCGTCACCCCCAAAGCCAAGACGGCCCAGCGGTCGAGCAGTGAGAGAAAGGGAGTCATAGTCTGACGCCACCTTNNCGGCACAGAGCGTCAGTCCTGTCTGCTCGCCAATGCGTTCGCACGGGAGGGACATCCCACGGCACTCTTGACCTTCCGTCCGGGTGGCGCGTTGCAAAATCAAACGACACCCGCGGTCACTCGACTGACGTTGCAATCTCGCGATCCGGGCTGGGATTGGTTTGCACCGAACTTAGTGAAAACAGCGAGGTCTTGGCAACCGGACATCGTCCTCTGCATGGGTCGGATGGCCAATTGCTATGGAGGGCGTCTGGCCCGAGGCCTCCCCCACGCCCGCGTTGTTGCCACGCTCCGCACAGGCAAAGCCTTGCCCTGGCTCTTCCGTCGGTCGCTTCACCGGGTCCACCACGTGGACGCCAATAGCCAGGACTCCCGTCGTCGGCTCCTGGATACGCTCTCCCTTCCGCCCGATCACGTGAGTGTGATTTACAATGCGCTGGTTTTTCCCCCTAGTCACAGTGCCGAAACGGAACTCACACGACAGCACGTCCGGACCCGTTACGGAGTCTCTAGAGCGACACCCGTCATCCTCTCGGTCGGCATGTTTCGCCCTGAAAAAAATCAGCGCGAGATCATTGAGGTGCTCAGCGAGCTGCGCGCCGTTCCTTGGACACTCTGGCTGGCGGGTGATGGTCCGATGCGCGAAACCTGCCAAAGCCTGGTCAACGAAAAGGGCCTTTCTGATCGCGTGCGTTTTCTTGGTTTCACCCCGAATCCCTCCGAGCTCTACGTCGCCGCAGATGTCGCCGTCCTGACGTCGCAAAGCGAATCGCTTTCCAAGNNGCCGCCTACGCAGTGACCGGCGTGCAGGAGTGTGGCGGCATCGCGCTCCCTCCGTCTGATCGCGCCGCATTAGCGACAACCCTTTCGCAGCTCCTCACCGACGAATCCGCTCGACGTCGGGAAGCATCCCGTGTCTTGGAGTTCGCCCAGAAAACGTTCGCTCCGGAACGACAAACTCTAGCCTACCTCACCCTCTTTGCCCATCTGCGTTCCGCCGCGTCCTCATGACCAATAAGCAACGTCTCGATCTAATCGAAAAACACATCCGTGAGCACCGCTACGCCGACTTGCATACGCTCGCGGCCCGTTTTTCGATCTCGTTGTCCACCGTGCGCCGCGCGCTCGATGAGTTGGAGGAGAAAGGCATCCTCCGCCGGCACCACGGCGGCGCTTCGTTGATTGAGACGGATGAAGTCGCCAAGGAATACGACTTTATCGCACGCGATGAACGTATGGCGGCAGAAAAATTCGCCATCGCCTCCCTCATCGCCGATCGGGTCCAACCTGGCATGACCGTGATCTTGGACGGAGGGACGTCAACCTACGCAGTCGCACGTCTCCTCACCGCCAAACGACTCCAAGTCGTCACCAATTCGCTTCCGATCGCCGGGCTCTTCGGCGACGTCGGCACCGTCGAAACCATCGTGACCGGAGGAAGCGTCTACAATCGCCTCGGCGTATTAGTCGGCCCCCTTTGCGATCAGTCACTCGAGCAGATCCACGCCGATATCGCCATCCTCGGCAGCGCGGGGATCACCGAAGCCGGAGTCTGGAACCACAACGCACTGATTGTCGCCGCGCAGAGAAAAATGATCGCAGCCTCAGAACAGAGTATCTTCGCCCTCGACCACACCAAGTTCGGCCGTAAAGCCCTCGCCCTGACCGCAGGATTCGACCGCCGCTTCTCTGTCGTCACCGACGCTCGTCCCGCCCCCGCTATCCTCAAGGCCATCGAATCCAATGGCGCCCGGCTCATCCAGGCGAAGAAGGTCGATTGATCGTTGGTGAAGCCTCGTCCAGCCTGAAGACTTCCGATTCGTTCTCGCCAGAAATTCAACCCTTCAACAGCAGCTCAAATAGTCTATCGATCACAGGGTCGCTGAACACGGCATCCATCGCGCGGGTCAGCCCAAAGATGGCCACGAGCAGCAAGAAGAATCCGCATATCCCCAAGAACAGCCCGAAGCCAGCGTACCCGTGCTCCATCGCGTACCAAGCGCCCCCACCAAATCCTAAACCGACCAACCCAACCATCAGGCGCTTCCACACCTCAAGCGTCTGGATGCGCAGCGAGGAAAACGCGGCTTTGTCAAATCCCTCAGCCCCTCGCCGATCGATCGCCTTTTGAGCCTCCCGCAACGAACACCGCTCAAGATATTTTTTGTGAGATTCTGCGCTCATATCCGTTCCTTAAGATCTTCCGAAATAGTATCCTCGCAGCTCAATAAACGTCGGTGAAAAGACGTATCCGTTCATAACACGGAGTCGATGGACTCGCTTCCACAATAGCGACCAAATCGCGCTTCATCTCAGAATATTTCGCCGCGGCTTCATCCTTCGTCGAAGCAAAAGCAGTATGCGTGAAAACGCCATCGATACCACAGCGGATAGTCCATCTTAAGGTAGCGCTTTTNNACCGAAACATGCCTTTCGCTCAAAACAACTAGGCCGCCCCCCGAGTCTTGCTGATTGTTGGATACACCTGGTTCGACGATGCGCCACATGGCTTCTGGAACTAGGTTCTCTTTAGGATCGACCATGGTCGCGAATCAATACGCCATCTCTTTCCCTTCAAACCCGGGACGATCATAGTTGCAGGTCGGATAAACGAAATTAATCGCAACGCCCAGATCGTTAGACCACCCCGGTTCTAGTCACCTTCGATGAGGTGACCAATCCGCAATGATTGTTCTGCCCTCCGGACATGCAGAATGTGGATGTCATCACCGTTGATCCGGTAGTAAATCCAACAGGGCTGAATCCATACCTGACGATAACTCGAATGAGGAAGCTCAGGAATCTTCTGACCCATTTTTTTGAACCGAGCAAGATGGTCTGTGGCTTCAAAAATCCTCCGAACGACGGCTCTTGCCGCGTCCGGCTTGTCGAGCGCTATATAAGAGGCAATCTCATCCAATTGGAGCAGTGCCGGTTCAGACCAAATCACCGCAGCCATTTGTCGAGCCGCCGCTTCGCTTCAGCTTGGGAAATCGTCCGACCTTCACGTACCGCCTGTTCCCCGAGCGCGATGCCCTCGAGAACCGAAATACGACGGTTCATCTCCTCAAAGGTTGCCACATCCACGAGGTACGCTGCTGGCTTTCCATGCTGGGTGATCAAAATTGGATCCCGCGCATCCTGGAGATCAGCAATGATCTCCGTAGCACGCCGTTTTAGCGTTGTCACCAGCTCGGTTTTCATGAGTAACACTTAAGTGCTACTTTAAATTCAAGTCAACGCGTCTTCACTCACTCTTGCGACATCTCGACCTAACTCCAGTTTTGCAGCTCGAGAATATTCCCTTCGGGATCGGTAGCGTAAACAACAGTAAGGACACCCACTCCGGTTACTTGCGTGGTAGCCACTTCCCCGATCGCCCCTCCACCGGCCTTGCGAACCGCCTCCAACGCCGCGGGAACATCATCGACTAGAAAAGCGAGATGCCCAAAACCGCGTTCGTTCACAACAGGATCCGGACGACCCACGAGATGATCGTAGCTGAATATCTCCAATGTAGGACCATTTGACTCATAGCCCGGGAGCAAAAGGTGGATTCCGGTCAAATGAGCTCCTGACAACGCGGTCAGACTATCGAGCCAAACTCCAGAAAGATCCCGTTCCGGCAACTTCGGAATGCAGCCAAAGACGTCTTGGTAGAATCTGGCTAAGCTCCGCCAATCTCGTGCGGTGAGGTTCGTGTGAACGTATTTGGATTTTATGGCCATGATTCTCGATCAAATATAAAACGTCAGGTGCGTACGAGTTTTCATACCGTATTTGTTATTAAAATACACGATAGCGCTCGTTTGCTCATTCCGCCTTTTCCGGCTCTAGTTCCGGGCGATAGAAGTCAGGGGCAGGATCATCCGCGAACTGAACCGCAGTGACTTCATGAAGTCCGTTGATCCACGCTTTCGCAATCCGGTGACCACCGTCCATCAACCTGCCGTCGGCGGAGAGTATGATCGGATAGGACAAATCTGCCTCAAAGATCTTCTTCGCATGGCGTGCCACTTCGCGACACGTCGGCTCGTCGACTCCAAACCAGCAATCCATGTCGAATTCTTTGATCTGATCAATTCTCACCCGCTTCACTGGCAAACCGGCACTGAGCCCCCACAAACGCTCTGTATACCACACTGCCCTTCCTTCGGCAGTCATTCGCGAGTGGGTTTGCTTCTTCATTTTGCAAAACAGCTTAGATGCTCCACGGCAGCTCAGGGCAGTCGGCTCCGAAGCTTGGTTGGGCCTTTTCTTTTCGTGATGGTGAGCGGCGCGCGCATGACCCCTTCTGCGAGATAGTCGGCTTTCTGGTCAGAATTGCAGCGAAATCGCTTTTCGAGCGCGGAATGAGAGACGCCGCCCTCCTCCCATTCCGCGCGGCAAACAAGCTAATTTCCACGAAGATGATGACCTCGGGATGCGACCGCCCGACCTTTCGCGACCACTTCGGCAAGCGCTTCGGGGCGAGCTTAGTCATCGCGACATTCTTTGCCAAACGCTTAAGGCCAGCGGCGCACGAAGCGCATTCGCTGTACCGCCTAGCTGGGCTTCATTTCACTTCACTTGTGGGACGCGTATCTGCTGTCCGACTGTGAGTCTTGCCCAATTTACTCCCGGGTTCGCGGCGAGTAGGTCGGCCAAACCAACCTTCTGTAAATTGGCGATTTTCGCACCAGTATCACCGGGCTTAACGACATAAATCCCAGGACTGGGCTGCGGTGGCGGCGTAGGTTGCTGCTGAACGACAGGAGGCGAATTACTGTCCTCTTTCTTGATGGTCGAGGCGCACCCCGCCAGTGCGATGCAAACTAAGACTAAAATTGGTATCATGGGAAATTGCTCCGCCCAACGCTAAGGTGAGCCACGGCTAAAGGCCGTTGGCTCGAACGCCCGCTTGGGCTGATTTTTTATTTCAGATCTGCAGTACCGAGATCACTTCGCGCGCCGTGCCAGAAACGAGCAACGCCAACGAGATGAGAGCGCTCGTCAATTCGGTAAACGATACGGTAGGGCTTCAAAACCAACTCTCGAACCAAGGGATCTCCAAATTCGGGTACGGTTCGACCGGACATTGGAAATCGGCCCAGGACCCTCGTCTTTTCAATCAATGCCAGCCCTAGTCGCTGGGCTGCCTCTGGCCGATCCGGTGCAATATAAAGAACGATGTCCCGAAGATCGGCGATCGCCCTCGGCGCCAAGACTACCTTGTAGTCCATGAAGCGATCATTTGCTCAACTTTTTCGACCGGCACTCCTTCCCCGCGGTCAAGCTGGGCTAATCCTTCTCTCACTCCCGCAACGAATTCCACCTCGCGGGCGATCTGCTCGAGCGAAACATCGTCGGGCAGGCGGGTGAGAAGATCGGAAACCAATTCCTTGTTGCTCATGAATGACAGATATTCTTCGCTCGGCTTGAATCAAGCTTTGCCCGACGTCTAATAGGTCAGCGGCGAGCGTAGCGAGTTCGCTGTAGGATACTAATAGGCGAATCAGGCATAAAAAGGTTTCGGCAGCGGAGGCGGCAGACGATTGAGGAATGCCGCTGGGTACGCTACCGGAACCGGTGCAATATCATGAAAACAAATGAGACGGTTGGCCCAATGGAGCAACGGCAAAAAATGCTCACGGTCTGTGCGGATATCTCAAAAGCGAGTTTTAACTGGGAACGCCTGGCCACCAGGCGAGGGGCATTGGCTCAGGATAATGTCGCGATTAAAGCCTGGCTGCTCGCACAACTTGATGATGCGAAGAAGGGAGGTTACAGCGGACTGCAGATCGTCTGTGAGTCAACTTCGGGGTACCACAAACGGTTGCTCCGCATCGCCATTCAATGGGCTGCGCAACTGCCTTGGTGAGCGCCGAACAGGTCAAGGCGTTGCAGGTAGTCGAAAGCAACGACACGGGTAAATCTGACTTGAAGGATCCGCGGACGATGCTGCTCCTTGTTCAGCTCGGAAAAACCTTAGTCGATCGTCACCTTACTGGAGAATGGGCTGCTTTGCGTGAACTCAACGTCGACTACGAGCACATCGAGCGCCGCAGTACTCAGGCGAAAAACCGTATCCACACCATTTTGATCCAGCTCTTTCCTGATCTTTCCTTCAAATCCGATTGGCTCTT
Source organism: Opitutaceae bacterium UBA6669 (assembly GCA_002455175.1). Lineage (GTDB taxonomy): Bacteria > Verrucomicrobiota > Verrucomicrobiia > Opitutales > Opitutaceae > UBA6669. The sequence goes on from DKKJ01000383.1 coordinate 8,112, forward strand.
CGAAGGACCTACCGCTCGGCGTGTCCTCGCAACGTTTGGCTTTGACCCTCACGCCATTCTCGCTGCTGGAATCGCCGGTCTGCACCGAATCCTGCTCCAGAAACATGTTCAGAAACGCACCGTCGAACGACTCTGGAACAATGCCACAAAATCGGTTCTTCAGCCCACGGATGCGCTCTGGCGCCAGGTCAAAGTCCGGCAGCTGCGTGACGCATTTGAAGACCTGACTGTCGCCCAGAATCGGCGCCAAACACTCCGCACGGAGATGTGCGCCCAGCTCGTTTTTTTGCAGGAAAAAGGAGAAGTTAAACTGATGCCTCATCCAGACCTCATCGGACCGTTCATGCTCGCACGGATCCTTGCCGAAACCGGTCCGATGCGCGACTTCCAGGCCGTCGGCCAGATCTTGCGCTACGCTGGCATGAACCTGCGGATGAAACAAAGTGGTCAACACCGTGGGCAGGAGCGGCAGGCCAAGCGCGGTCGCGCCCGTCTGCGTAGCGTTGTTGCTCAAGCGGTGCTCAAACTCGTCGTCCGTGGTCACCTTTACGGAAAATACTATCACGAGAAAAAAGCCGCCGGTATGCCCGGTGCCGTCGCCATGACCGCGGTCGCCCGCAAGTTCCTCAAACTCCTCTTCGGCCTCGAGCGCAGTAACGCTGCCTTCGATCCCTCCCGCGTCTTCACCTGCGAACACCAATACGCCCGCGCCGCTTAGTCACCCAACCACTTTCCCTCCCAGAAAAAGCTTGCCGGGTTCCGGCGGGCAGAGAGCCACCAGTCGTTCGCCACCTCCTTTGCGAGGATGACCATCTGTAGGTTCCTCGCTCCTGCCCGCCGGTTCTCGGTCCCACCGCCATTAAAGTATCGTCGGGACCACTACGGATCCCCAGATAAAGAGCATCGCGGGTGACCGGGCAACCTAGGCTCGCTTCAGCACTTCCCCCTGCCTTTCAGGGCGGGGCGGGAGCTTTGCCCCCGCCCCGAACCCCACCCCATATTAATTTNNCTCTGGAACTTACCTAAGAAAGAACGCCTGGTTGGGCTATATGGTCATTACTTACGAACGCCGATGATAGCGGCGACGCGCTGAGCCAAGCCGACGTCGATAACCCTACACCAGCCGCCGGCCATATACCTGAACGCAATCTCCTCAGTCCGCCATTCGGGCTCGCTCGCAAACTTGAATGCGATGTACTGTGTCGCCAGGTCTGGCTGCTCAAATGTCGTAGACACAACCCGGAAACCNNCGCCTCCACTTCTTCCTCGACCGTAGTCCGAAGATCTCGCCATGGGAGTAGCGGAGGTACGTTGGCTGGCATCGTGGTCATAACGCGCGCAGCGCTTGGAGTTGAGTCGCTACTGCTGGCGTGAACTGGTGCATTGATGCGCGAACTCGAGGGTGATGTATGGTAACGTACGCCAACGACGAACCCTGCAAAGGCGGCAATAACTACAAAGACGATGACGGCTCGAATTCTCATGGTTTGCCCAACGTCTGAGGTCAGCGACGGGCGCTTGGGCCCGTTCGCTGTACCGCCTGGTTAGC
>DKKJ01000023.1 GCA_002455175.1 Opitutaceae bacterium UBA6669
GAGCGGCCGTGAATCCGAAGAGGGTACGCAAGGTCATGACCGATGAGTCTGGCCCATCATTTCGAGGCTGGAAAGCCAGATATTGCTCAAGGGTACGTGCCGGCTCGAGGCCGGGAGCAAGCGGAGCAGCCAATTTCAAGCAGTCTATTTGCGTGAGGCTTGCATGCTGGTTGGTCGCTTTGCGCTGAGGCCTCCTGTGCGAATTTGTCCTCCTGGTAGAAGAAGCAGCGCCGATGGACCGAACGGCTGGGGTGGGTAGTGCGCTAGTTTGGCTGCGCGCGCTGGAGCTCAAGTCCTCGATCTCTCAACGGAATGGCTCGGGCGCGATCTGTTTCCCAGAGAAGCTGTGCGAGAAGNNCAACGAGTTTCTCGAGATGAGGAATGGCCTCGGGACCGCGTTTCTCCGATGTGAGTACGACTGAAAGAATCCAACGGCTGTCTGTGGCGTCAGGATCCGTTTCCGCGACGCGGCTGAGTTCTTCGATGGCGTTGTTGGTTTTGCCCAGAGCCAGCCAAGTCATGGCAAGGTTATGACGCGCCTGTGAAAAATCCGGGCGCTGGATGATCGCTTGGTTGAAGTGTGCCGCTGCCTCGGCAAACCGTCGCTCGTCCAAGAGCAGTTTTCCTAGGTTGTTCTCTGCTTCAGGGTAGGCAGAGCGTAACCCGATGGCGCGAGTGTAGGCTGATTTGGCTTCCTCACGTGAACCGGTTTTGGCGAGTGAGACGGCGAGATTGAAGGTAGCTTCCGGATAATCAGATTTCCGGCGGAGAGCTTCACGTAAGGTGTCAATGGACTCGGCGGTATGACCGGATTTTTGAAGAGCCACGCCTAGATTATTCCAGGGTTCTGCGGCGGTCGCATGGAGATGAGCAGCAGCTCGAAGATGCTCAACCGCTTCGGGAAGACGATGCGTTTCGAGCAGGAGTAAACCGAGATTGTTCCGACTCATCCAGGAGTTCGGATTCTTCTCCAAGGTGAGGCGATAGAACGTTTCGATGTCACGATACAGTCCGCTTTGACGCCACGTGAGCACTCCGAGTGTGACGATGAGACAGGCGCCCGCCGCGAAGGCACGGTGTTGAATCGTTTTGGTCCTGTTGACGAACAGACGGGAGAGCGCTGCTCCGGCCAAGGCGAACACGCCGATGCTGGGCAGGTACTGCCAATGATCCGCTACGTAGGAGAACATGAACGCGTACACGTTCATGAAGCCCATCACAGGAAACAGTGAGCCGAGGAAGAAAAGTATAGCGGCAAGAAGGCTCCGATTCCGCGAGCGTAGCCACCAGCTCAGGCTTAACAGGGCGATGACAGCGATGGAGGGTATCCAGTGGGTGATCGCGGTCGGATCAATTTCCCAACGCGGGTAGATGAAAATCAAGTTGGCTGGCCAGATAAGTTTTCCGAGGTAGAACCAGGTCACCCATCCTGCGAGGAGGCCGCGTTGCAGCCAGGTAAGGTCAAACCGTTCCCCTCGAGCGCCCACCACGCTGTGCTCGACCCACGCGGTCACTAGACCGAAGGCAGCGCCGGTGACGAGCCAGGGGAGGAGGGGAACGATGTCTTTTCGCCAGTCCAGATGGCCCTTTTTCCACCAGAGGGCGACCCATAATGCCGGAGCCAAAGTGGCCGTCACTGATTTGCTGAGAAGCGCGAGGACAAAGAAAGCGGATGCGAGCGCGTAGTCCCTTTTTCGCCGTTCACGATCGAAGCGCAGATAGAAGAGTGCCGCAACGAGGTACAGGAACAGAGAGAGCGTGTTTTTCTGTTCAGAAACCCAGGCGACAGATTCGACGCAAACGGGGTGTACTGCGAATAACGCGGCTCCAAACCAGGCGCCTCGCACGCCGAGGGATTTGAACACTTGCCAGAGCAGTACGACAGCCAACGCGTGCCAAACGACCGTGGCCACGTGGTAACCCATGGCTGAGTCGCCCCAGAGCCGATGCTGTATCCAAAAGGCGGAATGCAGAACGGGATAATACTGCTCCGTTGCACCAATTTTCGTCCAGATTTTGCCCAGGCCATCCCAACTCTGCAACGCCGGGGTGGTAACGTAGTCGGAATCGTTCCAGATGAACCCTGCGCGGTAAGTCGGGGTGTAGGCGAGCGCTACGAGCAAGACCAGACCTAATCCCAGAAGCCAGAGACGACGTTGCACCGGTGCGAAGAGCGCAGATGCGGGCAGTAGTAGCAATCTTAGATGGCGAACGTTCTTTCTTCCGGGAGGTGCATTGCCAAGACAGGAGGTAAAGCCAAGCTGAGCGACCTCGGGGTTTTGTCCTCGCATTCCGTCATGCTCCTTTTGCTCTCACTTATCGCGTTCCTCTGCGTCACCATCCTGGCAGCCGTTTTGTTTTTTGGAATGAGGTACGCGTCGCGTGATCGCGCCGGCGGCCTGATGACGCGGATGGACTTGCTTTCGACCGAAATTCAACGGCTCGAAATTAGTCAAGCTGCCCTGGCTTCGAGCCAACGGCAAGAGAGCGCGGTGCAGGCTGCGGCTTTGCGGGATGAGGTTGCACGGCGACTTGAATCACATCACGGGCTTCAGACGGCCCGCTTGGATGACGTGCGCCGCGACCTCCAACAACAGGTGGACACGATGCGTTCCCTGGTGGAAGGCCGATTGAGGGATGCTTCAGAGACGGCGGAAATTCGGCTGACTCGTTTGCGGAGCGAACTCAACGAAGCTGCAACGCTGACCCGCTCAGAGATGCAGCAGCAGATCTCTGGGTTTCAAGGGGCGGTCAAAGAGTCACTGGCCCAGATGAACACGCAGCAAGCGGAACGACTCAGCGATTTTTCGCAGCGACTGAAGGACGTTAACGTCACGTTGACTGAGCAGTTGGATAAAGTCCGGCTCACGCTCGATCAGCGTCTTGCGGAGCTGCAGACNNGCAGACACAAAATGCTGCCAAGCTCGACGAGATGCGCCAGACCGTGGATCAGAAACTGCAGGCGACCCTCGAACAGCGCTTGGGTGAATCGTTCAAGATCGTCAGCGAGAGCCTGGAGCGCGTGACGCGTGGTTTGGGAGAAATGCAGCAAATCGCGGCTGGCGTGGGGGATTTGAAACGTGTGCTCTCTAATGTGAAAACGCGCGGGACGTGGAGCGAAGTGCAACTGGCGGCTTTGTTGGAACAGATNNAATGTCGCACCCAACCCGGCGTCGGACGAGCGGGTGGAGTTTGCGCTTCGCCTCCCCGGACAGGAGCAGCCGGATAAACCCGTCTGGCTGCCGATCGATGCCAAGTTTCCGGTGGAGGATTATCAACGATTGATGGAAGCGGCGGAGCGGGGTGATCACGAAGGCGTGGTGGAAGCCTCTGCGGCCCTTGAGGCGCGTATCCGCCACTCAGCTCGGGAGATCGCCACCAAATATCTCGCTCCGCCGCATACCACGGATTTCGGTATCCTCTATCTTCCCACAGAAGGTCTTTACGCGGAGGCAGTGCGAAGGTCTGGACTGGTGGATACGTTGCAGCGTGAGCACCGAATCGTGGTGGCTGGTCCAACCACGCTGGCAGCTTTGCTTAACAGTCTGCAAATGGGATTCAGGACCTTGGCTATCCAAAAGCGGTCGAGTGAAGTCTGGACCGTCCTTGGTGCGGTGAAAACCGAGTTCGGTAAGTTCGCGGAAGTGCTCTCTCGGGTGAAAAAGAAGCTCGATGAAGCGAGCACGCACTTGGATCAGACCGGCGTACGATCGCGAGCCATCGAACGTCGGCTCCGCAACGTTGAATCGCTACCCGAGGATCAGGTAGTACGGGTGCTGCCGGGCTGGGAAAAAGAAGAACCGGAGGAAAAGGGGGAATAGAGAAAAGCTGAAACGCTGAAACTCGGAAAGCATCGGAAGATATGCTACGATCGCGGCCGGCGCTCTGAATTTCGCTATTTCCGCGTTTCGAAATTTCGCCATTTCTCGGGGGAGGGACGCGCTCTGTCGCGTCCGGGGTACGCGTGATGAATAAAAACGCCGGCTCTTTCACCTTAACGCAGTGCCCGCAAAGACAAACCCGGCCACGAGAGACCATGGCCCTCCCATGCCTTCGCCGAGTAGCAACGGTCTGGAATAGCCACTCTGCCTTGCCAGCGCCCAATGCGCCCCAAAACTCGATTAATACTTAACTTACTAAACAATAATAGTATAAGACGCTCGTGCGACAATTCATTTGACCCCTACCCCAATTCATTGAGACATGGTCTCATATGAGATGTGGTCTCAGTTTCAAAAACAACGGTGTCGCCAGCAGCTCTGGGACGCACCGTGACGGAGCATCCTCTGCCACGTACAAGGCTGTCCTTTTATGAAGCGCACGCTTCGCAAAACGATTTTCTGGGTCCATCTTGTGATCGGTTTGGCTGCCGGCCTGGTTATCGCCGTGGTGGCCCTCACCGGCGCCGCCATGGCTTTCCAGCCCCAGATACTCGAATGGGCGGAACGTGATGTTCGACAGGTCACTCCGCTCAAGAGCGCCCGGCTTCCCGTCGACACACTCCTCGAGCGAGTGCGTGAACAAAACCCCGACGCCCAGCCATTCAGCGTGACGCTCTCATCCGATCCCTCAGCGGCGGCCGTGGTCAGTCTGGGCCGCGCTGGCTCGCTCTACGTGGATCCATACACAGGCGACGTGAAGCCCAGCGGAGCCAAAAATCTTCGGGAGTTCTTTTCACTCATGCTTCGTTTGCACCGCTGGCTAAGCGTGAGTTCGCCGAATCGTACAATCGCATCTCCGACCTCGAGCGGAGAAACTCCACCTTCCGCCCCCACCGAACCTTCCGGCACGTCGTGGCGAGAAATTGGCAGCAGTATCGTCGGAATCGCTACCATCCTTTTTCTAGCTCTGAGTGTGAGCGGCATCTATCTCTGGTGGCCGCGCAACTGGAACTGGCGCACGCTCAAGACCACGTCGGCCCTCAACTTCAAGCTCAGAGGCAAGGCACGCGATTGGAACTGGCACAACGTCATCGGTCTTTGGTCAACACCCGTTTTGGCGATTCTCTGTCTCACTGGAATCGTCATGGCCTATCGTCCGGTGGGCAATTGGATCTACCAACGTCCACAAGGCCAATCCGCAGGGAGCCTACCGCCCGGCGTAGAACTACCTAAACCAGCTGTTGGTGCTCGCCCGTTGAATCGCGAGACCCTTTTTACTGCTGCGATGACGGCCGTTCCCAATTGGGAAACGATCACCTTGCGCACGGGCCAAAATCGTCAGCGTGGCGGTGGAGCTAGTGGGTTNNCTCGGTGCGGGAGACCGGATCTTGGGCTCCCGTGCCCGTACAGGTTTCTGTGGATCCTTACACTGGAGCTATCCTCCACAAGGAAGGTTTCTCCGACTACGGTTTCCGTCGCGCACTTCGCGCCATGAATCTGTCTCTCCACATGGGAACTGCTGGCGGCATCGTGGGCCAAACCATCGCTTTCCTCGCCTGCGTAGGAGGACTTTTCCTCGTCTACACCGGCTTCGCTCTCTCCTGGCGGCGCTTTTTCGGAAGGCGGCGTCCACTCCCATCTCCGATCAAGGAAACACGCGTCATTTCGACGACTCTGGTTAAGCCCGCGGCCTTCCCGCTTGGGGAGAAGACAGCTCCACCGTCAGTCAAGTCCGCGGCCGCCAACTAACCGCTAGAGACCGCGGCTCCCTGGCCAAACGTCAGGGAAATTAGTTCTCGATCCGTGCTCAACGCAGCACGCAAGGCTCTGCCGTCGTCTCCAAACGACACTCGGGAGCAGCGTTTCATTTTATGTCCCAGCATCGACTCATCACCAAAACGACCACTCTATCGGCACTGGCGCTTAGCTTGCTCACGCCAGTCGTGGCTCAAACTACGTCTGAAGATGACCGTGACCTCTTCACGCTCGACAAGATGATCGTGGAATCTGACGCGGAAAAAATCTCGGTCGCCTATACGCCGATGAAATCTGGGACGGCTTTGATCGACACCCCCGCCTCGGTGAGCATTGCCACCAAGGAACTCCTGGCCTCACAAGGCGCCACCTCGCTCCAGGACTCCATCCGCAACATCAGCGGCTTGATGCATGAAGGAAACAACTACGGCATCGGCGACCAACTCGCCATCCGTGGACAAGCAGTCTCATACACCTACGACGGTCTGGACGCCGGCTCTGGCGGCAGCGGTGGTGGCTCGGGAGCTACCGTGCGCTCACTGACCAATGTCGAACGTCTAGAGGTCCTCAAAGGCCCGGCTGGAACGCTCTACGGCATTGGCGGCGCGGGAGGGATCGTCAATCTGGTGGAAAAACGTCCTCAAGCGACGCCCAACCGAAAGTTTGAAACGTACGTCGGTCGTTGGGAAACCTACGGAGCCCAACTCGATTTGACGGGTCCTCTCACGGGCAAATGGAATTATCGCATCATCGCCGCAGTGCGTGAAAGTGGCGGCTATCGCAACTTCGTCGAGGACCGCACCGAGCTGTATCCATCGTTAAGTTTCAAACCCAACCGCGACCACACGCTGCTCTTTACCGCCGCCTACATAGCCGACCACGTCTCGGTCGATTCCACCGGCCATCCCGTGCGTATCTTCGATACCCGCAGCACCACGCCGACCGGTGTCTCCGCGGAAGATGCCACACTCGCCAATATTCCGAACGGCCCTGTCGGTGGCGACCGGCTGATTTTGACCGATGCCCAACGCCAGCAGCTTCTGGACAGCCTGGCGCCTGGAGACGGTAGCAAACCATACGATCTTGGTGAAAACACCTTCGTTTCTCCCCTAGCTCGTCCCACCGACGGGCAAGAGTTTCGCGTGAAGGTTCGCCACGACTGGACGATCAGCGAGAACACCGCGTTCGCTCACTATGCCCAGTTCCGTTCCTATGCGTCCGACTACGTCCGCACCACCGGCGCCTTCAACTACGTCTATTGGAATCGAAATGGTAGCATCAACGCCGTCCCCCGCGCACCACTCGTGATTGATGGCGTGCTCTATCCCTTCGCCGCGCGTCGTCAGGAATACCGCAAACTCGATTTCCAAGAAGACTCAGTTCAGTACTTCGCCGAAGCCAAACAGCGTTTCGAAGTGGTCAACACTCGCCACGAACTTCTCGCCACCACCTACGTCGAATTACGTGACTACGACACCAAGGGCTGGAGTCTTTATGATCGCGACGACACGCGATCGCTCGCGAACCCAGTTCCCTACGTCCTCGACTTACGTAACCCCAACTGGCCCACAGGCCGTTTTGAGGACTACGCCTACGTGGCCACGTCCGACTACAAAAAGAACGTCACCGCCTACGGTGCAGGCCTCCAAGATGTCATCACCCTCCCCCATAACCTCACGGTGCGTCTCGCGGGCGGTTGGAACCGTATCGAACAGGAGTACGACAACAATCTCTTCACCACCGGTGCGGATCCTATTCCGGTTTCCTCTCGCGACCAAGGGTTGCTCTACAACGCAGGTGTTTCCTGGCGCTTTCGTCCGGACACCGCTCTCTTCGTCGCTGCCGCACAAGGTCGCACCGCTCTCAGCGTCACCGGTTCGGTCGTCCTGAACAATCAGCCACCAGACAGCGAGTCTGAGAATTTCGAAATCGGGATCAAACAGCAGTTCCTCGGCGGCCGTCTCGCACTCTCCGCCGCGTGGTTCGAAACATCGCGGACCAACCTCCGGTATGCAAACCCCGCCTACGACAGCAACCCGGCATCGCCCACCTACAATATCAATGTCGATCCCTACAGCTATGATGGGAACGAAATGACCAAGGGCGGCGAATTGGATCTCAACGTCACTATCAGCGATCGCTGGCTCATCAACCTGAACGGCACCTACCAGGATCCAAAGACGCAGCAAAACCCCGGAATGGGCACAGTAACCGGCCTCAAGAAAGGGATGCCTCGTGCATTCGCCTCGGTCTGGATTCAACACACCCTCGTCCCCAAGGTCGCCGGTGGAAAACTCGTGCTCGGAGGCGGTGCTCGTTTCACCGGACGACGCGCTATCAACGACACGTCCTTCGGGATCGCTCAGGCTTATGTTCCGAAGTATACAACCGTGGACGCAGTCCTTCGCTACGAAAGCTCCAGCTTCTGGACGGTTCAGCTCAATCTCAACAACCTTGCGAACGAGCGCTACTACGAGCTGGCTCAATTCCTCGGCGGTCGCCCCGGTGAACCAATCAACGCTACCGTGACTTTCACTGCAAAGTTCTAAATCGGAATCAGCAATTGTCTCCCAAGCGGACGCACCTCCTGCGTCGCTTCCAGGCCCACCTCACGGTGGGCTTTTTTCTTTTGGAACGAGGAAATATCCGCCGACACCCTCCAACTCTGACCCACTCGCACGATCGGGTCGCCC
>DKKJ01000400.1:0-3096 GCA_002455175.1 Opitutaceae bacterium UBA6669
CGAAATTGGTGCCTTTGCTCTCGGTTTGGGTGCTGAGGAAGGTCGAGGCGGGTTGTCCTCCGTAGACCGGATTCATGATGTCCAGAAGCGGGAGTACATTCGTGGTATTCCCGGAGGCACTGCGACCCAAATACTGGATGACCTCACTTTCACTCGATTGATATTGGACGAGGGCGAGGAGGTTGTGCTGCGTGGGTCCCACCGAAAACTTCCAGGCGGAATCCAGAGCGACGGTGGTGGCATCGTTCGGGTTGTCGGAGTAGCGCCAGCTTCGTTGCATGAAGTAGCNNGAAAAGCGGAGCGACCACGCTTCGTTGACCTTGTGATCGAAAAGTAAGGTGTAGCGACGGCCTTCTTCCCATTGCGTGGAGTAGGGTTCCGCGTAAGCGCGTTCACGAGGAAGGCCCAGGCCGAGCGACAAGTTTAGGTTGTTACCCGTGTAAGGCGGGATCGTGAAAATCTGTCCCCAACCTTTGTGGTAGCGGTCGTGGTAATCGGTGATCTGCAGGGTCGCCGTGGTGGTCGGAGTGATCCGCCAGCCAAACATCGGTGCGATGAAACGACGGCGTTTGTAGAAAAAGTCCTGTTCGCCCTTTTTGTCCCAGTACGATCCGACGACGCGGACGGCGAACGCGTTCTTGGCCCCGAAGGGTTGATTGACATCGATGTTGGCGCGGTAGTGCTCGAAAGAGCCCGCCTCCAAATCAATTTGTCCCAGGAAGCGATCGAACTGAGGCTTCTTGGTGATGCGGTTCACGACACCGCCTGAGGCCGTCGATCCGTAAATAACGGCGGTGGGCCCCTTGAGCACCTCAACGCGATTGAAGAGGTTCATGTCGAGAGCGAAGCCCTGGCTGGAGCCGACTTCGGGGAGGCCGTCTGTGAAAGGAGAGCCGATAGAGACTCCGCGAATGTTGAAGACATCGCGAGTGGGTCCCACCGATTCCGTGACACCCGCAACGTACTTGGTGATCTCTGACAAACTGTCAGGCCTGACATCACGGATAAACTTTTCGTTCAGCACGGCGATGTTCTGGGGAACCTCATTGAGCGGCAAACTCATGCGTGTCGCTCCGGCAGAATAAGAACTTGAGTACCCGCGATCGCGATCTGACGACACTTCAAAGACAGGAAGCTCGACGTTTTCATCGGCTGCGCTCGCGGCCGGAATAATCGTAGAGCTGGAAGCGCACGAGAGGAGGCTTAACAAAACAGCACGCGAGCGAGGTCCGATCGTAATCTGCAGGCGGTCGTGTCGAGGACGAAGCGTAGTCATGGGATAAAGGTAGAAGTACGGGGAGGCATTACTGCACGAAGCCGAGTCGCAAAAACTGACGGTTCGAGGGACGTCAATTATGTTGAATAACATAGTGACGGCATTACGCAGCCTTCTGGATAGCTCTGTCAATCGTTTTTCGGCTGATTTTGGTGCAACTCTTGCGAGTACGGAGGTAGTAACAAGATTGATCTTAGTTTGGCGGTTAGGCCGTTTCTTGTCTGTGTAACAAAACGTGAAACAAAAGTTTCTGTTTCTGTGATTTGTTTACTCATTAGTCGCCGAATTTTGCCGGGCGATAACGGCCGGTAAGAAACAGCGCGGGCCTCGGAATAGGCGGCACCATGGCTGAGGCGAAAAGCTGCCTCCGCCGGCGTTGAGGCGGCGTTAGGGTAGGGCTACAGCCTGCCAGGGCTTTCTAGCGCGCAGAGTTTTGAGCGCGTGTCAGCAGAGTCTTCGCCTCAGCGTTATCGGGCTCGGCGGCGAGCCAGGTGGCGAGAATTGCTTCGGCCTCTTGATTTCGATTTCGCTCGAGCAGAAGTTTTCCTAGGTCTCGATGGAATCCGAAGACAGTGGGGTGCTGACGACTACCCTGGCAAAGCGCCTGTTCGGCCTGGTCCCATCTTTGGGCCCTGATCATTAGGGTCCCGAGGTACTGAAGAAACTGAGGTAGGGTCGGGTAGTAACGCGCTGCGGCGAGAAGGACCCTGCGAGCGGACTCAAGATCACCTTGCAGACTAAACTCTCGGGCGCGCGCGAGTCGCAACTGCGGCGGATACCCGGCCGGGATGGCGCGGAACTCACCGTAAGCTTTCACGTATTCCTCCAGTGAAAGAAGCTCCGAGTTGTAGCGCCACTTGCTGGTCGCATTGGCCCAGGTGATCCCGAAATGGTTTAACACCTGCGGGTGGAGCGGAATTTGTACGTCGCCGAACGCATCGAAGTGATCATCCGCGGCGGGGTAGGTGGGAGTGCCAGGACGGTCGATCAAGGTGCTCTCCAATTGTCGGTACAATGGACCGAGTGANNAGTGACGGAAAGGCGGGGTGATTGATCGTCTGAAAAAGGCGTTGGCTTCGGAAAGCGTTTTCAATGAGGGGTGCTACGGCAAAATCAGAATTTTGGTCATTCGATTTCAGTTCCCCCCATGTTAACTCCGCGAGACGGTCCAGCCTGACGATCTTATTAATATCCGTATCGAGATAACGCCGGTATAAGTCGTTAACGGGAGTACCTTCTTGGAGAAATTTGATGAGTAGTCGGTCTCCGTAGCTAAATCGTCCATACGGAAACTCCGGCTCCGGGATATTTCGAGGGTCGGCCGTGTGCAGAAGCCAGAACGGTTTGAAGGCCAGCGTGGGAAATCGGTATTGTTTTACCCGGCTCGGAATTTCCGCGATGAATGCTGGCGGGGCGCAACCGTGTGCGGTCTGCCAGTAAACCCGATCGCATGATCCTAGGAAGGACGACTCGTTGAAGGGGTGATCTCTGGGGATTTCACCGAAATTTGCCAGGTAAACAATCTCGTAGTCCGACGCCAGAATGGGGTTCTCGCGCAGAATCGTGCTGTACCACCAGCCTTGGCAGTTTCCATAGATAAATACTCGTTTCTTGGGAGTCGACATGTCAGGCGGACGGTCGCTTTGGAAGTGACAACTCAGCAATGAGGTCCATCAATTGACCCACGTTGTTGACCGCAAGTACACGCTCGGTGGGAAACGTGAGACCAAACTCATCCTCTAGACCTACGATGATCATGGTATGGGAAAGAGAATCCCATCCACGTACGTCCATCGCTCGCGTTTCGCGAGTCAGGGTAG
>DKKJ01000400.1:3166-3456 GCA_002455175.1 Opitutaceae bacterium UBA6669
AGGAACCCAATGAAGACCCAGATACAGCAACCGTCTCACACAAGGACGCGATACACGGAGGAGTTTAAACGGGAGTCGTACGAATACTGGAAGAAGAGTGGCCGCAGCGCGGCCAAGGTGGCAGCGGAGCTAGGGATCCGAGCGCCGCTGCTCTACCGTTGGCAAAAGGAGTACAGAGGGGCCGCCGAGCACGGCGGCCCCTCTGTACTCAAAACGAAAACTCTCACGCGGCCGGAAAAGGTTGCTGGAGTGGACGCATTGAGAGCGGAAATCCGGCGACTGAGTGAGGA
>DKKJ01000144.1 GCA_002455175.1 Opitutaceae bacterium UBA6669
CTTGGCGTCAGCGTTGGAGAACGCTTTGGACAGATCGATCGCTTCGTTAATGGAGACCACCGGAGGGATGTCGGTGCGGAACTTCATTTCGAAAATAGCCAAACGAAGAATCGTCAGGTCGATTTTGGCGATACGATCGAACTCCCAATTGTGCGCCAGAGAACGAATATAGCCGTCGATTTCTGCGAGGTGTTGGATGGTGCCGTGGATCAGTTCTTCGCCGAACGCGTAGTGCTCGCGCGGTTTTTCCTGCCCCTCGAAAAATACCCGAAGGTCATCGGTAAGGTTGGTGGGCGGATTAAGGCTCCAGGCAAACAAGTATTGGAGGGCGGCCGTGCGACCGTCACGTCGCTGTGCGAATAGGGCTTTGCTCATCGAAATTTGTATAAATGGCGGAGGCGAGCGAACGGATGCTCAGCGACGGCGGCGTTTCAGTGCGGCCATTTCCAAGCCCGCGTGGGCGAATTCGACTCCGCGGTTGATTTTGCCAATGGTGCGGGCTTCGGCTTGGCGCCGCGTATCCGTGACGATCACACCATTGATGATCGGAGTGCGGGTCGTGAGGCTGACGTGCTGCAGTGCGTGAGAGACNNCTACGACCATTTCGTGGTGATTGGTGTCGCCACCGATCAACACGCCGAGCGCGATGACGCAGTCCAGCTTACCCTTGAGGGCCAGCGCCTGGGCGGCAAAAGGGACTTCGTGCGAACCCGGCACGCGCTCCACAGTGATGCGAGACGGTTTTACACCTGCGGCGGTGAGCACCTCCTGAACTCGAGCAAGTAGCGCTTCGACCAACGTGGGGTTAAAGCGGGCAGCGACGATTCCAAAGGAAAAGCCGGAACCGTCGATCTGAGAGGCCTGTGCGGAGTCGAGACTCATGGAGCCTCGATTGGGAACGGTGAAAACGGAGGGAGCAAAACTAAATCGCAGGTAACCAGGGCTAGAAGGCCACTTGATCCACCAGTTCAAGGCCGTATCCATCCAAACCCACCACCTTACGTGGATTGTTGGTCAACAATTGGATACGACGCAGTCCCAACGCCGCCAGCACCTGGGCTCCGATCCCGTAATCGCGAAAACTCATCGGCGGGAGTGGGTCGCCGGGCTTACTTGTCAGGCGGCGCACCAGCAGGTCACCTGCGTTGGCAGGCTGCATATAGAGGATCACGCCCTTGCCGGCGCGGCCGATCGATTCCAAAGCGGCGTGCAAGGAGCGGTGGCCGTCCATTCCGGCTCCCTGAAACACGTCGCTTAAGATGTTTTCGCTATGGACTCGCACTAAAGTCGCTTCGGGTCCGGGGTTTCCCATGACGAATGCCAAATGATGGCGACCGTCGAGACGGCTGCGGAAAATGTGTAGGGTGAATTGGCCGAAGGCAGAAGCGAAAGGGGCGCTGGAGATGCGTTCCACCAGTTGATCGCGACGGGCGCGGTGTTCGATGAGCTGGGCGATCGAGATCATCTTCAGCCCAAATTTGTGTTTAAATTCGATCAATTCCGGCAGGCGCTGGACGGTACCGTCGTCGTTGACCAATTCGCAGAGCACGCCGCTCGGATGAAGACCGGCGAGGATGGCAAGGTCCACCGCGGCCTCGGTGTGGCCCGCACGCTCCAAGACGCCGCCGGGTCGAGCACGAAGGGGAAAGACGTGTCCTGGTTGAACCAGTTGTTCAGGACGGGAATCCGCCCCGGCGAGGATGCGAATGGTCTGAGTACGGTCGTAGGCACTAATTCCAGTGGAAATGCCGTCGGCCGCATCGACGCTCACCGTGAAATCGGTGCGGTGGGATTCGCGATTCCGCGCGACCATCGGGCCGAGACCCAGCCGTTTGAGCTGATGCTCGAGCATGGGAACGCAGATGATGCCGCTGCAGTAGCGGATCATCATGTTGACCGTCTGGGGTGTCGCTTTCGACGCCGCCATAATGAGGTCGCCCTCGTTTTCCCGGTCTTCGTCGTCAGTGACAATGACCAGTTTGCCGTCGCTGATGTCTTGGACGACCGCTTCGACGCTATCAAAGGGAGAGGACGAGACCGCGGGGCTCATGTCCCTGGAAGGTTCCGCAAAGGCAAGAACCTGTCAACCCGCTGAGCCTGGAGGACCTGGAGAAGCGACCCGCGGCGTCTGTCGTTCAAGGGGGGAGCGGAACCGAAACCTTGCCAGGGCTCTTGGTCGCGTTTTCATTGATCCCTCTCATGCGTTTCCGAATCAGTCATCGCACCCACTACCGCTACGCGGGGACGGCATCTGAGTCGTTTATGGAAGCGCGTTTGACGCCCGTGAACGATGCCAATCAACGGCGAGATAGCCGGCAGTTCATGACCCAGCCGGCGTGTAATGTGCACACGTACCTCGATTACTTTGGCAATCAGGTGGAGACGTTCTCGATTATCCAGCGGCATCAAGAGTTGCTGCTCGAAAGTATCAGTGAAGTGGAAACCTTTCCCCAGGAGGTTCCGGGCGCGGTTTTTGATATCACCGTTTCTGAAGCGCGGCAGATTTATCGGAGTGAAAAGCTCAAGCTGTTCGAATTCCTGATGCCATCGCCGGCAATTGCGCTTTCCTCTGAGGTCAATGCGCTGGCCAATACCTTTTTCAAGCCGAGCGACGTGGTGGGCCCTGCGTTGTTAAAACTGAATGCTTGGATCAAGGAGAACTTCCGGTACCAACCCGGTTTGACTCGGATCGATTCGACATCGCTTGAGTTGCTCAAGCTCAAGGCAGGAGTGTGTCAGGATTTCGCTCAGTTGATGATTGCCATTTTACGCTCGGCGGAAATTCCGGCGCGCTACGTGACGGGATACATCGAGACGGAAACTCAGAGGAAGNNCCCCGCCTCATCGGAGCGAGCGAGAGTCATGCGTGGGTAGAAGTGTATTTGCCGGGTGGATTCTGGTGGCCGCTTGATCCCACAAATGACTGCGTCGCCGGTGAGCGCCATGTGAAGGTGGCGATTGGCCGTGATTATCGAGATAGTTCGCCTACCGTTGGAGTGTTCAAAGGCACCCATACGCAGAACCTGAGCGTGGCTGTGGTCATGCAGAGGATCTGAGGAAACGG
>DKKJ01000125.1 GCA_002455175.1 Opitutaceae bacterium UBA6669
GCTGTACCAGTCCATGATCGCACACAAGTAAACGTGATGTCCGTCGCCCACACTTGATTGGGTCGATCGATTAAAAGGTTACGAAGTAGGTACGGATACACTCGGAGAGCGATGTTCGGCCTCGACAATGCAGGTTTGGGGCTCATCGCTTCCAGCCCCATCCTCTTCATCAGCCGACTCACTCGCTTGCGTGTCACGCAATGCCCCAGCCTACGCTGCACCCTCACNNAAGCGTGCCCCGTAGGCCCGGCATTTGGTGTGCAACCGATGGATCGTTCGCATCAGTTCGAGGTTTTTCTCACTTTCTGGCTTCTTCTCTCGATGCAGGCTGGATCAAGCTAGGCCGACGAGTTTGCACTGCTTTCTCACGCTCAACTTTCGATTTNNCTCGAGGGACCTGGATAGATCTTTTTCCAACCAATCGAGCTCTACCTCGAGTTGGCCAATCTTTTGGAACAATCGCGCCTACCTCGCTTCCGCGTCGACCGCGGCTGCCGGCTTTTTCGTCGCGAACACTTCCGGTAGCCTTTCTATCACCTCCTTTTTTTCACTGACTCACCTGTACAGGGTGCACCTCAAACTTTGCCGCGATCGCATTGATCGACTCTACGCCTCGTAGGGGTTCTAGCCCCACTTCCATCTTAAATTCCGCGCTGAACTTGCGTCTGATCTTCTTGGATTCGTCTTTCTTCTTTGTTCATAACGCCCCTGTCCAGTTTTCGGGATCCATTTCACCTCAGCCAAACAAATCCAAAAGAGAACGAGTCAACGAAGCTTGACCTACACAAAATATTAGGGTGGAGATATTCAGGGCCAGCAGTGAAATCACACCCTTTAAATAATAAAGAGAATTCTATGCCCGACACAAACTACGAAGCGTGGAAACTTCGACCTGTTTCCGAATTGGCAACTCGCCCCCTGCCGCTACTAACCCCACAAGAATCAGAGCGATACACGATATACTCTTTGGCGCTGATGGCACTCACACTCCGATATTGGAACGGAAATAAGTATGGGCGCAACAAGCTGTATCCCCTGAACGAAGCATTCGAGCCCGTCACGAATAAGCGAGCCGACGGAGACTACCTCGGCCATAACATATCGGCGTTTGCCGTAGATCGTGACGGGTTGATTATAGATTTTGCCTTCAATCACAACGAAGTTTACAATAGTTCCGTAGAGCACGCAGAGGCAAGATTGTTAAAGCGGATATTCAGTCTCTCTCAAATTCACGATTCTTGGGATACAGGCCGTGAGCTCTCCGCCAAGCCATATTCCACATTAATGAAGGAAGTCACGGTCTACACTACCCTAGAGTCTTGCGCACAGTGCTCGGGAATGATGGCGCTCGGTCAGCTCAAAAGTGTCGTATTTCTGCAAGACGATCCCGGGCAGTACCAAGTCGGCAATATAATGAGGAATATGACCGAGGGGACTCCATCTCCTTCTCCCGAACCCATTCCGGCGAGCGCATTCGGCCTACCCCATTTTCAAAGACTCTCAATGGCTTATCAGAATTTTCGAGTTCGTCCCAAAGTTAAAGAAAACGCAATAGTATTAGCCTCAGATGGCACGGAGCTTAGAGACTCGTACAGCGGATCGATCACCAGCTTCCTTTGCACAAAAGCGGCTCGAGACATCTTTAAAGACGGGGCGGATGAATTTTCTTCGTATAAAGTGGCGTATCCAGACTGGAAGCCTGATGCCGCTGATGCGGCGCAACTGACTAATGCGGGTGTCTTANNGTTCCTACGCAGATTCTGTCGCGCGACGAGGGACTTCACACAAGATATGATTTTGCCACCAATAATGCGGCTAGATAAATTAGCACGCCTGACCGCCGCGTTCGTTTTAGTCGTCCCATGCCTGCAAGCTAATCCATCAATTGATCAGCGAGACACTCACGAGCGCCTGACTGGCGCGCTTTGGATGCAAACATCAGCTGAGTATGGGGTAGCGTGCAGGCCTATATATAGAAGCGCCGAGGCATTTCTTAAGACAGCCCTCGTCGACAAAACAGTTACTGCCATCGACGCGCAGCGAGCATCGGAAGACTATCTTTCGCTACCTGCAGTTGTAATAATGGATCTCGACGAAACCGTTCTTGATAACACCCCCTTTCAAGCGGAAATTGCTTTAGCCCGCTCCGGTTACGATTCCGCTATCTGGAGCGCTTGGGTGGAGAAATCTGAAGCCGCTGGAGTTCCTGGATCGGTCGAGTTTATAAAACTCGTTCAGTCTGCGGGCGCGCGCGTGCTGTTCGTGACAAATCGCACAAAAAAGGAAGAACCTTATACTATCGAGAACCTGAGAAAAATTGGCGTTCAGACCGAGGGCAATGGGGCTGATATTTTATGTGCTGACGAGAATGGATGGACAACCGATAAAGAGCCGAGACGGATGCTCGTTGCTCAAACTAACAGAGTACTAATGATCGTCGGCGACGATTTGGGCGATTTTGTGGATGGTGCAAAGGATACCAGCGAGAACCGTAGAATCCTTGCCAATGCCCATTCTGCAAAATGGGGGAATGGGTGGTTCCTGCTTCCCAACTGCCTCTACGGATCGTGGGAAGCTGCTCTCTATCAACACAAGAAAGGGTTGCCCGACGAAACGGTACTGCGACTTAAATGGAAAATACTAAAAGGATTTTCTCACCACCCTGACCGCACCCCTCTCAGAACATCGCGTCCGCGGCCTCTGATACCAGCCGAATTTCCTTAGGCAATGAACACCAGTGGCACAAGTATCTGGAGAGCCTCAGTAAATTCGGACATATTTGACGGAATTGCCTTTGTGCAGCGAGTAACCCCCCCAAAAAATTGGGCCGGATCCTCGATCGAAGTAACGTATGTCGTCCTAAAAAAAGAATTTTCATTGGACGAGTATGCCGGGTTGAGCGGCCGCTTGGCGCAAGCTGGATTCAAGAACATTAGACTTATATGTCTCTCAGACGTACAGCTGTCGTCAGTATTTAATCCTGGTTTTTTCAACGCAATCACTAACAGCACTCAAGTCCGCGCGCTTGTTGCGGCAGGAGAGGTTAACGCCGTCGGAAAGCTATGCCTAAATACAACATTACACCAAAGATTGGGATCGGAGGGAGTACGGTATTATCTTCAATCGCTAATCTTTTTGGCAGGAGTTACCTTAAGCGCAGCTATCATTCAAAACAGGTGGTCGCCAGGTACTATCGACAGCAAGCTTGCGAAACTCTGGCAACTAAGCGGCCATAGACGATACTCACACGTCGGCGGGAAGTGTTTGAAGGACTTGGTGACCGACGTTGGCTTTATGGCAGGCAACCCAAACCAACAACTTCGAGAACTGAAAAAACTATATAAGCAAGCACTTCAGACCTTAGCCGTGCCCCATCAAGGACGTTTCGTTATAATGAGAAAAACCGAATTATCCAGTACCCAGCGAGCCAAGTTTGGGTTTGTTGATCCACTCATAAAACTTCTAGGGACCAACCTTACGGCCCTTCTTGTATACGGATCCTCCGTAAACAGCGATAGTTATAGCGACTACGATCTCATGGCAATTGTCAACAACAGCGGAAGCGCTCTTGATAAATTGAGTGGAAAGTGCCCGACCTATGATGGAAAGCGTNNCATAGGGGTTTATGACCACCAAGAATTTTTAATATATCAGAGCGTTTCCGGCGACAACCTCACATCCCACGCGTTATGTTTAGCGGGCGAGGCAGAAGTGCCGGAGAAAGACAGCCACGATCTTCTTCTCAGGAATTTTAGCTTTGGCACCGTAAGGACGCGGCAACTCATTGGAATGAGCGGGTTCCTCGCTTCTGCTGAACTGCCAAGTGCGGTCGATGACAAAAAAAACCTTTTCGAGTATTTCGCTAAGATTCCGCTAAATGTCGTGAGAGGCGTTTTGGGGTCGATCGGGAGCGTGCCAAGTAAAGAATATGTTAGCGATTGGTGCATACGCAGATTAGGTTTCGATGTGTTACATTGGCAGNNGCGTGCGTGGGCGGAGCGGCGTCGACGGGACTGGGCGCAGCTGCGTGGGCAACCCGACAGGCCATGACAAGTCTGAACGCTGAACTTTCTATATACAGTTAATCTCTTGCTATCGTGCTATGATCAAAATGCTTGTATCGGCCGATCCAAATTCGCCTGCCTTGCGAAGGCTAACCCACGCCACTCGTGAATTAGATTTGGAGTTGGTGACAGATACAACGCCACCTGTTGCCGGCGAGCTGAGGATTTGGAGCCGCAGAGACGAAGGTTGGGTTAACATTACCAACGCAGAACGCAAGTCCTCGGACGAATTGCTCGATGAAACAGTTAGGTTCGTAGAGTTTGATTTTTCGACTCTACCTCTGATTGTAGAAGGTGAAAGTAAAATTGTAAAACGTCTCACTCGCCGTCTAGTCGTCGAAAAATTTAAGCCGACAGTGTACTCGTATACAGAAAACAGGTGCGGCATAGTAGAAGGATCTGAGTTCACCCGCGCGCGTTTTTCAGCCGCTGTATTTCGCAGTTTGCGCGCGGCACCAGAAATATCCGTCAAACTACAACACGCCTTCATTACATTAATCGATGATGGCAACGACGTTTATACGGTCCAGCGCTTAGTCGAATCTTGCAACCTAGAAGTTAGAGTTAAACGCTTTCACATTGGATCACCGTTGCATCGATATAAATTCACGGAACGAATACCAGGCGTATCCGGGGAAGCGATAACTCGATGGTCGAGGTTTAATGATTTAATTGTCTGCTTTGATTGGCGCAATCCAATGCACGACGAAAAAGGGGGGAGATTGGCGNNGCGGCACTTTGGATGAATGACGTTCCTATCGCTAAGGCCTTAGCTCGACAGGTTTTCCTGCACTTGGAATCTTTGTTCCTTGCTTCTGGGTTTGTGCTTATTGATGCATGTTTTTTCATCGACAAAACCGGGAAAACGTTTTTCGGAGAAATCAGCCCTGATTGCATGCGCGTGAGAGCCCTGGGAAAGGATCCTGCTGACGCTGCTAGCTTTGATAAGGATGTATGGCGTGCAGGAGGAACTTCGCTCAACGTCGCAGACCGCTATCTCGAACTATATCAAAAACTTTTCTGTGTAGAAACGTTAGTGTAAAACATCATGATCATAGTAAAAAATAAGCGACTCAAAATGTCCCCGTCCGGAATAGTCACCCTTCCGGTTTCTGCAAGACGAGCTCTCGGGATGATCCCGAAAGCTAGCGCAATTGTCTTAGTGCATACAACGATGGAAGGAATCTCTATTTCCCCTGTCAATAACGGCGAATCCGGTAGCAAGGTATCGCCAAGAGGAAACCTATTTCTTGACCAAAGATCGCGGGCGGTATTAGCGAAGGGTATCAAGCGACATTATTGGTTGGCCGCTGACGACCAAAAACGCAACGTGATATTGCATCCGTTCGCATGAGGCCCTTTAAGGCCATAGCTCTAGACGGCCATGACGCTGTAGGAAAAACCACGTTTGCTAAACGTTTGGCTATAGCCCTCGGGGGAACGTATGTTAGACCATTCGGGCCTCCATTAGGAGAGGCCCTTTTACTTGCCCAAAAAAGCCATCAGGAAGAAGAGATTGTTAAATTGGGCATCCAAGGGATTCGAGGTGTCGCAAGATGCGCATCTGACAACGATCTGCTGGTTTTCGACAGATGCTGGATTACCGTTCTAACGCTCCTTTCGACCTCGGCTCGCAAGGAGTTCCCGCGAGAAATTCCGACAATCGTTTGCTGGGCAAATTTATCGACAACCATTGACCGCTTGAGGGCGCGTGGCGAAGACGTCGGGTTGGTAGAGTCGCATGAAATGTATATAAAAATTTACCTAGAACTTGCTAACGAGTACGGGTGCCCAATCGTCGACACTAGCCTAAAAAGTTTGGATTCGGCTTTTGCGGAAGTTCTGGGCTTAGCAAAACGCTATATTTCAACGGCGGTGTCACTTTCGTTTTCTGCGACCGTCGAGTGAAAGCCCCACAACTCGGGTGTATGATTCTGTTGGGTCAGGTTAGGGTCATTTAGTTTGTACTCTACCTCCATTTTGAGATTTCCACGCAGCAACCANNGCGCTTCTGATAGCCACCGATTTGTAAACGTCCGACGGGACACCTCCTTGACGCCCGGTGGGGATGATAACTCTGACGGGACATCTGACATAAAGGTGATATTTATGTCAGAGGAGTGGTCGCATGGTGATACATAAACATCACCATTCTAAAACCACCTATGATGGCTGCCAGGCGGCCGGAGTTAGAGGCGACAGGTCGTC
>DKKJ01000382.1 GCA_002455175.1 Opitutaceae bacterium UBA6669
GGTGTGCAGCGGACGCAGGCGGCCAAAGGACAGGTACTCGCTGGATAAATTGAGTCTCCAGAAGTTAAGCTGTGAGGCGACGAGCACGCCGACCAGCATACCGACAATCCCCCAAATCAGCGTGGCGAGGAGGAATTGCCGGACAACCTTGTCGTTGAACTCGATGGTTATCTTTTGTGCGGACATAGTGAGTGAGTGCGTTGAGGCGGGAGCTAAATCCTTAGCGCTTCAGGCAGTGGGCGCAGGGAGGGCGGCTGCCATCCTTGCAACCACAGGGTGTGTGGGAGTGTGAATGTGAGCGGGAAGCGGCGACGCGAGGCGTCTCCTCTGAGAGAGGAAGGAGCGAGTCGCGCTCGGCACTGCTCACCCGTCCGCGGGCGTGCTCCCGGAGGAAAAACACCACAAAGGAAAAGACCAAGGTTGCNNGACGGGCATAGAGAAAAGCGGCTTCAGTTTTTGGAGGATGTGAGCGGTGCGCGGGTGGGCAGCTCGGCGGGAATGGGGTGAGGCAGCGAATGGCGGTGGTGGACCTGCGATTCGCGTACCAGGCGGTGTTTAACGATTTCTTTGGCAGCGAGCCAATGATCGAGCTCTTTGCCCTGAACTCGTCCGCTTTCGAGCCAAAGCCAATAAGCGACGCGTTGGATTTCTTCGACGTCTTCGTGGTCAGAGACGGTATGCGGAGTGAGTGATGTGTTCATGGGGATAAACCAGGACTGGAGGTTNNGCAGGCGAAGGCGGCTTCACTGATCCGAGTCTGGGGGTTGAGCAGCGCGTCTTTGACGGCTTCTACGCGGGCACGGGCGACATAGTCGGTGAAGGTTAACCCCGTGGTGGCGCGGAAAACCTTGCAGAAATAGAACGAACTGATCCCGGCGACCCGAGCGACTTGCTGGAGCGTAAGCTCGTCATTGAGGTGACCTGAGATGTACTCGCGTGCCTTAGTGATTGCCCGGGGCTCGGCCTGGGATTGAGCGATCATCAGTTCGTTGCTCAATGTCGACAGATGCGAGGCGAAGCTTTCCAAAAGTCGTAGCACGGCGTGATAACGCGGTTGCGTCAGGACGCGGGTTTCAAAGAAGGCCTGGCGTAGGAGATTGTGGTTGGGTGACGTCCTCCACTTTTCCAAAGCGATGGTGATTGCTTTGAAGTGGGCTTCGGTGGGCGGAGAGAGGAGAACTTGGCCTGTCTGCAAGTAGCCAATTACCCGACCCCCGGCTTTGACGGGGATGGCTGATTCGCTTAATCCCGCGAAGCAGCACACCGTGCGGGTCTCCTCTAAGGGTTCAGCCTCAAGATGGACCTGTAATTCCAAACACGCTGAACACGCTTTATTCTTACCTGCGAGCAGAGCGCAGAATGAGCTGATACGACTCGAGCCGGCCATGGGTGCTTCGAAAGATCCCAAGTGCCTGAATACCAGCGGCAGGCCAGTCGCGGTTTCGAATGCGTCTTGATAGTCACGAAAAACCGGCGATTGCTGGATGCGCGCAGCAACCTCGAAGTCCTGGCTTAGGGTAGATTCCAGGGAAGGGGTAGAGTTGTGAGAAGCCGCATTCATTGCGCTCCTACAATATCGGCTTATAGCGGGAAGGGTAATTAGTGTCGTGGCGAGATCTCACTAAGAGATTTCCCTAGGAGATTAAGAATTCCTCTTACCCCTCACGACTTGCTCCCTTCGCCGCGACTCTCAAACTGGTCCTTCACATGCCCAAAGCCTCCACTTCGACGACCGACGATCGCGACCGCCTGGAGCGTGATTTACGGGCGACACTGAAGGAGCTCCGGGATGTGAAGGCAGCATTGGACGAACACTCGATCGTCGCAATCACAGACCCCTCGGGAAAGATCACCTACGTCAATGATAAGTTCTGCGCGATCTCCAAGTACCCTCGCGAGGAATTGATCGGACAAGACCATCGCATCATCAACTCGGGCTACCATCCTAAAGAATTCTTTCGTGGGCTTTGGGCCACGATTGGCCGCGGAAAAGTTTGGCGGGGGGAAATCAAGAATCGGGCGAAGGATGCTAGCTTCTATTGGGTGGACACGACGATCGTCCCATTTCTGAGCGACTCCGGCCGACCCATCCAATACGTCGCGATACGCACGGACATCACGCAGCGCAAACTCGATGAGGCCGACCACAAACGCCTTGAACTCGAGATTCTCGCGGTGTCGGAGCGCGAGCGTTACAGCATTGGAGCTGACCTCCACGACAATCTCGGCCAACGATTGACCGCACTGGAGTTGATGTGCGCGGCCCTCAAGACGGACGCGACCGACCGACCCGATCTCCAAAAGCCTTTGGATACGATGGGGAAAATGCTGCGTGAGACGATTTCGCAGACACGTTACCTCGCACGGGGATTGGTACCGGTCGGCGAAGGTCCAGAAGCCCTCATGATCGGCCTCACGGAATTAGCTGAGCGGACCAATGCTTTAGGCAAAATCACTTNNAGACGATCCTGTCGTGGCGGGCCACCTCTATCGCATCGTACAGGAGGCGGTGAATAATGCTGTGAAACATGCTGAGGCTACTCGCGTCCTCATCAGCCTTCGACAGACGGCTCAGGCCCTCGTTTTAGAGGTGACCGACAATGGAAAGGGTCTGCGGAAAAAAGCAGCGGAGAAACGCGGACTTGGCATGGGAGTGATGCACCATCGTGCGAGCGTGATTGGCGGCACGCTTACCGTCACGTCGCGACGCGGAGAAGGTGTCGCGATACGCTGCCTTCTTCCCGTCAAAACCAATTCATGAGTGCTAAATCAAAGAAGAGTTTCCCGATCGCTCCGCAGGAAGGTGCGGCCTCTTCGAGCAAGAAGAGGATCCTGCTGGTGGATGATCATCCTTTCATGCGGGCTGGACTCGGACAGTTGATTGATCGTCAGGCCGACATGCAGGTGTGCGGAGAAGCGGGGACGCCGGCGGAGGCGCTCTCGCTTTTAACCACGGTGCAGCCCGACTTGGTCTTGTCCGACCTGACCATGCCCGGACGCGGCGGCTTGGAATTTATCAAAGATCTCAAGGCAGCCAGCCCCTCATTAGCGATCTTGGTGGTTTCGATGCATGACGAGTCTGTATTCGCAGAACGAGTACTTCGTGCCGGCGGGCGCGGCTACATCATGAAGGAAGCAGGTGGTGAGAACCTGCTGACTGCGATACGTCAGGTGCTCAAAGGAGAGGTTTATGTTAGCTCCCGGATGGCAGCGCGGATTCTGGAGAATCTTTCTGGAGCACGACCCAGGGGAACCAATTCCTCGATTGAGCGGTTATCTGATCGTGAATTTGAAGTCTTTCAATTGCTNNATCTCAGCTCGAAAACCGTCGACGTACACCGAGCGAACATCAAAGAAAAACTGGGCCTACCCGATGTGACGGCGTTGATCCGTCATGCGGTCCGTTGGGTGGAATCTCAGGGCACGGCACCGTAGACATTTTCAAAAGCTGAGGTTCCGAAAGGGTCGGACGCGCAGACAAGACACAAAATCTGCGGGAAGATTGCCAAAGGACGCGATGCGTCGGCGAAGATTCTGTGCGAAACTCCACGGGTGACACCACGTATCTTTGCTGCTCTCTCCACTCAACGCCTTCAAATTCAAACCCGATGGGAAGCGCTGCTGCGCACCGTGNNATTGTGGATACAACCCCCACCGGGTCTTTTTCCAAGCGGGAACCCAAGCCATGTTGGAGGGGTTAGTCTTGGCTCAGGCGCAAATTCCCGATTTAGGGAAGGCGGAACGCGACCAGTCGCTCCGCATCCTGAGGCGCATCTACCATCAAATCGCTCGACGCGAAATCGAAGCCTTTTGCGCTATTTGTCAGTATCGTGAACGTCTGACTGGAGAAGAGGCCGCGTCTACTAACCCTGGCAGGAATCGCCTGTAAGAAAGCCTGCGACGAGATCGGTGGCTGGGACGAGGTCGGAATGACGGGTTTGCGCTAGCAAGGCCGCTTAATTCCTGCACACTCAAATGGATCCGGCTGCGAGGCAATTCCTCCTCGATCCGACCTGTTTTCTATGCGGATTTCCTTCTTCAGCACCAAGCCGTACGATCGCACTTTTTTTGACGCTGCAAACCGCGTGTGCGGTCACGAGCTGCTCTATCTCGAGCCGCGTTTGACTCTGGACACGGTTCAGCTGGCGAAGGATTCACCGGTTATCTGCGCCTTCGTCAATGATCAGCTGGACGGTCCCGTCCTCGCACAGCTGGCTCGTGGGGGAACCCGGATGGTCGCGTTGCGCTCGTCGGGTTACAACCACGTGGATCTCCGCGTAGCCGCCCAATTGGGGGTCACGGTGGTGCATGTGCCGCGATATTCACCGCATGCGGTGGCAGAACACACGGTAGCACTGATGCTGGCACTCAACCGCCACGTCCATCGTGCCTACAACCGCGTGCGGGAAGGAAATTTCACCATCAACGGACTGCTGGGTTTCGACTTTTATGGAAAAACCGTCGGGGTGGTGGGAGCAGGGCGGATCGGCCTGTGTGTCGCTCGGATCATGGCCGGCTTTGGCTGCCGGGTTTTGATCTCCGATCCGGCCCCCTCCGGTGAAGCGCTTTCGTCGGGATTTACCTTATGCGATATCGACACGCTACTTTCGGAATCAGACGCGGTTACGCTGCAGTGCCCCCTCACGGAGCAAACGCGGCACATGATCAATCGGGAAAGTATTCAGCGCATGAGGCGGGGTGTTATGCTCATCAACACCAGTCGTGGTGGATTGATTGATACACGCGCAGCGATCGACGGATTATTGGAGGGACGGATCGGCTATTTGGGGATCGACGTGTACGAGGAAGAAGCGGATTACTT
>DKKJ01000264.1:0-124 GCA_002455175.1 Opitutaceae bacterium UBA6669
TTCAATCCCGCCCTCTGGCACCAATTCTCTTCTTGGTCGAAGCACCATGACGCAAAGTGTACGCGCATGATCGTCGCCCTACCGATCAATCAACGCTACGGCCAGAGGCTTTCGCCCCAATGCA
>DKKJ01000264.1:132-17388 GCA_002455175.1 Opitutaceae bacterium UBA6669
GGGCCGATGACTGAGGATCTGCGTGAATTATTTTCCAAACTGTCACCTTCAGCAATTTGAGAGTTGCCGAGAGGCGCGGAGTCATAGCAGTGTGCAAAAGTAACTAAGCGTTCCCTTACCTTACCCNNAGACGATTCTACCGGGAACTCGTAGTGAGCACTTGAATACGAAGCTAACTTAGCGTGCGCGCGCAAAGTTTTCTGCGCGACGTAACGGAAATACAACTACAAAGCCCTACTGCTCAGTTAATTGAATTTTCAACTGGAAAGGGTTTTTTCTTTTCCTCTGCCGATTTTCCGTTTCTCTCATTTTTCCTACCTAACCCAGCATGAATACTCCCGCGCGCTCGAACACGAGCCCTTGGAAATCGTCTATTGTCGTCCTCGGACTAGCCTCCACCACAGCCGCCAGCCATGCCCAATCGGTCGCGCCTGCCGCCACGACCGATGCGTCAGCTGACGATGCTATTAAGATGAGCGCTTTCAGCGTCTCTACAGAGAAGGATTACGGTTATCGTAAATTGAGCAGCGTGACCTCGTCGAAGACGGGTGAACTTGTCTCAAAAATGCCGCAGGCGATTGAAGTTATTTCGAGCGAGTTGCTCACGGACTTCAACGCCAACAACGGCAACAACGCGTTTCGTTATTCTTCCAGTGTGACGGTGAAGGAGAACGCTGTTGGTCAAGCCGACATCTACAATCTCCGCGGTTTCGCGCTGCCCCGTTATTACAACGGTGTCGCTCTGGCGAATGCACTCAGCTTGGTGCCGGTCAATATCTGGGATAACATTGATCGCATCGAAGTGGTGAAAGGACCGGTCGGTCTTTACTACGCAAACTCCACGCCGAACGGGGTGGCAAACTTCATCACCAAGAAGCCGCAGTGGGTCGAGAGCACATCGTTGGATTTCACCTACGGTTCCTACGGGTTTCAAAAAGTGATGGCGGATCATCAGGAAAAGATCGGCAAGTACGCCGCGATGCGCGTGATCGCCTCCGCCGGCCAGAAGGGTCCAGGTTATCATGACGGCTCGCCCAGTCGCTACACCTTCCTTTCTCCTTCGATCGTCGTCCGTCCATTCGAGCGTCTCGAAATCACGGCCGAGCTGGATTATTTGAACGAGCACAATGGCTACGCCGGTGGCGCGAATGTCTGGAATTATTCCTACAACCCAATCTGGCAGCAAAATCTCAACAATCCAAGCGCTGCCATGATTGCGTACTTCCGCAATCAGCCGAATCTGAACCTCGCTTCGGATGACGCCGCCCGCGCCTACATCAAGTCCCGCTGGTCGCCGCCCAACACCGCAGCCGGTGTCGCCCTGGCCACGTGGAGTAATGATGTGCGCCTGATCACTGGCACCGCGCCCTTCCTCTACACGACTCAAAAGATCGACTGGTCCAAGTACTCGCCCCGCGGTGACCGCATGGCGATGCACGGTCCGCAATCCACTTACGGCGGCACGACGCCGACTTACGAAGCGTCCGTGGTCTTCACCCCCATCGACGATCTCTCGATTCGCTACCACTGGGTTCACACCGAAACTCACCAGCAATTTATCCGTCAGATCATTCAACCGAATACGAATGGCTTCCGTCCTGACGGCCGCGTCAACTCCCTCGATATCGCCAACCTCGCTCTCCAGGGCTTCGGCGGTTTCAACCGTATCGGTAAGAATGATACGCAGCAACTCGACGCTGCCTTCGAGAAGGAGTTCTTTGATGTGAAGCATAAGATCGCGATCGGTTACGAAACCCTTCGCACCTTCTCGCAGAACACCAATTATGCCTTCACGGCAGCTGATTTCGCCAAAGCCGGTACGATCACGACGCCCAGTGGCCAGACTCTCACCGGAATCCAGATCTACCAGAACTACGATCCCTTCGGCACGGCGGAAATCCCTGGCCTGTACGCCCTTCAAGGCGGCCCGTTGGTGGTCAGCGCGCGTAGCTTGACCAAGAACGAGCAGTACTACGGCTCGTACCGCGCATCGGCACACGAAGACCGCGTTAACTTCCTTTTCGGTGTGAATAAGTACTACACCCTGAAGACGGGCAATACGCCCCGCGATCAAGACAACACGACCTACACCTACGGTATCATCGGCGAAGTCATCAAGGGCTTCTCGGTCTTTGCCTCGAAGAGCGAAGCAATCGGTTTCACCAACCAACAAAGCGCGCTCGGGCCTGGCGTGTTGCCAAGCGATAACGTCCGTACACTGGACCCCGAACAATCCAAGGGCTGGGAAGCCGGTTTCAAGACCAGCTTCAATGACAATGAGTGGTCCGGCACGGTTTCCTACTACAATGCTGAGCGTACCGGTGTCGTCGGCGGCGATGTCCTGAAGACTCTGACCGACCCTCGCAATGCCTCAGGCGGTACGAATGTGCAGTTCTTCGTCAACGGCGGTCTCTTCCGCTCCCGCGGGATCGACTCCGACATCATCTGGACGCCAAACCGCAACCTCCAGATGGTTCTGAACTACAATCACTCACTCGAAGCCCGCATCGTTGCCGATCCGACGGTGAATCCGCAAACACCCGGCACGCTCGACTACCAGAAGAAATTCGGCCGTCCGCTTTCGCAGTCTCCAAAGAACCGCGTCAACCTGATCGGAAAGTATAACTTCACCGGTGGCGCACTGAATAACGTGAGCGTCGGTGGCGCGATCCGCTACAGCGACACGTATTCGGTAACGAACGGCGTGACGACCGACATCTGGGTTCCAAGCCAGACGATGCTCGATATGTTCATCGCGTATCAGACCAAGATCTTCTCCACGCCCACGAGCCTGAGGCTCAACGTGACGAATATCACCGACGAAATGTCTGACTACACCTGGGGCGACGGCCGAACCATTTACGGTTCAATCGGCTTTAAGTTCTAAGAGGTGTGATCATTTAGGTTTTCAGCCCGTGGGAGATCTTCTCCCTCGGGCTTTTTTTTGATTGTTTCAAATCAGGTCCCCACATCCTGCTTAAACCATGAACCGTCGCGATTTCCTCCGGGCCACGTCGGTGGCCGCCCTCGTTCCGGCTATCAGCCGAGCCGCGCTGTCCTCTCACCCGGTGCCTGTGATCGACACGCATACCCACTTTTANNACCAACCGAGCCCTTCCTGTACGCGCCGTTCATGCCCGACAAATTCAGAGCGGTCACCCAGCCTCTGAACGTGGTCGGTACCGTCGTCGTGGAAGCGAGTCCTTGGGTGGAAGATAATCAGTGGCTGCTCGATCTAGCGAAGGCGACACCTGAGATCGTCGGTATCGTCGGAAACCTTAATTTGCGTGAGCCTGCCTTCGCGAAGGACCTCAAGCGCTTCGCGGCCAATCCGCTCTACCGTGGTTTACGCGTCAACATCGACACGGTTCGTCTGAATAACGAAGAGCCCGTCTCGTCTCATCTTTCCCTGATGGCAGATACCGACCTCTCGCTGGACGTCATCGGGAAAGGCGTGGTCTTGCCGTTCACTGAGCAGGTCGCTCGGGCNNATTGTTAATCACCTTCCGTTTCCCGAGTGGGACGGAAAACCAGAGGAACTGCGCGCGGCACTCAAACCAGTCTCCGTACACAAAAACGTTTACATCAAAGTGTCGGACGTCGTTCGCCGTGTAAACGGCAAGTATGTCGAGGACGTGGAGTACTATCGCCCCGCGCTCGATGTCCTTTTCGATCTCTTCGGACCTGACCGAGTCGTTCACGCGACCAACTGGCCCGTCAGCGAACGCGTCGCACCCTACGCCGTGGTGCAAAAGATTGTGGCAGACTACTTCGGCTCCAAAGGTCGCCAAGTGGAAGAACGTTATTTCTGGCGAAACTCCCACGCCGCCTACCGCTGGCTCGCCCGCGGAACTGCGGCTCATTTNNTTGAAACCGTGATCCTCGTCTCCAGTCCTTCAGCAAACGCACGCTTCATGCGCACTTTTCCTCTTAAAAGAGGCGTCGCCTGCTTCCTCCGCACACTAATAGCCGTTGCTGCCGTAGGTGTTTTCGCCCTCGGAAACGCCTTCGCGGTTCAGCAGTCGGCGGTACCTCCCCCTGCTGGAGCGACGAAAATCGTTCGGGATACTGCCGCCAACCTCTGGACGCTCCTCGCTCCAACAACGGGAGGAACGACCTCGCTTTGGGTGCTCCCGGCCGATGCTCCTACGTCATGGAAGCCGGTCCAGATTGAAGACCTGCCCAATGGCCCATGGACGGAAATCGAGGCATTTTCCAATCGAACCGTCGTCGTCACGGGACCTGCTGGAAAATGGAGCTTCGATCCCCGCTCCCTAAAGGCCAAACGTACGGGCGTCGACGAAATCATGGCTGCGAGCTCCCCCTCAAAAGGCCCTTGGCGTGACGTTGCAGGAATGCCGGCAAGCAACCATGATATCATGGGTGCCGTCCTCAACGGACGCATGTATGTCGCAGGAGGCCTGACTGCCAACCATGGATTCCCAGTTAAAACAAAGGCATTTGATGAGCTCTGGGCGCTCGATCCCGTTGGGTGGAGCTGGCAGATTGCCGCGCGCTTTTCCCAACCGCGCATCTACTGCGCGACCGTCGCTTTTGAAGGGCGTATTTGGATACTCGGTGGCGACGTGCTCGACACAGAAGGTAAGCGAAGCACCACGACCCGGGTTGAAATCTTTGACCCCACAACGCAGAAACTAACCGCAGGTCCATCTCTCCCGTTCGCCCTGCAGGCTCCCTTGGCTTTCAGCGCAGGAGGACGTATCTGGATTCTGGGTTCTCGAAATCGGTCGGAACGGGGGCAAATGGCCTCCCTGGGCGCGGGAGAGTCTGCCTGGAGAGTGGAATCAGAAGCCCTTCCTCACATGTGGGCGCTCGCGGGCACGGTCCTGAACGACCAGCTCTATGCCTGTGTGCCCAATACCGGTTTGGTGCGGTTCGATCCTGCGACCAAGGCCTGGACAACTATTCCTGGTCCCACCCGTACTCGTTCTGCTCAGGTTGCCGCGTGGAATGGTGAGATCTGGNNCATGGGCGGTTGCGACATCACGGACTGGTCAGAGACATGGGTGTACAACCCCGCTCAAAAAAAATGGCGAACCGGACCGGCCTTACCTGTCCCATTAGCATGGGGCGCGGCCGCCGTGATCAACGATCAACTGATTGTCGCTGGTGGCGCAGGGCTCCGGGGACCTGCTGCTGAAAACAACTACGTTTTTAGCGATAGAACCTATGCTTTGCGCAGAGAATCAGTGAGCACCCAATCACAGGACTCTGTGCTCGCTCAAGGATCAGTCCCACGTTGGTCCGATTCAAATCTTCGCGGCACCGGCGGCCCAAGTCTCCCTTTCACCACCCAACGCATCTTTCCGCACTTCAAGTTCGGTCGACTGGCAACCATTCTCTCCATTCCGCCGTCGTCGCCCACCGAGGAAGAGCGCTTATTGGTGGCAGAAGTCCACGGCCCGGTGTGGACGTTTCCAAATCGTCCTGATGTCATCCAACCGGACAAGATGCTCGATCTGCCAGCTCGTTTCAAGAGCTCCACACACACCTACGCTCTGGCGTTTCACCCTCAGTATCCCAAAAACCCATACGTCTACGTGCTCTACAATAAGGTGGAGCCGAAGCCAGCAGAGAACGTTATCGCTCGCTTCACCGTAGCAACGCTTGATGGGGTTCCAACAATCGATATCGCCACGGAGCAGATCATTCTCAACTGGCCCAGCGATGGCCACAACGGTGGCGACGTGCTTTTTGGCCCGGACGGATATCTCTATATCTCAGTCGGCGATCGCAGCTCTCCCGGCGATCCCAACAATATGGGTCAACGCGTAGACGTCATCGCTGGCGCGATACTTCGCATCGATGTTCTGCACGCCGATCCATCGAAACCTTATATCGTTCCAAACGATAACCCCTTCGTTGGAATGGAAAACGTCCGGCCTGAAATCCAGGCCTACGGGCTTCGCAACCCTTGGCGGATGTGGTTTGACCTGAAAGGTGACCTCTGGGTCGCCGACAACGGTGACGATAGCTGGGAGAGCGTTCATTTGATTGGAAAAGGAAAGAACTATGGATGGAGCGTTTACGAGGGGACCCACCTCTTCAAACGCACCCGCTCTCTATCGGGTCCTTCGCCGGTCCTGACTCCTCCGGTCATTGAGCTCTCCCATGCGGAAGCGAGGTCGGTCATTGGTGGCCTCCTGTATCGAGGGAATCGTTACCCAGCCCTGGTCGGAAATAATCTCTTTGGAGATTTTGTCACTGGCACTGTTTGGGCCTTCCAATGGAATGGCAAAGAACTGCAGAACTACCGGAAAATAGCCGAGACCCGTGGTGCTACCATCGCATTTGGGACGGATCGTGCCGGCAATCTTCTGCTCGTCCGTGACGATGGTCAAATCCACCAGTTGGTCGACTCTCCCATCTCTTCGGTAGCTAGCGTCGAGTTTCCGAAGAAACTCAGCGGCACTGGCCTTTTCTCTGATGTTGCTCGGCTTGCGCCAGCACCCGGCGCAATTCCTTATACGATCAACGCGGAGCTGTGGTCAGATGGAGCCAATGCCCACCGCCTCCTGGCGATTCCAGGAGCCAAGGGGATGATTCCTGACCCAGACAAGGACGGCCGCTGGGATCTGCCGGACGGCTCTGCCTTGGCCCGCACTCTGGAAATTCCCACCCCCACAGGTCCGCGGCGGGTGGAAACCCAACTGATGTACCGGGAAAGCGGAACCTGGAGCTTTTACACCTATGCGTGGAATCCAGAACAGACCGACGCCGAACTCATTTCAGAAGCAGGAGAAACTCGTCCTGTCCCTGGATTAGCGGACCGCACTTGGAGGTACGCGAGCCGCAGCGAGTGCAGTATCTGTCACACTGCAAAAACCAACACTGCGTTAGGACTTACCCTTGCCCAGTTGAATCGGGAAAGCGACTACAGCGCGTTGGATCAACCCACACAGAATCAGTTGGAGTTTTTGATCAAAAACAGCCTGCTCCGCACGGCCGACACACTTGATCTGGCCAAGGCGCCTAAACGGGTTTCTCCGCATGATCTCCAGGCTACGCTGGAAGACCGCGCCCGCTCTTATTTAGATATCAACTGCGCACACTGCCATCGCGCGGGAGGGGTCGGCGGTCGCGCTGCCTTTCAGCTCATGGAAACGCTTCCGCTCAAGGCGACTGGGGTGGTTGAGGGACGCCCTCTCGTTCCCCTCCTTGGGCCAGATGCTCGGCTCATTATTCCCGGGCACCCAGAAAAATCGGAGCTGATGCATCGAATCACGCTCACTGAAGGCGGTAAAATGCCCCTGATCGGTAGTGAGTTCCTCGATAAAGAAGGAATCGAGCTTATCCGCAGTTGGATAGCGCAGATGAGGCAATAGCATCAGAGACACCTTATCTCAGGACGTAGCTTCAGCGAGATAACGAGCGATGCCCTCTGCCTTAGCCGTGTACTGAGCCGGCCAGGCTGCCGGTTTCCCGAGTTGCGCGAAGTACTGCGCAGCTCGGAGGCAGGCATCTCGATCCTTTTCCAACAGGCCAATCGCCTCCTTCCGATACGCGGCCGTATCTGGTGAAAGCCGTTCCCAGAGAGCGTGGAGCTCANNGTCCCATCCCACCAGTACGCGTAGGAGAGCGCTTCCGTCCCAGCGTGCTGCTCGGCTTCGCGGAGCTGAGCGGCTGCACGGGAGAGGAAAGGCTGAGCTTCTCGCCACGCTCTGCCTACGCGATCCAGGGATGCAGCGAATGGGGACGGGTTGAAAACCACACCGTGATCACTTGGACGCTCGGGTGGTAGTGCTTTTTTCAATGCTTCTGTTGGAAAGTTGCCCGGACGAGGAACCTGCTCACGGCTGCGATACCACATCGGCCATTGCAAAGGCGACCACGTGCACGCGTCGGAGAGGATAACATGAGCCTGCTCCAGCGACTGCCACGCAGCCAACACTTGGGGACCTACGCGTTCACCAAACTGCCGATTGGCTAGTTGAGCACAGATGTCTTCTGGTGCGGATTCGGGCTGTAAGAAAAAGGCGCGGCAAGCCAGGGAATTCGAAGAGACGTCTTCGCCCCAGGTTCCCCAGTGGTCAAAAACTCCATCCACCTCCAAGCTACGCCAGCGTTTTATTTTTGCCGCGATACCCAAGGGGAAATCCTGGATGTCCCCAATCTTATGCACGCTGTCGTCACCCCAGTGAAAGTTATCGTATCCAATAAAGGCCTGCCCTTGAGAACGACAGACTTCCCGAACCGCCGACATAAACCGATGCTGTTGTCGCTCACACTGCCAGCCGTCCTTTTGCGCCGCGTAGTACACGCCGCTTTCTGCAGGAAGTTCTTTTTGCTTGGCTAAAAATTCCTCGCTCTGGAAATCCCACCCCCAACCTGTGGTGAGCACGCGGAGCCCCGGACGGACTCGTTTTCCTTCGCGAATGAGGAAATTCAAAAAGCGATTTCGTTGCTGGAAAGCGGTCAGCCCTCGACAACGCGGACAGCTCTGAGGGTCACAAAACTCCCCGCTAGAATCTCGCCCAAAGACAAAGAGCGTCTCGATCTCAGGGAAATCCTGAAAGAAGCGTGTCATCAGATCTTGGTAGTACGCTTGTACCGTCTGATGGCCAAAGCAGAGGACTTTGCCCTGATAGGTTCCAGAATCACTCAGTACCTCGCTGGAGTAGCGCGTGAGAAACTTTTCGCGCCTGGCTAGAGGAACCCAAGGGCCACCCTGACAGGGAAGCTCCGTCAGCCACAGCATCGCTCCNNTAAGCGAGCGCAGGCCCTGATGATTCGCCGCCACTTCGGCCGAATCTACCGCATCCGGAAAAAGCGGACTCGTCACATAGCCCTGAAGGGAACGCCGAGTCCCTTGCCAATCGTGGGAGACTAAACAGTGGCTTGCCCCCAGATGAGCGAGGTAACGAACATCGGACCTTTCACCTGGCCATCCATCAAAACGAGCATGAAAAATGCGCTGGCGAAAACAGAAGCGCCCCAGCTTTTTGAACGAAGGCGTCACCACACCTGCCAGAGCGGCCTCTTCGCTCACCGTCAGAGCGCCCTGGAGCATACCGCGGAGAGAGGCCCCGAGGATCCAGAGCTTACCGTCAAAAGGACGGACCTCAAATCCATCGACNNCATGCCTTCTGGCTTCCTCTACGGTTCCCACTACCCATGGACAACGCGCGGACTTCCCCACCCAACGCGCAAGTTCATCTCGAGCGGTGCGGTGAACGCGCGTGTCCCCCAATAACGCGATTTTGTCGTGGTTCGCAGCTTTGCCTAAATCCGCGAACACAGTTCGCGTGAAACAGCCGCTCAAGGCGCCCGAGGCCAGCGAGTTTTTCAGAAATGTGCGACGACTCAACGGTGCCGGATAGTCATTCATGGGGTAAAACAGACGAATACCTGGCTACGATGGCTCGAACCGGGAGGCGGTGCCAAGGAAGAAGGCTTGCCCGCAGCATGAAGCCTNNTTCTCGGATGAATCCAGTTTCCCGCAGCCCTGGCTCTCTTTTTCCTTTCGCCTCCTTTATCTCCAGATTGGAACGAGCGTCCCTGATTTACCTGGCACTGCCCATCGTACTGTGGACGGCCATTTGGCTAAAGGTTGTTTTCGCACTTCCCCTTCTGCTAGGGATGGGCTGGGCAGGGTGGATGATCGTTCGTCGCGAGGCTTCACCGTGGATCCCTTCTGAGCGCGTATCCGCTCCGCGACTGCCAGCCCTTTGGACACTTTTGGTAATCGCGGGAGTGGCCATGCTGTGGGCGCTCTACGCTGGAGCCGGGGGATTCACCTATCAAAATCCCGATTGGGAGAAGCACTCGGCGATCCTTCGTGATTTGAATGAAGCGCCCTGGCCAGTGGCGTTCCAAATTCAAGACACGCACACGCCGCTCGTTTATTACCTTGCTTACTATCTGCCCGCCGCGCTTGTAGGCAAAATGTTGGGATGGTGGTGGGCGTCAGCCTTTCTGTGGCTATGGACTGCTGCGGGGATCTTTCTTGCCGTGACTTGGTTCACGCTGCTGATTGGGCGCCATTTCGTCCTCGCAGCGGTATTTTTTGTTTTTGCCAACGGCCTGGACTTCGTGGGTCAGCGTCTCGTCAGTGACGGAGCCATTCCCGGGGGAACTGATCACATCGATTGGTGGGCCGGCTGGGTCTTTCTATGTTACCCTGGTCACGCCTCACAATTGGGTTGGGCGCCTCAGCATTCGTTAGCCGCTTGGATTGTCACGGGATTAATCGCGGTTCAGCTCTCATGGCGCCGTGATATCAGCCGCTACGGATTTTTTGTCGCGCTCACGGCGCTGTGGTCACCGTTTACCTTTATCGGGCTGCTGCCTGTTTTGGCAATCGCAGCGCTGCTCCTTCGGGGACGAGGATGCTTTCATCCCATTAACCTCATCGGTGCGGTCCTCGTCGGTGTCAGTGTGCTCTATTTTGGATCGACCGCCTCCACGGCGCCCCGGGGTTGGCAATGGAGACAGTTTGACTTTCATCTCTACGCAAATCGGTTCCTCCTCTTTCATCTTTTTGAGTGGGGTATTTTCTTTCTCTTTGCACGTGAGCTAAGGCGATCTCAGGACCCTTCGCTCCGTATCCTCTTCTGGGCGGTTGCGGTCACGTTGCTTACCATCACCTTCTACCGAATAGGGCTCTACAATGATTGGTGTATGCGTGTGTCCATTCCCTCGCTCTTTTTGCTTTGGGCTGGCACGGCACGATCCTTCCTTAGGCCTCCCTACACCATTGAAACGAAACTCGTGCTTCTGCTGGTTTTCTTGGGTATGCTAGGATCGTTCCCAGAACTTCTCCGCGCCTTCTCGACCGAGCGTATCAACCCGCCCCCACTTGAAGAACAAGCACATGTAGTAAATATCGATCCCTCTATCGCCCACCAGTATCTAGGGCGGAAAAACTCGTTCTTCTTCACCCACCTCGCACGCAGCAATGAAGGGATCTCCGTTCGTCCCTGAGCTAAAATCAAATGTCAGCGGGGCTCAGCCAACGGAACGACGTCACGATGAAGCGCCGTCCGTGGAGATAGCTCTCGGAGGAGGGTGCGATGAGTTCTTGGATTCCAGGCATCCTTCCATCGATCGAACGCGTCAGCTGAGCCACTCTCTGAACAGTGGCCTCACACCATGCACGGCTTTCGATTTTTCCCGTTNNGTCCGATCGGGCGACGATGAACGGTGCGATTCCCGTCACCACATCAGCCTGTGTTAGCCACCCGGGAGAACCCGCCACTGATTCTGGTAATGAGGCGTTGGCTCCCGCCGCGGCCACCGCTCGAGCGATAACACCCTCCCGTAGAAAAGCAGAAATCGATCCGAACGGTGAACCGCGTCCTCGTAGTTCGGATACTACCGACCGCGCCATCGCTTCCACCTGCGCTTCAGATAACACGCGGACGCCGCGCTGATAGCTCGTGCCCGCTGTCGGAGCTTCGCTCGGATCCGTACGAAAACGATCTGCGGTATGGCTTAACCTGAAGTAGGCATGCTCTAGTGATCGGGTTGAATTGTCCCCGTAGATCCACGCTTGCAACCGGCTTCCCCCCAAGACCGCTTTCCAAGCTTCGCTCGAGGTGGAGTTGATATTGAAAGCTCCGCGAATCATCGCGTATTTGGCGGCAGAACTGTAGTCCCTCAGAAAATCGGAGTCGGGTTGAGACGGGTCGAGCGAATTACCGACAGGAACGTTCCCTTTCCCGTCCAGCTTGACGTCAACAAAGGGCGAAGGCAGCGGTATCGGTCGCTCGGGTACAAAGTCTG
Organism: Opitutaceae bacterium UBA6669; assembly: GCA_002455175.1. Classification (GTDB taxonomy): domain Bacteria; phylum Verrucomicrobiota; class Verrucomicrobiia; order Opitutales; family Opitutaceae; genus UBA6669. The sequence continues at coordinate 11,878 of DKKJ01000264.1, forward strand.
ACCACCGAGGAATTGTGGAAATGAAATAGTGATCAAAGACCTTATTCGCTTCGCCGCCCCACGGATTTCCCACTGCGTACGGGCGCGTCGTTGCTAGATGCTGAAGGGCACCCACCGAAACATCCTCCTGTCGCGGTAACTNNACTCAAAAAGAACATAACTTTGTGCCTCGCTCCACTCTCCCTCGGCACCGCCGAGACGAATCTCGCCTCGATTTGCTTCGGGTCGATTTGACCAGTAGCCATCGTCTGACTGGACATATTCGTCTCGCAAATCTCCCAAACGTGGATCCCTCGCCTTCGGCAGAGAACCATCCGTCCAAAGCCGCATCTGGTTTTTGAGTGCAAAGGCATATCCAAAGCTCCCTTGGAATGAGTCTTCAGCGGGCATGAGGTTGAGCGTGACGCTCTCGAACTGGGGTGAGGGCTCATATCGCGCAAAGGGTCGTCCATTCAAGGACAGCTCCCAAGCGACTCGATGCTCACCCGTCGTCGCGGGTACAAAGAGCGATAAGCCCTGAGCAAGCGGGTCTGCGGGTAAACTCACACGGGGGATGACCGGTAGTGCAACACCTCCTCCCGCCGGCGATAGACGTGTCCCTCCACGTAACACACGAACTTCGCCGGGCTTCAGAGTCAGTGCGTCCAGAGCAACCTCACTCAGCTGAGCGCCCAGATCCACCTCCCAGGTGCGGCCTTGATAAGAGACGATCGGCGAAGGAAGTCCCGTGATCTTCAGCTGAAGGCTACCCTGATCCCACTGAAGACCTACGCTGTAGGGATTCCACACTTCCAACTGAAATTCATACCAGAGCACCAACTCTTGAGCAACATCATCGCGCGAAAGCCGACATCGCAGAAGCCCCTCGGTAACGACTGGACCCACCGACCTAGAACCCATCACCCCCGAAGCCACTTCGTCTTCAACCCGCGCTGCAATCCTTGCTGTGACCTCTCCTCCAAAATCGGAGAAGGGCCGATACTGTGAACGACGACGGATCGCCAACGACGCGATGTCGGAAACATCGGACAAATCGCGACGAAGACGGGCAGGCGATGCGCTCAGATCGATTGGAACCGCATAGCTCAACGGAGTGACATCGTGGAATACGGCCTTCGTGCGGCTCAGTGAAAGAACGGGGCTCACCATCGGCAGTTGGGGAAGCGTCAAGAGTCGGTTCAGACGTGTATGAGGACTCTGGCTTCCACCCACACGGGAGTCAGGATCCAAGCCCGCGAAAATCATTTCAACGCATGGACGGGAAAGGCGCATTTGTTTTAGACGCATGCGAGCGGACTCGTCCGCCTCCCAATGAGTGCCTACAGGCCATTCACTCGGAACCAAGGAAGACTGCTTTCGATCATCGTGGAGCACATCATGCGTCGTTTCCGTCATTGCTAGGCTGACCTTGATGCCTTCGTCCCCGATCCAATAGGCAAAGTGCCCAGCAGTCAGGAACGTGCGATCGGCTCCTTTCCACGCGGGAACCCAGTCCGCACTCTGGTGGATTGGTTCTTTTAAAACCTTTAAACGCTGTGCAGCCGTCGCGACTGAGCCGCGATCGATCAAGAAAACTTCGTTATCCTGAGCAGACGTAACGGGGGAAGGAATCGTTCCCGGAGTGACCGCCAGTGGACTCTCTCCGTGATTTCCACTCACCAGCCAGGTGAGAAGACGCGCCTCCCCTGGCTCTGCCGACCAGACGCCCGTCAAATAAGCTGCTGATGCTCCTCCCAGAAGATCAGAACGAGCTGTCACTCGCGCGTCCGGTCCTGCTGTTCGCTGCAAGTGACTCAGGGCTTGATCAAANNGATGGACACGGCCCTTTGTCCACTCGTCACGGGAGGAGCTGATCTGGGTTTCAACACGAGTGATCAGGCCTAAACTGATAATCAGTACGGAAACAAACCCTAAGAGAACCAAGACAAGAACCAACGCAAAACCACGTGAGGTGTGAGTCCTTATCATGGCTACGATTGATGCGTTCAGTGGCAGAACTCAAAAGGGTTGAGCCTGCACGCGTACGGTATGCACGAATACGTGAGAATGCTGGAGCGCAATCCGCCACCACGCTTCAGCATCGGTGCCTTCGCCGAAAGGAGAGACGATGCGACCCGTCTCAAAGGCTTCAATTTTCTGCGCCCCTTCCTCGGTGAGAATTCGAATAAAAATGTCCACCTGCTCAGGAAATCCATAGCGGATTGCCTCAGCGGAAAGAGGGGTGGACGTTCCCGAACTAGGCGGAATCGCGTACTCTCGGTGAAGCCCATCGCGCGTCGTAGCGGCAAAGCCCAATCCCAGAGTACCACTACGAGAGATCGAGGGTGCAGGGAAAAGAGGCGACCAGCGCCCCGTTGAGTCGCGCCCCCAACAGCGCACGCCAAAGTCAATCACGTTGTTACCCAGAATCTGTTCGTAGCGACGTGGCGCCCTAATATTGCCCACATGGTCGATCACGCTACTATCCCCTCGATTATAGTGAGGATTGGAAGCAGCGGAAAAGAGATCATACCCAACCGCAAAGGTAGAGTTTTCATCAGGCCACGACGGACTCATTGGCCTAGCCGAAGAGCGATACAGCGTGTAGCGAAACGGGGCCGTTGCACGCCCCCGAGCACTCGCGGAGGCCGTAACGCGTCGCCGCACCAATTGATAAGCCACGGCTCGCGGAGCCGAGAGATTGCTCATCGACGTCTGCGTGTCAGGGACGATAGAAAAGAAACGCAACCAAACACCCGCCTGGCCAAACCGCATATCCGCGAGCGAACCCGACGTCGGTTCCAAGGAAAGAGACGATCCCGGAGTCCCCGGCAATTCATTTCCTGGCTTCACCCTACCCTCCCACTCCGCATCACTCATCGTCGAATCTCCTCGGCCTATCTGGGGAGAGGGTTGCACGGTGGCGGCAAACCACACGTTTCCATCACGACGCATCACCAGCGCTTCAAGATCTCGAGAGAGTTGCTCAAAGACAAGATCAGCTTGCGCTCGCGTCGACAACACCCCGGTCTCGCGCCTCCAGATCGACAGAAGTTGTGACGCCAATCCAAGCATGAGGGCACTGAGCACAGCAGTGACCCCCATGGCAGTAATCAGCTCTACCAAGGTGAACCCGGAATTCCGTGATGTAGAGATCATCGGTTTGCCACTTCTCTCACTCGCGACGCAGTGCGATTAAGGCCATCGTTTGTCGACGACGATCACGCGAAGTCTGACGTCCGTCTGAGGCAAAGGCGGGCCAGGTGAGCTCAATCCAAAGCGTGATCACGCCACGCGATTCATCGGTCTCAAACGCAGAAAGGAACGGATCCCGGATTAACGTGGCTTCATAAAACGCCGACGACACGAGATCGTCCAATCCGTCCAGTTCTTTTCGCATCACGCCATCGCGGCGGGAAACGTAGCAGAAGACTCTCTCATCCTCGGGGGTAACTGTAGTCGCGAGCGGTTCAGAAAGCAGGCGACGAGAGATTTCCGAGAAGGCTTCGCGGCGCAATTCAGCAGAGACGGCGTGGAGAGCTGCGGAAGCCCCGACTGCGTCGTCACGCTCTCGACGCGAATCAAGAATCGGCGTAAGCAGGCCCAACAGAAGTAGGATTGCTCCCGAAAACACGCCCAGCGAAAGGACCACCTCAACTAGCGAATAGCCGCGATGTTTCATCGGGTTAAAATGACTCTATTCCCGGCAGCAGTGTTTGCGCGCCGTATTGACTTAGTTTTACCCCTCGCACGGCGTCGGGTCGGTCGTAAATGAGCGGGCCCGTGCTGCCCGAGAAGCGTCGGGCGGGAGAGACAACGAGCGTTGCAACGCTCGTGTTCCCGAGCGGAGTGAACTCCACGTAGAGGCAAGAGACCGTCTCCTCCTGACCTGCGCGTCGAATGCGCAGCTCCACCTCACCGGACAGATTGGAGAGGGCAGTGGCCACCCACGTTTCGCTCGAAACGGTGGTAGGCAAGACCTTTGGCACGAGGCGAATTCGCTTGGGAAGGCAGTTGCCCGCACCTACTACCTCCCACTCGCCGCTGTCGTTCTCGGCAACGAGCTCAAGGTAGCGCCACGCAACGTCGTCGGCGATACCCGCTCGGTTTTCACCGGTGAAAATCAACATTCGAGTAGCCCGTCGCGCCAAGGCCGCATGCGTGCGTGCCGCCGTGAGATTCGCGGAGAGCAGCGCTTGCGCCTCTTGCAGGGAACGTCCGATATTGTCCCCACTGAGCGCCAAGCCGAGCGAGCCACCCAGCAGAGCGATCACTGCCATTATCGTAAGGAGTTCGATAAGACTAAAGGCGGATGTACTCAGTCTTTTCGCTGCACGCCGATCGTTTCGCGTTACGGATGCCAGCTGCATAAGTAATCCTCCGGACCGCGGCCCGCTCCCACCGAATAAAGTGCCACACGTGCAGAAATGCGGGCGGACTCTCCTTGGCGCGGCGGAACTATGGGCGGGGAAAAACCTGTATAGCTGTTTCCCGCCGGCAGAGCCTGCAGCACATATTCATCGCCTGAAATGAACCCGTCTCCATTCCAATCCATAAGCACCCCGATCCGACTATTTCCGAACGCATCCTTCAGTTCAGCACGTGGAATTCCCTCCTCGCTGCCAACCAGTTCACCGGTGGACAGCGTGTAGAAACGGAGACCGCGGATATTGCCGACAGCGGCCGAACCCGTGACACTCAGGCCTTGATGATCGCGCCCAGTCAGCGCCGCTAGAAAGCGGGATGTATCCATCACACCACTCACTGCGACTTGAGGATAGTGACCGTATTCAGAGCGAAACTCCTCCAAGGCTAGGCTCCACTGTTTAAACTGTGTTTTCCCGCGTACGCGCAATGCCGCATTTCTGACCGCGGTGGATGTGGGGATCAGCAAGCCAGCGAGTACCGCCATGATTGCCACTACGCTCAGGAGCTCGAGCAAGGTGAACCCGTTCGTTGACCCACACGAGGAGCCCAGCCGTGCGTCCCTGATAAAGCTATCTCGGTGGATAGACATTGTCTAAATTGGGTTCGAGGTTCTCGTCGAAATTCCCCTCCATTCCCGGGGTATCGAGACCGTCGGGCCCCTTGGAATACAAAACGTATCCCTTAAGCCTCCACTTTGCCTCACTTCGTCCGCGATACTGGTAGACATAGGGCCGCCCCCAAGGATCGAGAAGCGCAGAGAGAGCTTCGCCTTCGAACGAGTTTCCCTCGGGCACCGAATGCAGCAACGAAAAGCGGGCGACCTCCAGACGGACCGCGCCCGAAAACCGTTGCAGCTGCGGGTTCAGCCGGCCCATCAAGGCGTTGAAGAGTTTAACCTCTGCAGCGTCCGGATTGACGACCCCGTCTCCTAGCGTGGACAGAGACAAAGGCGGACAATCCCCCGTCCACGGGTAATCACCGTAAGCATAGGCATAGCTCTCCAGAACCTGCGCGAGGAGGGTCAATTCAGCGCGGGCGCGCGACTCTAACACGCGCCGATCCAGCCCCGCTTTCACCCCTGCTCCCACCGATACCAGGACGCTC
>DKKJ01000099.1 GCA_002455175.1 Opitutaceae bacterium UBA6669
CGATAGCGCCAGGTGGCGCGGAGATTGCGTGGCTCTCCTGAATACACCCGAGTGCGATCCACGGCGGTGATGGCGTACACCTTGTCGGTGAGATTGTAGAGATTAAGTTGGAGACTCCAATTGCCGCGTTGGTATTGTATCAGCGCATCGTAGACTGCGTAACCGGGTAGGGTGAAGGTGTCCGTGTTATCACCCGCAGAGTCGTTGGTGTAGACGACGCCTCCGCCAAAACCCAAGCCTTNNTATTTCCAAAGACCTTGTAGTTGAGCCCGATTCCCACCCAGCGAGGGCGCAGACCTGCTTCCGTGGCGGCTTTGTCGATCGAGCCCACGCCGACCTTCAGAATGACATTGTCGATCGGTTGGCTGTCGAAGTCGGCTTCCCATCCGCGCACCACGCGGTTTCCGAGCGGCTTGAGCGTCTGCAAGCCCGTGACGGGATCGTGAACATTGACCACCACATTGTCTTGGAGGATGTCGAAAACCGTGAACGTTCCCGTCAGGCGACTGCTGAACAGGTCGACCTTGGCACCGCCTTCGTTGATCGTGCTGATTTGATTGGGAAATTTTTGACCTGTGACGGGGTCNNTTTTCGGACCAGTTGTAGAACACGGCCACGCCTTTGAACGGTTTGCCGATCACGCCGAACTTGTAGGACCATTCCTCGTTTTCCGCGATGCTTCGGCTGTTGTTCTGGCGATTGAGCGAATCGGTTTCCTGGTGGTCGAAGCGGGCACCCCCGGCGAGAATGAGCCGACGATCGAGGAGGAAAACATTGTCGTGAATCCCCCAGGCATACCAGTCGTTCTTTCCATTCGTGAAGGTGCTGGTGGAAAACGGACCGGTGATGCCGTCGGCGCCGTTAGCGAAGTGCACGGGCCGCTGCACATTGGATGACGCGTAGTTGGCAATCTTTTCGAACGCATCTGACTCGCTGTTGCCGCCTTGAAAATAGGTCAGCGCCCACTGCTCAATCGCGCCGAGACTAAACTTAGCGGAAAGGTCGGCGTTGTAGACCGAGGATTCCTGGGCCGTCCAGCGCTCGCGACGACCCCGATCGAAGTCGATGCTCACCCAATTAGGGTTGCTGAACAGCGTGTTGGCTTGAGTGCCGATGACGGTGCCGGCCGCGTTGAGGAAACGAAAACGCGGTTTGGTGTATTGGATGGAATCGGAGTCGGCGTTGCTGGTTCGGACCAGGGCGCGCATCGCCCATTCAATCCCACCGGTTTCAAAAGCGTTATCGTAGCCGGCTTCGTAGCTGCGGAACCACGTGCGGAAGGTAGTATCCGGATTGTCGAGCGAGGCTTCGCGGGGGATGAAATAAGAGACATTGTTCCCAGCATCTAGGAAGTAGTTCTGATTACCCTCGGAGGGACGCTGCTCGAACCGGTAGGTGAAGCGGGTCCATACCTTGGAGCGTGGACTGAGAGCGTAACTGACGATCGGACTGATCGTGCGCGTGTCGTAGACAGATTTGTCGAACGTGTATTCAGNNACACCGTCTCGGAATGAACCCAGAAGCCGATAGAGAAACTTGCCCTGTTGGCCGAGTGGACCGGTGACATCGGCATCCACGCGTTTCTGTTCCCATGAGCCAACGGAGACGGCTACCTCGTTGCGCTGAACAGGTAGGGGAAATTTGCTGACGCGATTGATGAGACCGCCCGCGGCGTGCGAACCGTAGAGCGTTCCGACCGGCCCTTTGAGCACCTCGATCCGTTCGGTGNNGGCTGCCACTGGGATCGGGCACGCCATCGAGCATGGAGAGGTTGGTGCCAGAGCCGCGGATCGACCATTGCTCCGCCAGAGGAGCGGCCATGTCGACTCCGCTGACGTACTTGATCGCCTCGACCAAATTGGCGGCACCAATGTCATCTTGAAAGGTGCGGTTCAACGTCGCGACTGCCGTGGAAATGTCTTCCACCGGCAAGTTGATACGTGAGGCGCCGATGGAATTGGTGACCCCGTATCCACGATCTCCCTGCGCAGAAACTTGGAAGGGCGAAAGTTTGAGGACATCCTCGGACTGCGACGAGGGGGCCGGCGTGGATTGTCCTGAGGCAGAAACCACGCCTAGCGCGGACGCAAGTAGAGCTACAGAACGAGAGAGACGATGAGTGAGAGCGCGGGGGTGAATACCGGCGCGCGTAGGCGACGCGGCAGCGAGAACGAGATTCATGGGAGCCAGGAAAACCTCACGCTTTAGGAGCGTAACGGGATGATGACGGGGAGGGGTGAGAAAAGAAGCGAAGCAACGACGTCACTCCGCGCTACCAACGTATCGTTTGTGGCTTAGTTGTCAGACATCTGACAACTAAAAATTCCAGTATTGATCTAATTTTATCATAACCTTTTTTACATTAGTGAGATAACGATTATATTAACCAATTCGTTCTCTCGTTAAATTGATTAGACATCTTACAACTCGCCGACATTTAAGAATTAGAGCCCGTTGCTGCGCATGTCTGACCCCCTCGTTCCTTCCACCTCCCTCCAGCCGCGGATCCGAGCTCCTAAACTCGCGCATCGACTGATCGCTGACATCTCTGATCGTGTGCGCAGCGGCGCCCTCCCTCCCGGCACCAAATTGCCCACGGAGCACGAAATCATGAGGGAGCATGGAGTGAGTCGGGCGGTCGTTCGAGAAGCGATCACGCGCTTGCAGGCCGCAGGTTTGGTGGAAGCGCGGCACGGTATCGGCACCTTTGTTTTAGAGACGGCGAAAAGTGCAAATTTCCCGATCGATCCCGCTACGGTCGTCACCATGGGTGATGTGCTTGCGCTGCTCGAACTTCGTATGAGTTTTGAGACGGAAGCTGCGTATTTGGCCGCAGTTCGACATACCCCTGAACAGTTGCGGGCGATGCATGAGTCGATTGAAAGCATTCAGCGTCACCTCGAGACGGATGGAGAAACCAAGAAGCTCGATTTTGAGTTTCATCTTAAAATCGCAGCGGCGACCGGGAATCGCTATTTTAGCGAACTCTTGAATCACCTTGGTTTGGCTATCCTTCCCCGGACGCGGGTGGATTTGCGGTACATTGCTGGCAATCGCACGATTGAGTACCTCACGCGGAGCAACCAGGAGCATCGAGAGATTTACGCGGCGATCGCTCTACGAGATCCGCACAGCGCACGGGCTGCGATGCGCACACACTTGAATAACAGTCGTGAGCACCTCCGTCAGCTGTACGAGGCTGCCGAGCCCAAAGGATTGCGATAGTTGGAGGACTTGATTGCGGGCAAGGATGCCCGCGTCGGTCAGTAAACTAGGGTTGCGTCGAGGGAGTTCGCCCGATGAGGTAATCCCTTTCCCGCCGGTNNCGTCGCTTCGGGACTGCCTCCTTTTCCATTTTATGTCCCAATCCGAAGACTCTCTCGAAAGCGTCGATCAACGTGTCAGCTATGGCATCGCCCGGAATGTCGGTGCGAATATTTCCCGGCAGGGAGGCTTGGAGATTGATTTATCGGCGTTCGTCGTGGGTCTGCAGGACGGACTGAGTGGAGCCCGTTCCCGGGTGGGGGAAGCGGAGCTTCAGGCGGCCTTCGAAATCGTGCAGGCGCGGATCGACGCGGCTGCGGAAAAAGGTGCGGAGAAAAAAGGCGAAGCGAATCAGACCTTCCTCACTCAGAATAAAGCGCGTGCAGGGGTCGTCGAAACCGCTTCCGGCCTTCAGTACGAAATCCTCCGCA
>DKKJ01000190.1 GCA_002455175.1 Opitutaceae bacterium UBA6669
ATATTCCAGGCTCTCAGGGTGCGCACGACGCGCTCGTGTGCGGGTGCGCCGCGGGCCGTGACCAGTGCGGTTCGAATCAGCGCACTGTCCTCCTGCTGAATCCGCTGCAGCGCAGAAAGGAAGGCGACAAACGGGCCGCCCGCGAGTGGCGTCCGGGCCGACTCCGTTTCGTTGCGGACAAAGGCTTCCAGGCCGTTGGTCCTGAAGATCGTCTCCGACTCATCGGAGAAGATCACCGCATCGCCGTCGAATGCAATGCGCACCTGATCGCGCGCGCTCTCCGGTGCGACCGAAGGCAGCAGGAATGCGGCCGCCTGCCCACTGGCAAGGGCATCGCGCACGTCGTCCGAATTTGCGGAGAGAAACAGATGCGCGCCAAAGGAGCCAACGTAGGGCGTGGTGCTCTCACCGCGGGTAAAGGCAGCGCGCGTGATGTCCAGGCCATGGTGGCGAATCGAGTTGAAAATCCGCAGCCCGGTGTCCGCGCTGTTTCTCGAAAGCAGGATCACCTCGACGCGTTGCCGGTTGGGGATTCCCTGGTTGAGCAAGAGCAGCTTCCTGACCAGAGGGAAGGCGACACCAGGCTCGAGCGGGGTGTCTTCGTGCTCAATCTGGTAGAGCGTATACGCGTCGACGCCGGCCTGCTCGTAGACCCCATGGCACTCATCCAGATCGAACAGCGCTCTGGACGATATGGCGATGATCAGTTTGTCGGTGAATGCATGCGTCAACATTGACTCTCCGCGTCCGTCCACCAAATGCGCAACACCTTCGTGGCACCCTCGACGGGCGCCACGCAGGTAAACACAATGGCCAGGTCGAAGCGATGAATCGAGNNTGGCCAGGTCGAAGCGATGAAGCGAGGCCTTCACGACGCGTGCGCCCGCGGTCGCGGTCGCCGAGATCGCTACGGCGAACACCTCATCGGTGAAAGGCCCACATCTTTGCTCGCTTTCGCAATTCGCCAATCTCGCCCATTCCAGACGAAACGAAGCAACCCCGACAATTGCGGGTACTCCTTAATGGGTGTGACGTTGGGCACAATTCAACTAGGTCATTATATTTCGTGGCGTTGATGCGCACTTTCTGCAAGCAGGCTCCCGTATGGTTTTCATCGACCAAGTATCAGTCCATTCTCGGTGCGTGCTTACAGGCCTGACTCCACAGATCGTGCAAATCTGCGTGGAGACTTCTTGTCCGAACACAATTTCTATCTCAATGCTGATTGAATTTTCAAGCTCTTGAAAGGAAGGGTAGAAAAGTCTCCAAATACCATTCCATGTGTCCCGATTTATATAAACGGCAAAAACCAGAAGCGTGGTTATTTCCCGACAACTGGAACCGACATGCAGCAGCGCCTTGGCGATCACATCCGNNTCAGATCCCGGGAAATCTATATGCCCTTCCTTTATTGCCTTCTCTGCTTGTGGTGTTTGCAGAACTCCCGATAGCCCGTCATCAAGGCGATCGCTTTCGTCTTGGGGATTCTGCTCCGTAGCGCCAATTTCGCGAACCCCGGCCGTTGGCAGGTGAACGCATTCGCCTACGCGCTGATAAACAACTCTATCATCAGAATTGCTGTCATCATCTCTTTCAAACACCCCTTTGAACTTATAAAGTGTTTTGCCAAATGAATCCCTCTCATGCGCAAACACTATTCTTCTTTTCCATTTTGCGNNATACCCCTTTGGATCCTCTATTCGTTTCTCATAGATGTTAGTCTGAGTTTCGTCGATCGAATTATCCCAACCGTCATTCCTGTAGAGTTTTGGAAACCAGACACAGGTGCTAGCTCGTTCCTCTTTACTCCCTCCAACCCCCCACACCGCCTTCCTATGGTCGCTCCGCCTGAAGCCAAAGCACCGAAGCGCGTCCTTATGAGTTCTAAACACGGCGCCATTCCCAAGGCAAATCTGGCCACGCTTAATATGAGGATCCGGTGAAAATCTACTCTCATAATCCCATGCCTTGAACTTACCGCTCTCCATTTTTTTTACCTTCTCGCGCCTAATGACATCTACAAAACTGTCAACCTGCTTGTCAACCTCATTAATGTGGCGGTCATGACGAGCATTATCGCAAACATCGATTCTTTTCTCACTTAAGCCTGTCCCATAAAATATCTCTTTAGACCTGAGAGCATCGGCCTCTTGATGTGAAAGATGGTGCCTTTCATCTATTTCCAAGAATATACCAAGCTGGGGGAAAAACAAATCTACCAGATACCACGAATTCTCTGTGCGAATCAATTGCTGGCAGACAAATTCAATATCTGGATCATCTAGCAAATGATAAATACGAGATACAACATATAACTCCCACTTTTTATTTCGTGTTTTCGCCAGGCTTGTTAGAACGTACTCCGTCTTGTCCATGGACACCACCTTTTTTATTAATTGACATAAAAGAACTCGACCAAACATCGAAAACACGTACTCTAGAGCAGCTTTATCGGCTTTGGCGTTTAACTCTATCAGAAGGCAAAGCACCCGGAAACAAAGAAATCATTTTCGGAGCAGCTGAGCATGACGGACGCCTTTCCTATCCCGCGGCAATCTAGAGTAACGAGATTAATCATCTTTTTTCCCGTACTGTGCGCCTTCGTTNNGCTGTCTGACGAAGTTCAGGTCAAGGTAAAGTCAGTTCCCAACTCTCGGCCTCGAAGAAAATCTCGCCGTCTGGAAACGGCCAGGAACCATGCAACGAAACCGACTGTGCGTCGTCCCAAAACTTGATCTCTGCTCGAAGCTGTGGCTCGATTGCTGCCAGTCGCGGATTATTCTTGAATAGCACCTCGGCGTCCTGGCGCGGCAAACCGGGCATCCACAGCGGTGCAATGGCGTGCATTTCGCCTAGGTTTTTATCGTCGCCGACCCAGGCTAAGCCAAGCAGCTTCAGCAGGGTCTTGTGCAGCGACGTGGCATCGGGATGGTAGCGGGCATCCTGATGTGGAATCTGGGCAACTTTCGCCCCTACGAGATTGTTGATCGTGAAAACCCTCCCATCACCTGTACCGCCAAGTTGCTGAGCCAGTGCGGCGCTCGGGCTTGCGCAAACACAATGCCTCCGGCTGGGAAAGCCTTCAGGGCGACTCCACTCCCAA
>DKKJ01000076.1 GCA_002455175.1 Opitutaceae bacterium UBA6669
TCCCAATCCAGGGATGAGGCCTTCTTGAGAGCCTTCCACCTCCTCCCAGGTCTGAGGGACTTTTCCGTAAATTTGCTTATCGGGAACGAGCTCGAGAATCGGCTTATCGCCCACTTTACCTTCATAGCTCAATTTGATGTAGTCGCCCTTCTGAGCGGGACGTTCAGCAACCTTGAAGTCGGCCCGTTCCGCACGCATCTGCTCGACGATCTGCTCCACCTCGGCATCCGTCGCTTCGGTCGCGGTGACCTCGGTTGCGATGCCGGTGTACTCGGGCAAAGTGAACTCCGGACGAATGTCGACCGAGAAGCTCACTTCGGCGGGCTGCCCTTTCTCGATTTTGCCTGGCTTGGCATCGACGAGATTCAGGACGTCGAGCTTGCTCGACTCAAGACCCGCGCGATAGGCCGCAGAAACGACTTTTTGCTTAAATTCGTCCGCGATGTCCTTCTCAAAACGCTTCGCCACCATGTCGGCTGGAGCCTTACCAGGGCGGAAACCCGGGATGCGGGCGTGACGAGAGAACTCCGCGACGGTCGCAGCGTGCTGGGTGGCGACTTCGTTGGCGTCGAGAGTGACAACCAGGTTTTTGCGGGTAGCGGATTGATCTTGGACAGCAGTGTTCACAGGAGTCGGACGTAAGGGAAGTTAACTTGATGAACTGTCGACCTTGCNNCCGATTCTGCGCGCTTGCATGGCCAGTCTCGCCTCCGTTTCGTCGCTTCGGCCCAGATGCATTCCCTCTCTGACCTTCGCAACCTCCACACTACCTGTTTGGTGATCGATACCGCCTCGACCCTCGTGCAGGTGGGCCTCATCCAGTCGGCACGGCAAGACGTGTGGTTTTCGAGCGAAGAGGACGCGGGGCAAGGCTTATTTCGGTGCCTGGAGAAGCTCCCCTTGCCGCTTAAGTCCATTGCCGCCATCGCCTTTTGCGACGTCCCCGGCTCGCTCCTGGGCATTCGCACTGCGGCCATGGCCCTCCGAGTCTGGGATGCCGTGACACCCCGCCCTCTTTACGCTTTTCANNACGAGACGTGGCACACGATAAAAATTAGTCCGCTAGGAGACGTTTCATCGTTAGAGCGGCATCCCACCTCATCCCTTCAAGGTCCGCTCCTGATGCCTGACCGCTTTCGTAGTTGGTCCACCCTTCCCACCCACGTGGAACGCACCGGGTACGCTCTTCATGAGCTTTTCGCCGGCGCGGAAGAGGCGCCCTTGTTTCGATCCACCCGAGACCCGGAAGCCTTCGTGCATGAAACGCCGGCCTACGTTACGTGGACTCCTCACATTCACCGCGCACCCGAATGACCTCCCTGTCGTCACGGTTACCCTTGCGGTGCTGGGCGGAGATCGATCTCGCGGCCCTTGAACGCAACCTCAAATCCATTCGTGCATCTCTGCCCGCTCACATGCGCTATGTTGCGGTGGTGAAGGCCGATGCCTATGGGCATGGACTTCATCACGCCGCCGCCCGTTTGATGCATGCCGGCGCGGATCTCTTCGCTGTCGCTAATCTCAGTGAAGCCGCATCGATTCGTGAATTGGGCTCGGGATGGCCTATCCTTCTTCTGAGTCCTCTTCTACCCGAGGAAGACCGCTACGTGGTAGACCTGGGTTTAGCCGCCACGGTCTCGAGCATTCAAGAAGTCCGTCGTCTCGCCGAAGCCGCGCGCCAGGCGGGACGAAACGTAGATATCCATCTCAAGGTCGACACCGGGACAGGCCGCCTAGGCGTATGGCACCCTGATACGCAATCGGTCTATCAAGCGATTGTCAGCGAGCCCGCAGTCCGGTTGGCTGGCATCTTCACGCACTTCGCATCGTCGGATGACGATCCCATCTTCACCGCCGAGCAACGTCGCCGATTTTTGGCAGCGTTGGACCGTTGCACCGGCCTCGACCGTCACACCCTCTTCATTCACGCTGACAACTCTGGAGGCCTCGAAAGTATTGAGACAGCCGGCCCATTCAACGCGGTCCGCGTCGGACTCCTCCAGTTCGGAGTATCACCGCGACCCGGATCGTTGCTCGGGTCGGTGCGCACCGAACCCGTATTCAGTTTTCGAACACGTGTCGGCTTGGTCAAGCGCCTGCCCGCGGGTGCCACCGTCAGCTACGGACGGACGCATACGTTGCGTCGCGACTCAGTCCTCGCAGTCTTGTGCGCGGGCTATGCTGATGGGCTGTCCCGCGCTGCTAGCAATCGCGGGCAAGTCCTCATCCAGGGCAGGCGTTGTCCGATCCTAGGGCGAGTAACCATGGATCAAACCATTGTGGACGTCACAGACGTGCCTTCAGTACAAGCAGGCGACGAAGCGGTCCTGGTGGGAAGGCAGCTGGGCGGAGAAATTACCCTCGCAGAATTTAGCCAGGGGGCGGATACCATTCCATGGGAAGCCCTAACTGCGATCACCAAGCGCGTCCCTCGACTCTATCGCACACCGCTCGGACTTTAGGCCCGACCTTGGTCAGGCCCTCTGCCCGAGCGAAGACCGAATTAATCGGTGCGTAGCGAGCGACGCGAAGCAGGCTCCGAGTGAGTTCTTCGCGTCTTCAGAATNNGCGCCGTTCGACGTTGATTTACTTGCCGATTCCGTAAACGCGGAAACCCATTTCCTTGAGTTTTGCCAAGGGCAGGATGTTGCGACCGTCGAAAACGAACGCAGGCTTGGGCATAGCCGCATAAATCTTAGCGAAGTCGAGTTGCTTAAACTCATCCCACTCGGTTACCACCGCAACAGCATGCGCGNNAGGACATCCCGCTTAATTTCGTCTGCCGGCACTTTGGGATCATACACCACCACACGAGCCTGCTCGGAAAGGAGGTCTCGCACCCCGCTGATCGCGGCGGATTCGCGCGTGTCGTTGGTGTCCTTCTTGAAGGCAAAACCCAGAACCGCGATCTTTTTGTCCGCGACCGAATTGAAAAGCGCTTTCACGATCTTCATCGCGAAACGCTTCTTCTGCCAGTCATTCATTCGAACCACGTGGTCCCAATAGGACGCGACTTCTGGCAAACCGAAGTGGTCTGAAAGATAGACCAAATTGAGAATATCCTTCTGAAAACAAGATCCCCCGAATCCAACGCTGGCTTTCAGGAATTTCGGCCCAATCCGGGAGTCTTTCCCGATTTCGTTCGCTACCTCATCCACGTCGGCGCCCGTGGCTTCGCAGAGCGCAGAAATCGAGTTAATGGAAGAGATACGCTGCGCGAGGAATGCATTGGCCACTAGCTTGGAAAGCTCCGATGACCAGAGATTAGTGCTAATGATGCGCTCGCGAGGAACCCAATGCGCATACACGTCGACAAGGGCCTTCACCNNCTACGGCTGTACCTTCGGCGAGAAACTCGGGATTGGACAGGACTTGGTGATTCAACCCTCGTCCCTGACCATTTGCGGCCAGGATGTCCTTGATCGTCTCCGCTGTCTTCACCGGCACCGTCGACTTTTCGACAATAATTTTTGGGGAGTCGGCCACTTCGTCAATGGTTCGAGCCACAGACTCGATGAAGCGAAGATCGGCAGCCCGACCTGACCCGACACCATAGGTCTTCGTCGGCGTGTTCACTGCCACGAAAATCATATCCGCACTTTTGATAGTTTCGCGGACCGCCGTGCTGAAGAACAGGTTACGCCCGCGACATTGTTTGACGACGTCATCCAATCCCGGCTCGTAGACCGGAAGTGAATCCGAGTTCCAAGCCGCGATGCGATTCGCATTCATGTCAACCACGGTCACCGTGATATTAGGCGCTTTCAGCGCAATCATCGCCATCGTCGGGCCACCCACGTAGCCGGCTCCAATACAACAGATTTTCATAGGAAGAAAACGGGCGCCGTACAACGACGCGAGTAGATGAGCTGATAACAGGTGCCTGGGAGAGGGCCACAAAAAAGCGGGCTCCATCAGGAGCCCGCTTGTTAAAAAGAACTGATTCTAGGCTGGGTTAGGTGCCGGTGTCGGACCTCCCAACGGCTCTGGCAACGGCTTCTCCACAGCCTTTTTAGCCCCTCGATCATCAGGCTTGCTCGGAGGTGTGAGGACTTCACGAATGATGGGTGATCGAATCTCCCCAAACTCAACGAGTTCCTTCACGTGGCGTCCATCAATCGTTTCGTGCGTGAGCAACGCGTCGGCAATCTTATCCAACGCTTGGCGATGCTCAACGATGATCTTGGTTGCCCGCGCATAGGAGTCATCCACCAGCTTCTTAACTTCTGCGTCAATTAAGTGAGCTGTTTCCTCGGAAACGGTATGTGATCGGGTAATTTCACGACCGAGGAACACAGTATCCTGATTTTCCCCGTACGAGATTGGGCCAAGCGGGCTCATTCCCCAGTTGCACACCATATGACGCGCCAACTTGGTGGCCTGTTCGATATCGCCCGAAGCACCGCTGGTAACATCACCCAAAGCGACTTCCTCGGCAATACGGCCCCCAAAGAGAGCAGCGAGGCGATTGAGCATCTTTGTCTTCGCGTAGTTATACGTATCCTTCGTGGGGATGTACATCGTACTGCCCAAAGAACGACCGCGAGGAATGATCGTCACTTTGTGCACGGGCATGGAATCATCATCGATGACCACACTCACCAAGGCGTGACCGGCTTCGTGGTAGGCGACCACCTTCTTGTCATCGTTATCCATGACCTTGCGACGTTCGCGACCAAAGAGCACCTTGTTCCGAGCATCGTCGACGTCCTGCATCTCCACCTTCTTCTTATTGCGGCGCGCAGCGAGAAGAGCGGACTCGTTGAGAAGATTTGCCAGTTCGGCACCCGAAAGTCCGGGTGTTCCTCGTGCAATGACAGAAAGGTCAACGTCGTGGGAAAGAGTGATCTTGCGGGCGTGGACGCGGAGGATTTGTTCGCGTCCCACTAAATCTGGCAAGTCGACGTAGATCTGCCGGTCGAAACGACCGGGACGAAGTAGGGCTGCATCCAATACGTCAGGGCGATTCGTAGCGGCAATGATGATGACACCTTCCGTAGTGTCGAAGCCATCCATCTCAACGAGCATGGAATTCAAGGTCTGCTCGCGTTCGTCATTTCCACCGCCGAGACCAGCACCGCGCTGACGACCCACCGCGTCGATTTCGTCGATGAAAATCAGACAAGGAGCATTCTTACGGCCTTGCTCGAACATGTCACGAACGCGGCTCGCTCCTACACCCACGAACATCTCGACGAAATCGGAACCCGAGATGCTGAAAAAGGGGACATCGGCTTCGCCCGCCACCGCTTTCGCAAGCAACGTTTTCCCGGTTCCAGGAGGTCCAACCATGAGAATCCCCTTAGGAATCTTTCCACCCATCTTGGTGAACTTCTTTGGACCCTTGAGGAACTCGACAACCTCGGAAACCTCCTCTTTTGCCTCATCGCAGCCTGCGACTTCAGCAAACGTGATCTTATCACGATCGCGAGTGAGGAGCTTCGCTCGACTCTTGCCAAAGTTCAGCGCGCCACGCCCCGCATTACGAAGCTGACGAACGAACAGGAAATAAAGTAGACCGATGATGATGACAAACGGGATGATCTGAGACGCGATCTGCGTCAGGAGGGTAGCCTGCGGCTGCTCACTGAATTTCTGAGACTTCTGTAGCTTCTCGAAATTCGCATCGGTCAAACGCCCCGAAGCGCGGAAGTGCTGGGTCTTACCAGCATCAGACGTCAGAATCGCCTCGGTCGTCTCGCCACGGACAATCACCCAGTCGCGTCCACCGGCGCCATCATACTGGATCAAACCCTCACGGATTTGACCTGCTTCCGCCATGTCGATGACCTTTTGGAGATTCACTACGGCAGGCGCTTTTACCTTCCCTGGATTGAGAAGAAAGAGAGCCAGCACCGCCGCGACGATCGACAACCAGATCAGCAAGACCTTGGGTTGAAATCTCTCGGGAGGTAAGTTCTTCAACGGTCTGCGCTTATTTTTATTATCGATTTCGGACATTTACCTTTTTGGGACTAGGGAAGGAAGCTACTGGTTCCCTCCCTGCAAGTCAATTGGAGGGAGTGTGTTTCAGGGTTGGAAGATTGTTTCTATATTTCCACTCCGCGAGAGGAGTTCTCGGTTTTTCGTCACTTTTTCACAAATCTGAGGTCATGAGTTGAGATAACGGCGAAGCCGTTTGGCCCGAGGCTTAGCCGTTTAGGTTGACCCCGCTCAACCGCTCTAAGGAGTATCTCAAACCCTTGACGGGAAAGATCTCCTGCATCTGGGCCTAGGGATAATTTCCACTGCTGTAGCGCCCGTCTCAACAAGGCTCGTGGTTTATTGGCCAAGGCAACCAAATTAAGCGCGCGTNNCAAGCGGACGAAGTTCGTCGAGCCAGGAATCGAGAGCCTCAGCATCCTCTTCGAGCAACTCCCGAGACAGAGCAGCCCCCGCCACGGCATCTCTCCCCTGCGCGGCGTTTATCCAAACTGGCATCACCTCGTTGCGAATTCGATTGCGGAAAAAAACGGCTTCGAAATTCGATTTATCCTCACGCCAAGAAACACCGCACCGAGCAAGCGCATCCCTCAACTCGGTTCGACTCAACGTGAGCAATGGGCGCACATGTGACCAAGGGAAGCCAGACGCCTGGAGGGGACGAGGGGCGATCAATCCGTCAATTCCACTGCCCCGAGCGAGCCGCATGAGCATACTCTCAGCCACATCATCGCGGTGATGCCCTGTCCATAGCGCCCCTACTCCTTCACTTGCGAGGACGTCCGCAAAGAAACTGAAACGCGCCGCTCGAGCCTGGGCCTCACTAGGCGTTTTCTCCTTTTTAGTCCGCCGCCACCGATCCGAGAAAAACGGTACGTTCAAAGCCCGACAGACCGAACGACAAAAACGCTCATCGCCTGCCGAAGCCAGGCCTCGCAACCCATGGTTGAAATGCAGGGCCCGAAGACGTGCTCGGCGCTCTGGCCAGTGCGCCCACACTAACAAGAGCAGGGCAAGCGAATCCGCGCCTCCAGAAAAGGCCACGCCCCAGGGCCCTTTAACTGCTTGCGTGCGACCCGCGCTCCACTCGACCACGCGCGGGTGTAGACGATCTCGTGGAAAGGTTGCCGCCAAAGCCTCCGCCGCCCCACGCCAGTCGAACGCTCGAACTCGGCGGGGCGCGCGGGACACGGCGTGACGCTCCTCTCTCGACTAGGCGAGGGTCAGGTACTCTTTCCCAAAATACGGAACGAGTGCTGCCGGGAGTTTTACGCGTCCNNCCATCCGCCTGTAGGTTATTCTCCAGCAACGCAGCCAGCACCCGAGGTACCGCCAACCCCGAACCATTTAAGGTGTGCACGAGCTCCGGCTTCCCCGTTTCTTTAGACCGGAAACGGATTTGCGCCCGACGCGCCTGAAAGGCTTCGAAATTAGAGCAGCTCGATACTTCCAGCCACCGCTTCTGTCCACCGCCCCAGACCTCGAGATCGTATTTTTTAGCCTGAGAGAAACCTAGGTCTCCTCCGCACATCAAAAGCACGCGATAAGGGAGCTCGAGTTTCTTCAGTAGGTTTTCGGCGTCGCCTCGCAATTTCTCGAGTTCGTCATAGCTGCTCGACGGGTGAACCCACTNNCGCACATGAGCAGCACTCGGTAGGGCAGCTCCAGTTTCTTGAGCAAATTCTCCGCGTCGTTTCGCAGGAGCTCGAGTTCTTGGTAACTCGAGCTGGGGTGAACCCACTTGAGGAGCTCCACCTTGTCGAACTGATGGAGGCGATTCAATCCACGCACATCCTTGCCGTAACTCCCGGCCTCACGACGGAAGCAGGGCGTGTAGGCGCAGCGCAAAACCGGGAGATTTTCTTCCGGAATGATCTCATCGCGAAAAAAGTTAGTCAGGGGAACCTCGGCCGTCGGAACCGCATAGAGGTGATCACCGGCGGTCTCGTACATTTGGCCTTCCTTGTCCGGCAATTGCCCTGTGGCGGTGGCGCTGGCCGCATTGACAAAGATCGGTGGCGAGACCTCCAAGTAGCCGGCTCTCCCCCCCTCATCGAGGAAGAATTGTAAGAGTGCTCGAACGATTCTTGCACCCTCTCCCACGTAAAAAGGAAAGCNNCCAGCCATCTCCCAGTGAGCTTTCGCATGGGGAGATACGCTTTCGATCGAACCGTAGGTCGCGTAAACTTGATTTTCCTCGGGCGTTTTTCCTTCGGGAACACTGCTGTGAGGAATGTTAGGCAGCGCTAGCATGGCCTGCTTCCACGCTGCTTCGGTGGCAGAAAGTTCACCTTCCTTTTCCTTAGCCTGCGCCGAGACCGCCTTCATTTCCGCCACTTTGGCCAAGAACTCGGGGGATCCTTTTTTCAGCGCAACCATTTCAGTGTTCGCCGTCTTTTGCTTGGAGTTAAGCACCTCAACCTCTTGGAGCTGCAACCGCCAGCTGGCGTCGAGCTTCAGCACGGCGTCGACGTCCACGTCCAAGTGCTTCTTGGCAATCGCGGCACGCACCGTATCTGGCGATTCACGGAGGAGTTTAGGATCGAGCATACGTGTTAGGCGAAACCACGAATCGCCTGGGTTGAACACCTTTTTCTTTATTACCGTCTACCAAAACACTCAGCGAACGAGGCTTGACGGAGCCCGTAAGGGGCCGTCCAAACGTTGAAACCGAGCAAAGACTTCCTTAGCCGAAAGCATCGACAACGCTCCCACCGGAGCCTGGATCACATGATTGGTCGGCGCCGTAAGCGGATAGGGGCCAAAGGGNNTAAAAGTTCGTACCTCCAAGGCGGCCGCCAGATGCATCGGACCACTATCATTGGAGATCACCCAGCTCGCACGCGCGATCAGCGCAGGCAGCGAAAGCAAACTGGTATTGCCAGTAAGGTTAAGGAATTGCTCTTTACTAAACCCATCCTTGTCAGGAATATAGTTATTTCCTGCCCAGACAACCCGCCGCGAACGGTCTTCACGCAAGAGCATTTCCGTCAATTGCTTGAATCCGTTCCAGCGTTTTTCCTCCCGTCGACTATCTGGAAAAATGACGATGGGCGCGCCGCCACTCGGGCCGCCAACAAAACTTAGGTTTAGGCCCTCAACATCTCGGAAACGAAGAGCTCCCCTCAGCTCGGGCGCTGCTCCCAAGACCGACGCAAACTGAAGAAGGATATCCACCGCGTGTGACTTAAGTCCGGCCGGGGGCAAAGGAACGCGTTGCTGATAAAAGAGAAACGCGCCCTCACGAGCGTCACTCCGCCCCACTTTTTTGCCCCCGTCCGCACGCCACGTCATGAGCCCGCTGCGGAGGAGCCCTTGGAAGTCGAAAACGTAGTCAAAACGAACCTTGCGCACCTCACGCATGAGCTCGAAAAAGCCCTTCATCCCGGAGTCTCGCTTGAAGACGTAGGTCGTATCCACGGCCTCACAGGAGCGGACCAAGGGCGCGAAGATATCACGGACAATCCACGAAATCTTCAGATGAGGCACCTGCTCTTTAAGCGAAGTGGCAACCTGCAAACCGTGGACAATGTCTCCGAGAGAAGANNAGCTGAATCATGAGGCAAACGCAGACGAGGGACCGTGGTCCCTAAAATCGCCCGCCAAAGCGCATCGTTTCATGGACATTCTGGTTCGAACGCAAACGCTAACCACACTGTTTTCCGCACGTGTTGACGCTTCTTCTCAAATCCACCGGCTGGCTTTTAGCTCATACGCCTGAAGCGGCGCTCCATGTGACTTCCCGAATTCTCGGCGACCTAATTTATCTCCTCAGTTCAAAAAGGCGCACGCTCATTCTTTCGAACTTACACCACGCTTTTCCCGAACTCGATCAACAATCGTTGAAAGAGATCGGGCGAACGAGCTGTCACCGTTTGGTGGAAACGGGGGTTCTTTCCGTCGCGTGCCCTTATCTCAGCGTGGCACGTATCCGCGAAATCGCTCATCTCACTCCTCGCGCCACAGAAATATTGGCCGAGCAAGCCCGGAATCCAAAGCCCACAATCCTCGCCACCCTTCACCTCGCCTATTGGGAAACTCAGACGTGGCTACCGGCATTATCAAAAGACCCACTACGTCAGATCGGCGCTATCTTCCGACCACTGGATAACCCTGAGCTAGATCGTTTTATCCGAGAAACACGCGCGCGTTTCGGTATGCGCCTACTTTCTCGAAAAGAGGGTTTCGCGGAGGCGATACGCATGCTTCGAGCCAAGGAATCAGTAGGCATTCTCTTCGACCAAAATGCCGGTCTGCAGGGAGCTCTCACCACGTTATTGGGGCGAGTATGCTCCACCACAGAACTTCCAGGCATCCTCGCCGAAAAATTTTCCGCCGATGTTTATGTGATTTATCCGCGACGGCTGGCTTTCTGGAGGGTCGCCCTCGATTTGGAACCGATCAGCTATAACGGCACATCTGCTCATCTTACCGTCCAGCTGAATCGCTGGTGTGAGGACGCTCTTCGAAACGACTCGGTTTTACGTCAATCGTGGCTCTGGTCGCACAATCGGTGANNAGCGGAATCTTCTTGAGGCCGAGGTCGCCTTCCGGGGGTGGTCGCAACTGCCTCGGAAGACCCGGGTCTTTGTCCGACTTCCCAACTGGCTAGGGGATGTGGTGATGGCCCTCCCTCTTCTCCGAGCCATTCGACAATCTCGCCCGGATGCGGAACTCACCTTGATTGGTAAGGCTGCCTTTCAGGACCTGGTGCGCGCGGCAGATGTCGCTGACCACTATTTCGCCCTTCCTCCCCGAGGCCTCGGATACTGGCGCTCCTTTTACTCGCTTAGAAAAAGGTACCCAGATCTCTACGTGCTCTTCACCAACTCGGCCCGCGGCGACTTGGAAGCCAAGCTCAGTGGCTGTCGCCAACGCTTCGGGATCCTGCGACCCGGAAAACGTCGTCTCGGTCTCTCGCACGTCTACCGTCCCCCTCCTGATTTCGAAGAAAACCACCACCATCAGATCGAGCTATGGGAAGGATTTCTCCGTCATTTCGGCCTGCAAGCGCGGCCTGACCTTCTGCCGCTTTCTCGCGATCCCCGATCGAATACCGAGTCCACCCCACGAATCGGCCTGATTGCCGGCTCCGAAAACATGCCTGCCAAACGGTGGCCGGTTGCCTCTTGGTGCCAGCTGATAGACGCCTTTCCCGATTGCCGCTTTCTGCTCTTTGGCACCCCCGGCGATCGGCTCATCACCGATCAAATCGTTGCTGGTTCGAAAGCGTTTCACGGTGAGAACTTAGCGGGAACAACCACCCTCTCTGAGTTCATTACCCACCTTAAAAGTTGCGATCTCCTCGTTTGCAACGACACCGGTGGCATGCACCTCGGTAACGCCTGGGGCGTCCCACTCATTGGACTTTTCGGGCCGACTAATCCGGTGCGAACGCGCCCTGTTTTTGCTTCTCCCGTCGACATCCTTCAGCCGCCTGGCTGTCCATCTACCGGCGGAGGTAGCTTGTCAGATCTGCCCGTAGAACACGTCATCGCCCAAATCCGAAACAGGCTGGCGTCGGTAGCTCTTCGTAATTAGCGTTGCCACCTCCCGAACCGATTTCAGGTTCCACCTTCTCCGTTTTTCTTTTTTTCCCGTGCCGCTCCTGTCCGTCAAAGACCTCCGCACCTACTTTCACACCCGCAATGGAGTCTATCGCGCCGTTGACGGCGTCAGCTTCAACCTGGAAGCCGGGGAAACGTTGGGGATTGTTGGCGAATCTGGCTCGGGTAAATCAGTGACATGCTATTCGATCATGGGGTTGATCCCTCAGCCTCCCGGGCGCATTGAGAGCGGATCCGCACTGTTTGACGGTGTTGACCTCCTTAATTGCTCCGCTGCGGAGTCGAGAGCTATTCGGGGCAAGAGGATCGCGATGATCTTTCAAGATCCCATGACCTCGTTGAATCCGTACCTCCGGATATCCGAGCAATTGATTGAACCCCTTCTGATTCATCAAAAAATTTCGCGTGCAGAAGCCCTCAAACGCGCGCTCGCCATGCTGGATGCGGTCGGAATCAACGACGCTGCCAAAAGAATACATTACTANNCCCGCATGAGTTTTCCGGAGGAATGCGGCAGCGAGTCATGATTGCCATGGCCTTGATTACTCAGCCGGAGTTGCTCATTGCCGACGAGCCCACCACTGCGCTCGATGTCACCGTCCAAGCGCAAATCCTGGAGCTGATCAAACGGCTCCAAAAGGAATTCAATATGGCGGTGATCTTCATCACGCACGACCTGGGGGTAGTCTCGGGATTGTGTGATCGGGTCCAGGTGATGTACGCCGGGCGGATTATCGAGACAGCCTCAACCCGTACCTTGTTTTATCAGCCGCTCCATCCTTACACCCGCGCTCTCCAGCAATCTATCCCCTCCCTCCAACCCAAGGGATCTCAACTTTTTACGATTCCGGGGATGCCTCCCGNNCCACCTTAGCTAACGCTCTTCACCATGGCTGAAACGATCCTGGAGCTTCAAGAGGTCAAAACTCACTTTCCCATCTTCAAAGGATTTCTCCTAAAAAGAGAGGTGGGGACGGTCAAAGCAGTTGATGGCGTCAGTCTGAAAATTGCGCGCGGAGAAGTCCTTGGCTTGGTCGGAGAGTCAGGGTGCGGAAAATCGACGCTGGCTCGGACCATTCTCCAACTGCTGCCGACGACCGCGGGTGCCGTGATTCTCGGAGGGAGGAACCTTTCCGCGGTCAGTACTCAGGAACTGCAGAGCCAACGGAAGGAACTACAAATGGTCTTTCAAGATCCGTATGCATCGCTCAACCCGCGCATGACGGTCTTCGCCACCCTCGCGGAACCTTTGTTGGTCCACAAGGCCTGCCCGCCTGAGGAAGTACCCCAACGTGTGGCCCAGTTGATGGAGCGAGTCGGTTTAGCCTCCCGCTTCATGCAGAAGTACCCGCACGAGTTTTCTGGCGGACAGCGTCAACGTATCGCTATCGCCCGCGCTTTGGCGCTGCAACCCGAGGTCATCGTTGCCGACGAACCTGTCTCCGCCCTCGACGTTTCGATCCAAGCCCAGATTCTCAACCTACTCTCCAATCTGGTCCGAGAGATGGGGCTGACCCTTATTTTTATCGCCCACGATCTTTCAGTGGTGAAGCACATCTCCAATCGAGTAGCGGTGATGTATCTCGGAAAGATCGTTGAATTAGGCGAAGCCTCCGCCGTTATCGACCGTCCGCAACATCCCTACACTCGAGCACTGGTGAGCGCCATCCCCACCCCCAATCCGGACGTGGAGAGAAATCGTAAGCGGATCGTTCTTCCAGGTGATCCGCCCTCACCTATTTCACCTCCGGTGGGTTGCACCTTTCACCCTCGCTGCCCTTACGCTCAAGAACGGTGTAAGGTCGCCTTCCCACCTCTTGCCTCATTTGACGGCCGTGAAGTGGCCTGCATTCGTGTTGGTGAAATCTGAATACAATCGACCGAGGCGTGAAACTTCGTCCTTTGCATCAGCGCTTCCCTCTACAGGTGTTCAATGACATCTTGCATTGCCACCACTCCAGCCTCCGCACAACGAAGGCCCTCGTCACGCAGAGAACGCATTCCATATGTGATCGCCGCCTGACGTAGCTCCATCGCAGAGTCACCCCTTTGGATCAACGTACGAAGACGTTCGTCGATCTCCATCACCTCGAAAACTCCGGTTCTCCCTTGAAATCCGACTCCGCCACAGGGGCAACCGGGTAGAGACAAATGGGTCTCCTTGAATACGCGTGCCGAACACCGTGGACAGGGCCTGCGCAAAAGCCGCTGCGCGACCACTCCCTTCAACGCCGCTGCAATTAAAAAGGAAGGTGCCCCCATCTCAACGAGACGCACCACCGCGCTGGCCGAATCAGGGGTATGCAAGGTCGACAGCACCAGATGTCCGGTAAGCGCCGCTGGCAATGCCATCTGAGCCGTTTCCTCATCCCGGATTTCCCCTACCATAATCACATCCGGGTCCTGTCTTAAAAATGATCGTAATGCCGACGCAAAGCTGAGCCCGACCTCCGCATTCACCGAGGTTTGCACCACACCTTCCAGGTCATATTCGACGGGATCTTCCACCGTGAGGAGCTTTCGTTCGTCGCGGTTCAGTTCACTTAACGCACTGTAGAGAGTGGTAGTCTTGCCCGAACCGGTTGGTCCTGTGACCAAGATGAGCCCATGTGCACTCGAAATCAGCCTCCTGAAGGTCGCGGCGACGTCTATCGGCATGCCCAAGGAGTCCAGATGCAGGCGACGGACCTCCCGATCAAGAATACGTATCACAACAGACTCGCCAGAAACCGTGGGAAGCGTCGAAACACGAAGGTCAATATTACGCTGCTCATGCATCTGAGAAAACCGGCCATCTTGCGGGAGACGGCGTTCGGAAACATCCAACCCAGCGAGCACCTTGATGCGCGAAGCCAGCGCCTCACCGCAGCCCCTCGGTGGCGGCGGAAGCACCCTCAATAANNTGCAGGTCAGACGCCCCATCAGTTATAGCCTGAGCCAATGCGGATCGCAACCATCCGCTCACTGAACCCACCACGGTGTCGATGGATGCAGTCAAGTCCCCTCCGTCCGGGCTCAACCCTGACTTAGGTGGAACGAGGAGACCAGCCATGATGCACGGTTAAGCAATCAAATCGCGCGCAGAGAATGCCCCAGCTGCAGCAGTTTCTCCTTCATCGCCAGAGGATCTTGTGCCTTCTCCAGCGCTTCGTCCGGTGAAACCAACTCACGATTGACTAGACTCATGAGATGAGTATCCATAGTTATCATACCTAAATTTCCCCCGGTTTGAATATCCGAGGTGATCCGGAACGTCTTATTCTCACGGATGAGCGACGCGATCGATGTTGTGTTGATCATGATCTCATAGCCCGCAATGCGCCCTCCCCCCGTCTTTTTGCATAGCACCTGGGAGATCACCGCAACAATAGAGGATGAAAGCTGGGTTCGAATCATTTCCTTCATGTTGGCAGGAAAGGCATCGACAATACGATCGATCGTTTTGGCCGCGCTGTTCGTGTGCAAGGTCCCAAAGACCAAGTGACCCGTTTCCGCCGCACTAATCGCCGCTTCGATAGTCTCCAGATCGCGCATTTCTCCCACCAGAATGATGTCAGGATCCTGACGGAGTGCGCGGCGAATCGCTTCCGAAAACGACGGCACATCCACACCGATTTCGCGTTGAGTCACGATGCACTGTTTGTGGGAGTGATAGTACTCTATCGGATCCTCGATCGTGATGATNNCAAACCACGAGGGCGGTACAGCAGTTCCTTGATGCGATCGGGAAGCCCGATGTCGCGCAGACCAAACATGCGATTAGGAATCTGCCGGAGCACCAATCCAAAACTTCCCTTGGCCTTTAGAATCGAAACGCGAAAACGCGCACGATCGAGATATGCGAATCCAAAGTCGGATCCTCCATTGAGCTTAAGGCTCTGCACATGGGTGTCGGGGGTGATGGATAGCACCAATTTCTCCGTATCTTCTGGAGTGAGGCTAGGACCTTCGATCGGCACCATACTTCCACTGATGCGGAGTGTCGGCGGCTGTCCCACTTGGCAGTGGAGATCAGAAGCGTTTTGGTCGAGTTCCAGTTCCAACAAATCGTTCATTTCATAGCTCATAAAATCAATTTCTCCCTGGAGATTCTGCGGTTACGACACTCTCTACCTCGTCCAACGTCGTGAGTCCCATACGAACTTTGCACAACCCGTCCTCCCTCAGGCTACGTCCACCTTTTGCTTTCCACGCGTTGCGAAAGGCGGTCTGAGCCTCGGGGTTCGATAAAAGAACGCGCAGGTCATCATCGATGACTAACAGCTCGAAGAGCCCCACCCGTCCGTGAAATCCGGTGCCTCGGCAACGTGGACAACCCGTACCTTGGGCCACAGCCAAAGACTCTGCGCCCCCAGGTTGAGACAGGATAGTTCGCTCACGTGCTGTCGCCGTGCGCCACTGACTACACCCAGGACACACCCGCCTGACCAGCCGCTGAGCAAGGACACCGCGCAAAGACGCTGAAATTAAGAGAGGCTTCACTCCTAGGTCGAGCAATCGAGTAATGGCGCCACACGCATCATTAGTATGGAGAGTGGAGAGGACCAGGTGCCCGGTAAGGGCCGCGTGAGCAGCGATGCCCGCCGTCTCGCCATCACGAATCTCGCCGACCATGACAACATTGGGTGCCTGCCGCAGCAGGGCTCGAAGGGCACGTGCAAACGTCATCCCTGTCTGCGCGTGCACAGCCACCTGATTGATTCCCGAAAACTCGTATTCCACGGGATCCTCTACCGTGACAATCTTGCGGCGCGTCTGGTTAAGCACATTCAGAACGCTGTACAACGTTGTGGTCTTTCCCGAGCCGGTGGGTCCCGTAACCAGGATCATCCCCTCCCCTTTGGCATACAAGCGTTGCCATCGTTCGCGGTCATCCGCGTTCATCCCGAGGTCCTCAAGCGTCAGGCGCGCACTGCCCCCATCGAGAATCCGCATGACAATCGATTCGCCCCGCGAGGTTGGTAGGCACGATACACGGAGATCAACGACCGAATCCCCTCGCCTCCACCGGATCCGGCCATCTTGAGGAATCCGTTTTTCTGCAATCGAAAGCTGAGCGAGAATCTTTACCCGCGAGATAACGGGTCCGTGCAGTTCACGCGGTCTAGACTCGATCGTCACCATTTCACCATCGATTCGGTTACGGACACGAAACGCCCCTGCCATCGGCTCCAGATGGATGTCCGAGGCGCGACGCGCAATGGCATCGGAAATGAGGGTTTCCACTAACTTGATCATCGGCTCGTCACCTCCCGGGCTAAACCGCGGATCACGGATCGTCAGGTGTGGCGTCGCAACTAACGCGTGGAGCTCGTCATGCTTCGAGGATTTCGTCGCTCGAATACCCTTATCTCTCTCTTGTATATAGAGATATACTTCCCCTAAAGCCGCTTCCACCGCAGAAGCGGTAGCTACGGTCAATTCCAGCTCGCATCCGGAGGCTTCACGAAGCCAGACCAGTCCCTTCTCATTAAAGGGATTATCTACAGCTACCTGCAAATACCCTCCCTCCAGCCGCAGAATGATCACCCGGTGCTCCTGCCATGCGCTCGCAGGGATGGAATTCCAGGGAGCAGCACTTGGCACCAACGGCTGGATCACCGAGGCAAACGGCAATCCATATTCCTCGGCAAGCGCCTGGGCCAGGAGAGATTCATCGATGCCTCCATGCCGACATAACCACGCAGGCAATGACATAGNNACTCAGCTGATCCCATTGCTCCTGTGCAAGGATACCCCTTTTTAGGGCTAATGAGATCAAGACCTCGTCGGCAGCATTCTTTGAGAAAGCGCCGACGGGATTCATGGAGGACGGTTACCGGGCCAAGCTCATTAAGAACTCGGCGTTCGATTTCGTTTTCTTTAGTCGCTGGATCAGCATCTCCATCGACTCGATAGGACCGATACCTTGCATGGTTCGTCGCAAACCGTAGATGCGCTGAAGTTCCTCAGGATGGTAGATCAGCTCTTCCTTGCGNNCTTCGAAGATCACCTCATCCATCCGGCTGCCGGTATCGATCAAAGCGCTGGCCAGAATTGTCAGGCTGCCCGCTCCTTCGATATTTCGCGCTGCGCCGAAAAAGCGTTTCGGTCGCTGCATCGCATTTGCCTCCATCCCTCCCGACATGATCTTGCCCGAATTGGAGGCCAAAGAATTGTAAGCACGCGCCAAGCGGGTAATCGAATCGAGTAGGATGACCACGTGCTGGCCGCGCTCTACCAAGCGGCGCGCCTTTTCGCCTACCATCTCAGCACAATGAACGTGACTTTCCGGGGTTTCATCGAAGGTCGAAGCGACAACCTCGCCTTTAGTATGCCGTCGAAAATCAGTCACTTCCTCCGGCCGTTCGTCGAT
>DKKJ01000139.1 GCA_002455175.1 Opitutaceae bacterium UBA6669
CATCAACGGCTCGTATCAGCTCACGAAGCGGCTATCGATCGTAGCCAGCGCCAACAATATTCTCAATGAGCCGGTGCGATTCCTTCGCTATGGAGACCAGACGCCGTCGTATGCGAAACAGTATGCGGAGCAAGAATACGGAATCCAGATGGCCGTTGGGTTACGAGGCACGTTCTNNGTCCTGACGTTCGACTAGAGAAGCCAAAGACCCAACACGCCGAGTGCGAGGAGTACGGCGATCCAACTCAGCATCGATTTCTCCTGTCGGGTTAAGTTAAAGAGCATGTGAGTTGTCTAAACCGAGGGAGTGAAGGCGCTGAGCGATTTCCTGCAATAGTTTTTCATCCTTTAGTCGATCACAGGGGCGGTTGCTGGAAATTCGGATGAAGGTTTGGTCGGCGGTACTAGTGATCCCGTGATTGAGAACAAGGCCCGCCATTTTCCAGGGGGAGAAAGGGTTGGAGTCGGTGACGATTCGTCCACGATGAAGATGCCAATACCAGACGTACTGGACCTGATCTTCTCGTGAGAAATAACGATAGTCGCCCGGAGGAAGTAGGTCGGACGGAGTCGCTTTTGGAACGAGAGATTGAGGAGTCGCGTTGTTCCAGCCCGACCCTGGCCAGCAGGCATCAGGGGTGTGTGCGGCGACGAGGCTGACGGAGGCTTGTCCTGGAGCCCAGTGTGCTAGGTAGACGGTGATTTGTTCCGTTTCGCCCTCGGCATTGAGGCGTGAATACGTTCGCTGTAGCAGGGCCTCCGTCTTCAAGGTGGCGCGAAAGAGGTAGAGACTGGAGTCTGTCTGGGTATGCCACCCAGGGTATGACTCGGGGAGCAGAGCTTCTAGTGAAGATCGGGAAGCAGTCTCAGCAGGAGCCGGTTGCGTTTTGACTACGAAAAAAAGTGCGATCACGGTTGCCGCGACGCTGCCGATAGTAAAACCACGGAGCGGGGCTGAACGTGGTCTTTCGCCAAGGGAGGTTGGGGAAACGTTTGTCGGATTTTCTAGAGTTGCGAGCAGTTTAGCCGTGAAACCGAGAAGAACAGCACTCGCTACCAGACTGACGTAACCCGTGAAATCGTGGATCCATCCCCCGATCTCGATTCCGCGGTCTGCCATGAGCGTCAGGACCAGCGAGCGCGTGAAATTCATCCCGAACGCGATGGGCGCCACCCCAACCAGGAGGAGCGCTCGGGGTCCAGCGCGTCGTAAAAAGACTGCAGAGAAAAAAAGTGCCGCGACGACGCATGAGATTAAGGAGCGAATGCCGCTGCAGGCTTCTTCGACGCCTACGACTGCCGTTGAAAGCTCGATGACATTGCCNNGGAGATGGAGGGTTTCCACGACGCTGCGGCTTATGAGGAGCTGCAGGTGAAGGCTGAGGCGGTGGTAGGTGCCCGGTGGCAACGGAGCACTGAGAACAGGGAGCAGGCACACCACCGCTCCTGGCCAATTGAGAGGCGTCCAACGCATCTGAGGATGGGCGCCGAATAACCAAATGCCGAAAAAGAAGGTGGTGAGCGCCAAGCTGAGCAAAAAGCGCGTTAAATCGTTGTCCCATGACAGCGCAGCGGCCATGAGGCCGGCGAACAAGAGGGTCACGACACTCAGGGTAAAACACACTGCCAGAAGGACATTCGCGCCTTTTCCCTGGAAGAAACGCGGGGCACCCCCGGTCCGGCTCTCATGCACCAAAAGGAATGCCAGAAGGGGAGCGACCCATCCATGCGAGAGATCAGGATCTTCACGCCAGGCGGGAAGCATGTAGAAGGTCCACGCTACCGTGAGGCTGATTGCGCAGAGCGAGCCCGGCCAAAGGCTGGCCGGGAGACGAGCAGTTCGCGATTTCGAAAAAAGCGGCGTTGGGACCTTCACTGCCGTAGCTTTACCGTGGGTGGGGGCGCGGGAAACTGCTCGTGGAGAGCCCACACGACCTCAAGAGCGAGCGGCTGGATTCGCGGAAGGTAGGTACCTAAACGTCGATCTTCTGTTTCCCCCCTAAAAAAAGCTTCGACGCTTTCGAGAGCAGACAGAGGAGCGCCGGAGAGTCTACGCAGGATATCTTTGAATTGGCGGCATCGCTCGGTATCGCCAGACGATGCGGCTATACAAAATAGGGCGAGAAAACCGCTGTAGTTCTCCGGACGTTCCGGAAGGGGCGAAGAATCTAGTTGCTTAAAAGAGTCCGCAGTCAGCGGCGGACTCGGGTACCGCATAAGATGAGCGGTCACCAACTCAATGGTAGAAAGCTGAGGTCGGGGAGTCAGCAAGTGCTGCACCTGTTTTCGACGTTCCTCTTGTTGCCCACTGGCCGCCAAGGCGTCAAGTCGCAGAGCGGCTTGGGTGCGACTATCGAGAATGGAGTCCTGGGCGAGGAGTGTAAGCGCCTCCGTGGGCAATCCCGAGCGCGTCATAAGGTCGATGCGGTGGAATTGCGCAAGGGCCGATGACGGACGTTGTACGCCTGTGTCAACAAGACGCTTCCGTACCTCAGTTGAAGGCAGTCCGCGCAAGGAGTGCTCCAACTGAAAGAGAGCCAAGCTTTCGGTCGGTAACGCAGGCTCAGCAGAAATCAGTCGTTCCCGGCTCTCCGTGCTGAGGTGGCGAGAGGCAAAGAGGAGCGCGTAAGTCCAAGCTGCTGGATGCTGTGTGTCGTGATTGAGCATTTCCCGCGAGAGGCGAGCGATCGACTCGAAATCGCCCCGGCTCAATAAGGCCCGGTACCAGCGTTGGGCGGTATCAATGCGGCGTTGGGGGTGCTCCCGGATGAGCTGGAGATAAATGCGATTCGAGGCTGCAGGTTGTGATGCTTGCCACAGCCAGGCGAGTAGGCCTCCCGCTTCGTAGAGTTGGGAGTCTCGCTGATAGGCGAAAGAGAGAGCGAGCACGGCTTCATGGGTGAGGCCCGCGGCGAGAGCGGTACGACCTTTTTCGTAGAAGAGACGGGCCTGATACTCATGGAAGCGGCGCCACTCGGGAGGCCAGGCCACGCTTACGAGCGGGACGTCATACCCCCGCCATTGGAGGAGTCCGAAAACGGTTAGTATCCCCACTGCATAGAGACCGACGAGGCTTCCTCCCACCAGGAGGAGTGCTTTNNACCAGGCGCGGTGCAGACTGGAGTTCTCGTGGCATCGAAGGCTAGAAGCGGGCAGACCGTCTTAAAACGGGCCGGACGATGCCAATGGAGGCACGCGTCACATCCGGTTTTACCAGGAATCCCCGAGTCACTGGCATTTTGGCAGGGAGGGACGCCCGTGGCTCCGCGCAACTGGAAGACGCTCTTGCGAGCGTTCCAGTAAAACAGGGCCCAAATCAGACGGAGGGAATCGGCGCACCAACCAAGCACAAAAAAGGCTAAGCGGTGGTAAAAAAGACCTGCAATGGGAATTCCTACGCAGGACCGATGAGAAAAATTGCCGAGGACTCCACTCGCCAGAGGGGACCTGATGACTAAACTCGTGGTCAGACGGCTGCATCTCGTCCTAGATGAAGCTGGCCGCAGCGGGAAAGCGACCGCCCGCGTGGATCTGTTTCTCCGCATCCTCTCAGTAGATTTCAATTCGATGAAAACTGTCCTGAAAATCGTCACGGCCGTAGCGGTGATCGCTGCGTTTGGTTTGTCTCAAGCGGTGGCCAAGTCAGCCCAAGTGGGAAGCCCCGCCCCTGATTTCACCTTAACGGATATAGACGNNATAGACGGTAAGACCTACCGCCTTTCTGAATTGAAAGGAAAAACCGTTGTCTTGGAGTGGACCAATCCTGATTGTCCGATCGTCAAAAAGCACTACGACAGAAGTGGCAACATCCCTTCGTTGCAGCAGAAGGCGACAGGTGAGGGTGTGGTTTGGCTTTCCATCAATTCGGCCTCCAAAGGTGGGCAAGGAGACTATGGCCCTGAAAAGGTTAAGTCGTGGCAGCAGAAGAATAAATCTAGCCCAACCGCCTACCTCCGCGATCCTACCCATCAGGTCGGTAAGCTGTACGATGCCCGGACGACACCACATCTTTTCGTCATCGATCCTAGTGGAACGCTGGTCTACAATGGAGCGATCGACAGCATCAGTTCGGGAAATCCTGACGATATCTCGAAGGCTGAAAACTACGTTGNNGAGCGCGTTGTCCGCAGTGAAAAATGGAACCACACCCGCCAAGGCGACGACGAAGCCGTACGGATGCGCCATCAAATACTGAGAAAATTTCACCTGGTTTCGCGCCGAAAAAAAGCGACCTGATGAAGTCGCTTTTTTTCTGCCCGGACTGGATTGTTTTGATGGCGGATCACACCGACACGTCAAATAGCTCTCCGTTGAGTGCTCCTTCAGCAACTTTGGTGACGGCGCCGGTCATGCGGATGGCGTAGTGGTCGTCGATTTCGATTCCGATCTGCCCGCCGGGCATGTGCACGGTCACGTCTCGGTCCACCCAGCCTAGGCGGTGGGCCACGGCGGCTGCGGCGCTCGAGCTGCTGCCAGAAGCGAGGGTGTAGCCGGCACCACGCTCCCATATCTCAATTCGAATCGTGTTGCGATCAAGCACTTGGAGAAATTGGACGTTGGTCTTGCGCGGAAAAAAGGGGTGAACCTCCAGCTCCGGCCCATAACGTCGGGCTAACGCCTCGGAGGCACCCGTGACGGGAATCACGCAATGTGGATTGCCGATGCTGGCAGAGCAAAACGTGAAGTCACGATCCTGAATGTGAATACGTTCGTTTAGCACTTCGCGCTCAGGTCCGACTACCGGAATCCGACTACTCGAGAAGGTCACTTGGCCCATATCAATGGTGATAAGTTTCCCCGCCTGCTTGATTTCGGATCGCACGTGCCCGCCCAGGGTTTCGATGCTGAAGGAGGGATATTTGACGGAGCCTTGATCCCAGAGATAGCGAGAAAAGATCCGCAGGCCATTGCCTGACTTCTCCGCTTCCGAGCCGTCGGGATTGAAGATGCGCAGAGCAAAGTCGCTCGTTAAAGAGGGTAGTGGTCCCCAGAGAATCCCATCTGATCCAACCCCGTAGTTACGATGGCAGATGACCCGAATCTGGCTGGCGGAAGGGGCCGTCCAAGTGGGGAAGTCCGCTGGGTTGAGAACCAAANNAACCAAGTAGTCGTTGCCGAGCGCGTGGTATTTCGTGAAG
Source organism: Opitutaceae bacterium UBA6669 (assembly GCA_002455175.1). Classification (GTDB taxonomy): domain Bacteria; phylum Verrucomicrobiota; class Verrucomicrobiia; order Opitutales; family Opitutaceae; genus UBA6669. The sequence continues at coordinate 5,139 of DKKJ01000139.1, forward strand.
CGCATGAAGGGTTCTGAGAGCGTCGACCGTGCTGCACGGCAATGCTTTCGATCGTCAGCGTTTCGGAGTTAAATCGTGGGCGCAAGTGGGGAAGCCGCCGTGGCTGTAGTCGTCTTGTCGGGTTCCACGTCATGAGTGTATCCAAATAGCCCTCGTTTCTTGATGGCAGTAGCGACGGGAGTCGGCACCATACGCTCCCAACTCGGATCCTGCTTTTTGATCCGTTGTAGGACATCACGAGAAAAGATGTCGAGGATCGCACGATCGAAGCCGACGATGCAATCGATGTAGTGGTTCTCGAGCAAGTGTGCGTAAAGGTTGCGGAGATGATCCGACACTTGGAGGTTCTTCGCGGTGATGAGAACGGCCGAAGCAAAGGCGTTGACCGGCATCGCTTGGGCGGACGGCAACGTACTCACAAGCTGAGCGCCTGCGATGTAGTGCTCGTAAGCATTTTGATGCATCGGGTAGACATAGAGTTTTACCGCGTTGCGGAAAAGGCGGCCAAACGCTTCGAGAATCCCGCCTTCCAAATGCTCGTAGTACTTCTCGTTGAAGACCTCCAGGAGGTTGTTGATGCCCATGGGCACACCGATCATTTCCTTGGTGTAGCGGCGGAAATACGAGGTGAGTCGATAGTATTCCGAGTAGTTGGAAATGAGAACATTGAAGCCGATGTCTCCCAACAGATCGACCCGTGAAAGGAAGTCATGCGCATCCAGATCGCCCCCTGCGAGCAGGTTGTTCATCGTGATCTCCATCAACACGATGGTGTCTTTGCCTTTGACCAAGGGCTCTTGAACGAACTGGGCGCAAGCACAGTTAAGCATGTCCACGTTAACGTGAGTGACGGGACGAAAACTGCCGCGTTCGACTAAGATGGCCTTTTTGTAGAGCACCTCGGACGGCTGCAGGACGTCACCGCCTGGGCCAAACATCACGGCATTGGTCAGTCCGTATTCTACCAGGTGTAGAGACATCAGCCGATTGTCGACGGACTTGAAGGCTGGTCCGCTGAACTTGAGCATATCGACCTCGATTCGGTCGGCCCCGACATTATCGCTCAGCGAGCGGATCATTTTCTTGAGATCGTCGCGGAAGTAAAAGGCGCCGTAAATGAGATTAACCCCCACAATACCGAGCGCCTGCTGCTGGAGAATATTTTCTTTATCCCACATCCGAACGTGGAGGACGATCTGGCTCGGTTCGCTATCCGGATCGGTTTGGAACCTGATCCCCATCCAACCGTGGCACTCGTTATTTCCCTTGAAGCTTTTGGCGGCGACCGTGTCGGCAAAGGCAAAAAAGGATGTGCGGTCCCCCCGTTGGCCGGCAAGCCGCTCGCGGAGGAGGTTGAATTCATGCTCTAGCATGAGACCTAGGCGTTCCCGGGAGACATAGCGGGGCGACTTCCCGTAAATCGCGTCGCTGAACGTCATGTCGTACGCGGAAATGGTTTTGGCAATGGTACCCGCAGCACCGCCTGCTTGGAAAAAGTGTCTGGCAACCTCTTGGCCAGCTCCGATCTCGGCAAACGTACCGTACTTCAGGTCGTCGAGATTCACCGTTAGTGCCTTGCGATTGGTCGTCAGGAGGTCTTTCTGGTCGCTCATAGTTACGGTAGGTTGCTTATCGACACATAACACGAAAGTATGTGGCTGTGAAGCGTGTGCGTGTGGTTTAACACATTCGTAAAAGCCACGGGCATGCCAAGAGTTGGCCTTCGGTCATTTTTCCCTAGCTGAATGAGCTCAGGCAGTTAAGGTGATCCCGCATGAAAACGTTTTTCGCCTCCCTGCTGGGGTCGATCGCCGGACTTTTTATCTTTGTCTTTGGCCTGGCGGTTGTGGCCGTGGGCTTCGTTGGGGTGATGGCATCGATGGGGAGCAAACCTGTTGTGGTCGAGAAGGGCAGTTACCTCGTTTTTGACCTCAATGCTGACATTTCGGATGCACCACCGCAGCCGAATCCATTTGAAATCTTTACGGCGATGGAGAATGCCGACCAGCCTAAGGCCTTACAGCTGAGGGCTGTTACCCGGGCACTCCATGCGGCGGCGAAAGACGATCGTTTGTTGGGCGTGCTGGTAACAGGCCACATGGTCCCCAATAATTATGGGTCTAGCCTGGCAGCGTTGAGAGAGGTGCGTGAGGCGCTTGCTGCAGTGCGACGTTCGGGCAAGGACGTCATCGCCTACCTGGAGAACAGTGGCACGCGGGAGATCTATCTTGGCTCTGTGGCCAGCGACATCGTCATGAATCCGTATGGTCAGGTATCTTTGCCGGGATTGGCCAGTGAGCCGATGTTTTTAGTCGGAGCTCTGGATAAAGTGGGGGTCGGGGTTCAGGTGGCGCGGGTAGGAAAATACAAATCGGCCGTGGAACCTCTTCTTCGCAAGGACCTAAGCCCCGAGAGCCGGGAACAGCTTCAGAAGCTCCTCGATGATCTTTGGGGTGCAGTGAGTGGCGAGATTGCATCGTCCCGGGAAATTACGCCTGCGGCTCTCCAGGCCCTTGTCGATAATGAAGGCTACATTCGTCCCGGTCCGGCCGTTGCATCTAAGCTCGTCGACCGTGTGGGCTATCGTGATGAGCTCATTGCCGAACTTAAGCTGAAGACGGGCCGAACGGGGAAAACGGGATCGTTTCGTCAGATTTCACTAGTCGATTATTCGCGGGTGGCGCGCGATCCCGAGGCTGACGGCGCCGTTGAGGCGAAGTCCACGGCAGGTTTGAAGAAGTCTGGGCAGTTGGCGGTGGTTTATGCCGAAGGAGCAATTGTGGATGGTGAAGGAACTCATGGCGAAGTCGGTGGTAGCCGTTTTGCGCGAGAACTGCGCCAGCTGCGTCAGGATCCCCAGATCAGTGCCATCGTCATCCGGGTAAATAGTCCGGGCGGTTCAGCGACCGCTTCGGAGCATATTTTGCGAGAAGTCCGTTTGGCGCGTGAAGCAAAGCCTGTGGTGATTTCCATGGGAGGCTACGCGGCTTCGGGTGGCTATTGGATTTCGACGTTCGGAGAACGAATTTTCGCGGAGAACGCCACGATCACGGGATCGATTGGCGTGTTTTCAGTGCTGATCGACGTGCAGAAACTCGCGGCTAACCTNNGACCTTCGATGTGGTCAAAACCGGCAAGTTTGCGGACATGGAAACCATATCGCGTCCTAAAACGGCCGAAGAGTTGGCTATTTTTCAGCGTGATGCCGACTGGATTTACAGCGAGTTCCTCAATCGCGTGGCCGAAGCGCGCAAACTCTCGCCGGCTCGGGTACGAGAAATCGCTCAGCGGCGGGTGTGGTCAGGAGCGGACGCTCTGAAAGTCGGGTTAGTGGACGAAATTGGCGGACTTGACTCCGCGGTGGCCTACGCAGCGCAACGTGCGGGTTTGGAGCCCGGTTACGTTGTGCGAGAGTTCCCTCGAGCCAAAGCCTTTGCTGAGACCTTGGCCGAGTTGCTAGCGGGCATGCAGACCAAGGCGGTGAAAAATGATCTCATTGGCCGAATCACCCAGCGCCTCCGCGCGCAGGCTTCGACCTTAGCCCAGTTTAATGATCCCCAGCACCTTTACGCCCGGCTGCCGCTGGAAATTGTGGTACAGTAATCTTTCAATCTAATTTTTCACTCATGGCTCAAGCCCATCACACGCTTTCAAAAGACGTCTCGGCTACATTGATCCCGGCTGGAGATGTCGTTCTCCTTCCCGCGGGAACCAACGTTTTCATTACTCAGACGCTAGGTGGCAACGTTACTGTTCGCACTGATCGAGGACTCTTTCGAATCGCCAGCGAGAACGCGGAGGCGATCGAGGGCTATCGAACCGAGCTTCAAGACGCTGACGCTAGCGGCGAGCCGTTTAGCGAACAACGGGNNAAGACCTGTTTCGACCCGGAGATTCCGGTGAATATCGTCGATTTGGGTCTAGTGTACGATCTGTCCGTCGAGGCCGTTTCTGAACAAAAGCACGCGGTAGAGGTAAAGATGACGCTGACCGCTCAGGGATGTGGGATGGGGCCAGTAATCGCCGAGGATGCGCGGAAGAAGATCGCGGCGTTGCCAACCGTGGATTCGGCCAAGGTCCACATCGTTTGGGATCCGATATGGACTCCTCAGATGATTTCGCCCGCCGGCCGGCAGGCGCTCGGTTTGGAATGATCAGCTGACCCAGGTGCGCAAGACCTGAAGGTCTTGGCGCATCATGGAGATCATTTGTGCGCGATCGCTCCAGCGGTACTCGTGATGTTGGCAGAGAGGCCCCTGGTAGGAGGATTTTTTCAGGCCTTCGAAAAAGGCGCGGTCCACCATGCCTTCGCCCAATTGGCACCACGTTTCCTTCCACCCTTTGTCGGTTTTTTTCCAGACATAGTCCTTCACGAAGACGGCGGTATAAAATGGTTCGGCCAACTTGGCATGAAGAGGGCACGCGAGACCACCTTCAATGGTGGCGTGAGCGATATCGAAGCAGAATCCCAATTCGCGCGGATTCATGTCTTTGATCAGTGAATACACATCCCAAACGGGGGCACCTACATAGGTTTTGCCGGAGTGATTTTGAAATCCCGCCTGTAGGCCAAGCTCGCGACAAGCTATGGCAATGTCTTTGAGCGCATCCCCTATCGCAGGAAGCTGTAGCGCCGGGGACCGGGTGAGGTCATATTTAAAGAAGCCGAGGCGAATCTTTTTGATGCCAAGCTTGGAAATGGTCCGCAGCACGGTCTCGCCATGCTTTTGGTCAATGCGAGTTAGGTCCGTCGTAGCGACGTAGATGTCTTTTTTCTGTGCACGGAGGGCCTCGGCGTAAGCAGGAAGCAGATCTGCTACTTTCTCTGGTTCAACTTGCCCTTTGGATCTCACCGGAATCTCCACACCATCCCATCCTACATCTGCGACCAACGCTGCCATNNCATCTCCCGCGGGTTCAGCTCTTGGAAAGGCTTCGTGAAGACACAGAGAGGCCAGCGCGTTTGATTTCCTGAGGCGATGCTAGGTGTCTGGCTCAACGCGCTTGCTCTTGTGGCTGCGAGTGCCGAGGCCGCAAGGGTACTTTTGATCAGAAAGTCGCGGCGGCTTACGTGAGGGAAAGCGGTAGGAGTGATTTCAGACATGGCGGGGTAGGAATTAAAAGCGAGCGAGGTTGAAGGTTGTTGCAAGAGGACGGTCACTTTTCGTTCAGTCGAAGCTCTGCCCATACAATCTCTCGGTCGGACGCGGAGGTCGAGGCTGGAGTCACCGTGATANNCGAAGGAGCTTTGGGGGAACCGGAAAACGGAGGGCGGAGCCGACACCGCCCAGATCGCTTACGGTGGAAAGAGCCTCAGACTTGCCGGTAATTGTTTTTCCGTTAACCGCGATTGTTGGAGTCGGCGATGAGGCGGCGGGAGAGGCAGGGGAGAAGCCAAGAATGAGCGAGGCCTGTTCTACACCTTGAAGTGATCCAACATGAATGCGAAGTTGCGCTGCAGCGGAGGTGCGAAGAGGGAGCTGAACACCGTTGGGGAACCCGGCAGGAACGGTGTCCCGATACGTCACGGGATGACGGCGAAAGCGACCCGACACTGCTGGGGCGGAGAGACCGACGGTGATAAGCTCTNNCCACTATCCATCCAATTGAAGAGGTAAAGTGAGGTGGCCCCACGGGCGAGAGCCGTCGCGGCAAATCCTCGAGCTGAGCCGAGCGTGTTGGCGACGGACTTACTCGATGGGAAAGCCCGCGAGTTGTATTCGAGTCCAGGAATGACGGCGACATTTCGAGCAGTGGTACCTAGGCGTTCCAGCCACAGTTCAACGGGAATGTCGTAGTCGCTCGTGGTCCAGAAAGGGCAGGGGATGATTAATTCAACGAGCCCAGTTTTGGCCCAAGCAATCGCATCCATGCCCAGACCAGACGCAGCATCTGGGTGTGCAGGCACTCTCACTGCGATGTAGATCGGATGCCCGCGCTGCTTCGAAGCCGAATCGACCTTGCGCTTCACTTCCTGCATGAACTCCGTGAGGAAATGACCTTCGTCGCGCTCGTTTCCGGGGGTCAGGTGGTGACCAAATCGCATCCAATCGAGCTCCAAGCCGTCCGGATCGTAGCGCTCAAGCAGCTCATCAATCAAGGCGAGGTTATGTGCGCGTACTTCGGGATAGCGGTAGTTGAGCGCTTGGTTGACCCAGGGCGTCACTGATCCGTTTGGCACACGGCGCAGCTCCGGATGTGCCCGCCAGAAGTTTGAGTGAAGATAGCTTTCAGGTTCATTGACACTGTGGACATCGTTCATGCGCATCGACAGCCAAGGGGACAGGCCTTTCTCGCGACTGCGGGCAATCCATATCGCATAAGGATCTAATCCTGCATTGGCTAAGCGCTCGGCGTGCACCGGCCAGCGGGCGGTCGGTTTGACTCCGTCGACAGGCTCCCAAATGGCATCGCGGCTTTTGCTGCGAAAACTCGTGCGCATGGAGTTGGGACAAAGGAACAGATGGGTGACCGCGGTGCCCGCGTACTGATCCACCCATTCGTGTAAACCTTGCAGCGTCATTTTGTCGGCTGAGCGAGACGAATAAAAGTGGCTGTTGTCCTCATTGATAATGAGAGCATTTCGCCAGGTGGCCGGAGCAGAAGCCGACGTCGGTGCGGCAGCCCCGCAGTCGGCGATCCCGACGGTCAGTAGGCTGAGAACTAGGATGGCAAGCGGTCGGAGAAGAGCAGAAGCGTGCGGCATTGTGAGTGATCGTATCGATTTGGAAGCTGAGGCCTCTCTGGAAGTGCTGAAGGGAGTAAATCCTATCCCAAAGGTTGGTGATTTAGGTTTATGTTTCTCGATCTGGCAAGTGAAGCTCCCTGTCGAAGGGTTGACCTATCCCGATCGGTTTGCGATGCTGGTTGGCGTGATCTGCGGGGCTTCACCTGGGTCCAAGCAGCCTCCATTATGAAGAAACATAAAACGCAGCAAAAGCGGAGTGGGTGGGCGACGCATCCGGTAGTCAGCCAGTCCTCTTGGTTGAAGGCGCGGAAAAAACTGCTCGATGCGGAAAAAGCCCTGACTCGTCAGATCGATTCCGTTCGAGCACTCCGGCAGCAACTTCCCTGGGTGAAAGTGGTGAAACCTTACGTTTTTACTGGCCCGGAGGGAGCCGTCTCACTTTCCGACCTGTTTCGGGGCCGCAGCCAATTGATCGTGCAGCATTTCATGTTCGCACCTGGCTGGGAGGAAGGATGCGAAGGCTGTTCTTTTCTCGCAGATCACGTAGACGGTGCCCGGTTACATTTCGAGCATCACGATGTGGCGTTTGTGGCGGTTTCACGTGCCCCTCTTGCAGAGTTTGCTCCTTTCAAGCAGCGTATGCGGTGGATGTTTCCTTGGGTGTCGTCTCACGGCAGCTCATTCAACTACGATTTCGGAGTATCGTTCACGCCAGAACAGGTCGCGATGAAACGGGTCGACTACAATTACGGGACCTCGCCTTACGCCATGGAGGAGCTCCATGGAACCAGTGTGTTTGCCAAAAGAAGGGGCAATGTCTTTCACACCTATTCCACGTACGCGCGGGGCGCCGATATGCTAATGGGCGCGCATCACTACCTTGATCTGACGCCCAGGGGACGTAACGACCAAGGGCGTCAGGCGAACTGGCTCAAACTTCATGATCGCTACGAGAACGATCAAGGTGGAGCAACACGGGTTCAAAAGGAGAAGGGTAAGCGTAAAAAGTCTGCTAACTGATTGAGCTATTGGAAATAGTGTCACGTATTTCAATAGTTTATACATTGCCCCTTCCAGGGGAATGCCCCTAGCACTTCTTGAATGTCCGCCTATCCGAAGACACGTCCCCTCGCCCCGTACCTCAGCGTGGTCGGGCTTGGACTTTTGAGCACTTATTTCCTCACAGGAGAATGGATCACTCGATTTAACGAAACGAATGCGTCCGTGTGGGGATGGCGTCAGACGGTGGGAGTGGGTTTCCTTTTAGGAGCTTTGGGAGTCGGGATTCGTGTTTTCGGGCGCTCGGATGATTTCCCTCAGAAGCCGTGCCAAGAAAACGAACCTGTCGGGTGGAAGGCGTTTGCTCCCGCTACCGCNNCTCAGGGGAGACTGCGGGGGTACGTTGGTTATGGGGAGGGAGCGTGGTGGCTTTGCTCGTTCCCTGGTGCAGACTACGACGATTCGATTCGCTGTGGTCCCTCACTGTCTCCGAGTACTTTTTGCTGGTGGGTGTGTTGGCGACGGCGTTTGTGCTGCGCTACTGGAACCTAACGGGATTTCCGCTCCATGTGGACAATGATGTCTCCATCATGGCTTTGTTTTCGCGGGGCCNNCTGTGGTTTTCTATTATGGGAAGGTGCTATTTAACTCTTGGGTGGGGGTGACTGCGGCGGCGTTGCTCGCTTTTAACCCGGTGCATATCCACTTTTCGAGGTTACTTTTTGGTCCCGTGGCTACGTTTTTCGTCGCGCTTGGCGGCCTCTTTCTTTTGCACGGTTTAAAGACATCTCGTCGTCTGAGCTTCGCGTTGGGAGGCATCGCCTTTCTNNCTTTTTGATTTTTCCGAGTACAGTGGGCGAGGCAAGCAGGTGATTCTTTGGACAGACCCGGCTTGGAAGCACCTTTCTGCTAAATATCAAAGCGAGGGACAGGCCTGGATCGTTATTTGGGAGCAGACCAAGCGAGCCTTGTTAGCCCCTTTCTACTTTCCTGACGAGAGTACGATTTGTCACTTCCGACGCCCGATGCTGGGCGCATTGACGGCGTTAGGGTTTATCGTTGGTTTGGGCTTTTGCTTCCGTCGGTTGTTTCAAAATAACTCTCTCTTTCTTCTTCTCTGGATGGCAGTCACTTTTGTCTGTGGCGGTGTTCTTACGCTCGATCCACCGTTCTGGCCGCATTTGAACATCGCGGTGCCGGCGATGGCGCTGGTGGCGGCGATCGGGTTGGAACGGGTCGTCCGCGGTGTGATCACTGGCCGGGGGAAAGCGGTGTCACTTGGGTTACCTGCGTTGGTGGCGGCGGGAGTTCTTTACTCAGGGTTGCATGAATGGGAGATGTACGAGCGTTTCGCCAAGGCTCACGCGACGGGTCGGGTGCTTGCTTACCGGGAGATCACTGAGATACCCAAAGATCACCGGGTGTATCTCGTAAGCGATGACACCCGCTGGGATCAGGAGACTTTCCAGTTTTTCTTGCGTGGCTGGGATGGCCAAACGTTAAGGCCGTCCGAGTTGATCCGGGAGATCCCGGTCTTGGATAAACCGACGGTCTACTTTGTCTTCTCCGAAGCGGATACCGCGGCGTTAGAGAAGCTAGCGCAGGCGTATCCTTACGCGCGACGAGAGGGCTTTTGGGATGGGTGGGGTTGGCCAGTGTTCACTCGGATTGATGTGTATCCGCCCGGGTACGCAGCAATACCCCAGTTAGCAAATCCGCCTGCTCCCAGCTTGTTCACGCTCCCTGGTTGGTGGCTGCTCTTCGGCGTTATTTTCGTGCTCGTGGTGGTAGGCGTTCGTTTACTCGTCTCCGCAGTCGGCGGGGGGACTCCCACACGCTCGGTCGAAGCTTAATTTGTCTTGAGTCAGATCTAGTCAGCTCGAAGGGAAGAGAACCCCTGCAAGCTCGTTACGAAGTCACACTTTCAAGCGAGCACCCATCTGCATCGGGTGCAGGGGTTTCACAGTTGGGACGTGCGATTACGCCAGGGTAAGGNNTCATGCCGGTCACAGACGGAAAAGAGCTCCTGTTCCGACTGGGTTCTTCTCATATCGTGGAGAAACGTCCCCTCGGGATCAACGCTCTGTCCTACAAAATTAAGATACTTCTTCATTTTGTTGACGTGGGCGCGTTCTGCAACGGCAGGGTCCTTGGTTGCTTGGTAAAGACGATCGATATAACTCCGGACTTCACCCAAGGTGATCACACTCACCGGACTTCCGCCAAATAGCTCTCGGCACTGGCGGAAAATCCAGGGATTTCGAATCGCATGTCGGCCCATCATAACGCCTGCTGCACGGGTCTGACTAAGGACACGTTGCGCGGTGTGGGCGGAGGTGACGTTTCCGTTGGCTAGCNNCGACAACGAACCCGTGAGACCGCATGTGCAATCCAGTCGTAGTGTACTTCGCTGCGGTACATCTCCTTCACTGTTCGCCCGTGCACGGTCAGAAGATCGACGTGGTGACGACTGATCGAGTCGAGAATGCGGTCGAAATTGTCAGTAGTCTCAAAACCGATACGCATTTTAACCGTGAACAGCCCCGGAATGGTGTTCCGGAGGACGGCGAGAATGGCGTCAACATGTTCGGGGTCACGGAGTAATCCGCCGCCGACGTTCTTTTTATAAACCTTGGGAGCGGGGCAGCCGAGGTTCAAATCGACGCCACCGATCGGGTGCCGGAGGAGTTCGCGGGCAGAACGCTCTAAATGGTGGAGATCTTCTCCGATAAGTNNCCGGGCGCCCGGTTTGGTTCTCGTCGATGGAACGTAAAATGTGTTTCTCCAGCCGAGATTGCGCATGGACGCGAAAGAACTCGGTGAAGTAGTAGTCCGGAGGTCCCATCTCTGCGACGACCTTCATGAATGCCAGATCGGTGACATCCTGCATTGGAGCAAGTGCCGTCCACGGCTGTCCCGGAAGCAGCGGCGCTGGAAGTGTCCGCTCTGAGGAGGGAAGGGCACTCATATCGAAAAGAGGGAGCGCAGTTCGGAGGCTGGTGTGCGGAGAGACGCCTTACGGATTGGCTTCGTCGTCTTCCTGTTGGTCTCCGTCTGACGCTTGCTGTTTGAGCACGCGCTCCAGGATTTCGGACATGTCCTCGGCTGCTTCGAACACTTTTTTCGCAACGTAGATCGGGCGTTTATGCTGCAGGGCGATCACGATGGAGTCACTGGGTCGTGCATCGAGTTCGATGATCTTTTTCCCCAACTCATTTTCCATTTTGAGCAGGATACGGGCGAAATAGGTACCTTCCGAGACGTCGTTGATGACCACGTGTTCGAGCTTGGCTCCCAAACCCATCAGGATGTGGCCGATCAGATCGTGGGTAAGCGGCCGGTCTTTCTTAACTCCGCTCAGACTNNATGTACCCACTGAGTGGTCCACATAGATAAGGAACGTTTTGGCGTCATTGCCCAGGAAGATGGCGCAGCCGTTGGCGGCTGGCATGACTCCTTTGATGGAGACGAGAATGACGTCTTTTTGCATAGAGTCAAAATGACGGGGCAGGCCACGGGGCGCAAGTGGAAGGGTGGAATCCTCCTCGGTGATACCTGTCACCCGGTCCGACCAGGAAGGAGAGCCTCTAAGTGAAACCCAATAGCGAGATGCCCCAGGAGCGGGCTTGGGCCAACACATCGTTTTTATCCAGCATAATTACCCGGTCGACCTCCAGGGCCGCCGCATGCAATCCCGCCTCTCGCATCGTCTCCAAGGTTCGGAGGCCAAAAACCGGGACGTCGAAGCGGAAATCCTGCCGAACTTTGACCGTTTTCACGAATAGAGCGTGGTCGGTTTTGAACTCCCCGGCCCTGCGCAACATGGAGTCCGTGCCTTCGAACGCTTCTACGGCCAGAACCGTGCCTTTCCGGACCACGCACCCCTGTCCAATATCAAGCCGCGCGCTCTCTTTGGTGATCAAGACACCATGATCGAGGTGATCCGACTCAATCGGAAATTTTCCTCCTGTCATGCATCCCGGCGAGGCTAGCTGAGCATCGAGAAAACTACGGGCGTCGAGTAGGGTCACTCCGAGCGCTTCGATTTCACCGGCGATTGCCCCGAAAATCGTTTCAGCATTTCGACGTTTAAGTGNNGATCTGGCCCGCCATGAGAGCGTAGCCCGCGCCGAAATCTTCGATGGCGCGAAGCATTTTCCCGAGTTGTCCAACAAGAATTTTTTTTCGCTCCTTCTCTCCAAACGAGTTAAAAAGCTCGGGAGGGGTCTCCTCGTCGAAGGCGACCAAACGAAGGGGAACTCCCGCTTTTCGGACGGCCTCTGCAACTAGAATTGGGTAACGGCCCTGGCCGGCAATCAGTACGAGGGGGCGTTTGGGATCGTAATTAGACGGCAAAAAAGAGGACAGCGACATGAGTCAGATGCCCTAACTCTGAGAGCCATAGTACTTCTTGTAACTACGATAATAGCGGTAGTTGNNGCTGTAATACTCAATTCTGCGCGGTGACAGGCCATTCAGCACGACCCCGAGAATCTCATTTTTCCCTTCACGCAGGGCATTGAAGTAAAGTCGGATGTGCTTGCGGTAGGCGCGATTGAAGCGGCAGACATACACGATCTCATCCGCCCGGTTGGCGATGAGCATGGAGTCGGTTACCGCACCCAACGGCGGCGAATCCATCACCACCAGTTCGAAGTGCTGCTTGAGACGATCCAGGAGTTTGCTGAACACGGGATTGTCGAGGAGCTCGGTAGGCGTCTTCGATCGTCCGCCGGAGCAGAGAAGCCAGAGATTGTCGCCTACTTTGGTGATTCCGAGGTGAGTGTTTTTGAGCGGGTCCTCATCCAGCTGGGCTCCGTGCTGGAACCAAGAAATGAGCCCCGTTTCGTTGGACTGTTGGAAGTGGCGATGCAGCATCGGTCGCCGCAGATCGCAGTCCATCAAGAGTGTGGCCTTGCCGTGGCGCGCAAAACTTCCGGCTAGGTTGCATGATACTAAGGTCTTTCCTTCTCCCGGAATCGTCGAAGTGACCAGGATACTCTTGGGAAAATCGAGTCGAGAGTGAATCTTTACTGAGCTGTAAACCCCCAGGAAGGCCTCGGTGCCTGGGGTCTGTTTGTTGTCCAAGACCATCGAGTACTTCTCCTCATCCTTGAGCGAGGAAAGTTCTGGAATGATGCCCAGCAGATTAACGCCGATAAAGGTCTCCACATCCCAAGCACTCTTGATCCGATCGTCGACCATGCTGAGACCGAACGCGGTCCCAAGAAATACGAGGAGGAACAAGCCCGCGCTATTACGAATAATCTTTTTTAGATTAGGCGTGTACGGCTTGGGAGGCACCACCGCGCGGTCGATAGGGCGAACCGGAAACTTTTGCAGGCTGCTGCTGGTCGTCGTCTCAGTCAAACGGTTGAGAATCTGCGTGTACTTGGCCGTCGCCACATCCGCCTGGCTTTTCAGGGAGTCGTAATCGACCGCGATGTCACGGAGGCGGAGCTGTGCTTGCTCCTGTTCTTTGTATTCATTCTCGAACGTCTTTTCCTGAGCGCGGATCCGTTCCATGGTGCTTGCCAGGTCGCGCACGGCGAGGTCGACTGCCCGGGTTAATTGCTCCTCTGAGATCGAGATGGCGTGAGCCAGCTTGATCATTGTGGGATGCCGTTCGTAGTAGCGTTCCTCATACACCGATCGGTCGCGAACGAGTCCATCCAACTGCGCGCGGATTGACGGGATTGTGCCGTGATTGGCGATGAAAGAGATCGCCAGGAGGCTGCGATTGTCCCTCTTGAAAGACTCTACCTGAGCGAAAAGTTGTTCATTCGCGAGCCGTTCTTCGCGTGACCTGACCAATGCTTCATTCACTCGCCTTAAACGTTCTGCGACGATATTCACGCTCGCGTCGAGAGAGACGAGGTTGTGTTGCTTCATGTAGGCCAGCAAACGTACCTGGGCTTCCTCTGACGCCTGCCGGAGTTGTTCCGCGGCTTTCCGGAGGTAATCGACCGCGTAGTCGTTGCTCCCTCCCACGCGCTCAAGGAGATCCTGCATGAACTGATCGACGTAACGATTGGCAATCAATGCGGCGACCTCTGGGTCCCGGTGGGCGATCGAAACACTCATCAAATAACTGTTACGGATTGCTGTGGCGTTAAGTTCACCCAGGGCGGTTTCTGGAGGCAGCGGTGGTTCGCCGGGTGAGAGATCCGCCAGGTAGGGGCGTTGAGCCTTCTCGAACTCTTCCGGTGTCAACGAACCCAATACTTTGCTCCTCAGGCGGGCGCTCTGGAGTGTGAGGAGGTAGGTGTTCAAATCGATTTCGCTCGTTACCGTAGGGTCGACCACCTGCTGCTCGAGCACCACGCGCTCGGGCTTTTCGAACTGCATGGTGGCGGTAGCCGCGTACATTGGCGTCTCGCGAGCCTGGTAATAGCCGACGGAGAGCGCCACGAGAAGCGCGAGAGGAAGGGCGATCCAAAGTCGCTCGCGCAGAATGACATAATAGTCCCTCAGCGTACGACGTTCGACGATGACGTCGTCTTTGCTGTACGAACCGGAAGGAGAGTAACCTTTGGAAAGAGGATCGGGCATGTCCGGTCTAATTAAATGACACGTTCCGGAACGTGGACGATGTCGCCGGGAAGAAGAGGCAGCGCATTCTTGGCGAGATCGGCCTTGTCGCGACCCTTGATCAGACTGTCGACATCAATGACGTACTTTTCCCGTTTTCCCTCAGCGGTGACGCGAATCACGCTGATCTCAGTTCCCTTGGCTGTGTCAGTGAGGCCGCCCGCTTTGGTCACCAAGTCTAGCACGGTCATCGTGGCCTCAATGGGCAGCGAATAGCGTCCAGGTGTCCTGACTTGGCCGTGGATGGACACCTCGCGAGGTGCATATTCCTCCACGTTGATGGTCACTTGTGGCTTCCGGAGGTAGCGTCCTTCGATGTAGGCGGTCTCGATCGCTTTCTGCGCGTCCCCTATTTTCATTCCCACTACCTTCACTTCTCCGACGAGAGGTAGATTGACGCACCCTTGGGAGTCGACCCGCGCGATGATTGAGAGGTCGTCCTCTTGGTACACCCCTACTCGCAGCCGATCGGTGAGGGCAATCTGGTAGCTCAAGGGCAGGCTTCCCGTTGTCGGGGAAAGACGTTGAGCCTCGACCGTGCTTACTCCAACCAGCTTTAAAAACGAAATAACCAGCAGCAGGAGAGCGCGGTGGGGGATGCGGGCTGTGGACAAGCGATACATGCGGCGGGAAGCAGATTAAAAACGTGCGGAAACGCCAAGAGTGATCGCATTCCGAGTGTAGTCAGCCATTGGCAACGTTGACCAATTGGTGAGGCGACTCGCGCTCAGCGAGAGATGTACTTTGTCAGTGATAAGGTAACGGCCAGTTGCGGTAAGGGTACTGTACGTGTCCTGTCGGTTTGCACCGCGAATACCGAGATAATCAATGGTGCCGTAGCCAACTCCGGCGGTGAAGCTCAACTTGGAGTTGACGCTCCACTTCGCGTCGAGGCTGCTGGCGAACGAATCGCTACTCAGATCAGTCGAGGTGGTAGCGAAATCTTTGGAAATTTGCCCCGTAAAACTGAGCCGACGCGTAGCAGTCCAGGTGAGAGCGATTCCCGCATTCAAACCGGAAAAATTTTCCTCAGGGAGGAAGTAGGCTCGAGTATCGCGAAACTGATATCCCAGACGAACGGTGCCATTGAGCCGCGGTATGATACGCCCAGTGATCCCAATGGTAAACGCTTGGTCGTAGGACTCGATGTTTTGGGCACTCTCTGTGCGACGTAGACGATAGCCGGCAAAGAGATCCCGCCGAGAGTCCAAGGCGTAGAGCAGATCGACCGAGGCTGCGTGTGTTTCAAGATCGACCAGAATGGGTTCATCAGTGAAATCGCGAAACGTGTACTGGTACGATGCAGAGATCGAATAGCGGTCGATGACGGGGTAGCGAAGTTTCAGGAGACTTTCGTAAAGCCAGGATTCAGCCCGTAAGTTGGCGGCCACGTCCGAGCTGCTTTCACGGATTGCACTGAACGAGACCGAGCCGGTGGTTCGCCCGGAATTCTTCAGCAGGGCCACGGAGGCACGCGGATTTACATAGTTTTCCGATGAGTAGCGCGCAAATCGCCCTAGCTCCACGCCGACCGAACCATCGACACCGATCATGCCCGCTCGTCGCCGGTAGTCGACGAGAGCAGATGCCGTAACCAGAGTGTCACTACGTTGGTCGGCGTTAGCAAAAAGATTGGAGTCCCAGCCGAGGGTGGAACTCAAGAGGAGAAAAAGTTGATCCCGACCATCGTTGAGACGCAGAAGCGCCATCACGCCAGGGGAGAGGAGAGCCGCCCCCATAGTGACCGCGAGCAGTCGACGCCAATTTCCGAAGCATTTCATGGCGCGGCCGAGGTCCTCATGTCGGGTTGCCGGAGGCGTTCGGGTTGGGGATTTNNACAGGCAAAGGACGAAGAACGTCAGCCGTCGGCTCCTCGTCCGGTGAATCAAACACACTGATTCCGCTCCGCCCACGCAGATTTCCTTCGGGATCATCTTCGCCAACATCGAAGTAAACCGTTTGGCGTGCCATGCACGCGTAGGCGGCTTTGTCCTCTAGGCCGCGTTTGGCGCTATCTGGAATCGGTTCGACTTCGACCACGAGAGGATCTCCAAGGCGCTGTTGACGCAAGACAGCGCGATTCCCCCCTGTGAAACGTTGCCCAGCATTTTCGAGAGCCAAAGTACGTGCGGTGAGATCACCCTCCAATAGCGAGAAGACGGTGCCTTGCTCATTCGTCTCTACGACCAGCTGTTTCCCTCTGAGGGTGACGACTCCGTGAGGTGTGCGCAGTTCCAAAGTACTACCAGGCATCAAACGGCTGGTACAGATGCCCACCGAACCGCTTCTGATGCTGAGAGTCATCCGCGAAATCGAAGGCTCGAGCTCGAGGTCCGCCCGGTTAGGAAGAAACGGTTCCTGCGTGAAGTGCTCGACGCGAAGCGTAGTTTCGGGCGAAAGAAAAACCCCTACACCATTGGAGAAAACCAAAGACGTTTTTGAGTCCGCTTTCGTCTGAATGATTGCCTGGGCTGCATTGTAGACGGTGTTCTTACCTACTTCGCGGACGAAACTATCGGTATCGATATCCGTAAACCCCTCTTGCTCAGATATATAAAGCTTGACCGTAGGGGTTTTCGCGCTGGTTTGAGCTCGAGCCAATGGAGTCCCAATAGCTCCGCACCAGCTCAAAATCACCGAAATCGCGGTGACCCAAGAAAGCGTGCGCAAAGAGCCCATAAAGAGAATCTGGCGATTCCCCTGGCTCTTCAGCAACCCACAAACCCTCAGTGCTTTTACGCAAACACCCTAAAAGCAGGTAGGTATTAACTCCTAAATCCTGCTGTGGTAGTTTTATTGCGTTATGACGCCTTAGCCGAGAATTTTAGGCGACTACCAGGTTGAGAATCTTACCCGGGACGAAGATGACGCGTTTGAGCGTCTTCCCATCGATCAGAGCGGCAAGTTTGGGTTGGGCTTGAAAGAGGGCGAAGGCTTCGTCCTGGCCAATACCGACAGGAGCTAAGAACTCCCCGCGGTGCTTACCATTGAGTTGGACAATGACCTTTTGCTCCGTGGCAACGAGTTTGGTGGCATCGTAGCGAGGCCAGCGAGCCGTGATCAACGGTTCCGTATTTCCAAGCCGCGCCCACAACTCCTCACCCAAATGAGGAGCGAACGGAGCCACGAGTTGTACCAAGCTTTGCACCATCTCGCGGGAATACACAGGCGCTTCCTGGAGAGCGTTGGCAAAAATCATCATCTGGGAAATGGCGGTGTTGAAGCGCAGGGCCTCAATGTCGTCGCCGACCTTTTTGATGGTTTCATGCTGCAGTTTTTCCAGCGCCGGAGCGGGTGTGCTGGGTTGGACCTTTGAGTTTAACTCACCGTCGGATCCAATTACGAGACGCCAGACCTTGTGGAGGAAACGATGTACACCTTCGATGCCCCGCGGGTTCCAAGGCTTCATGGCTTCCAAAGGCCCTAAAAAAAT
>DKKJ01000162.1 GCA_002455175.1 Opitutaceae bacterium UBA6669
GTCAGCAGCAGCGCAAGTCGCAGAGCACGGTGAGCCCGGTCAAAATCGAAACCTTCTATACGGAAAACAAAGAGCGCTTTTTCCAAGAGGACGAAGCGCAGATGCGCTTGATCCAGTTCACGCGTCAGGCGGGTCAGACCGATGCCGATTTGAAGGCGAAAGCAGATGCCGTTCTGGAACGTCTTCGTTCGGGTGAGAAATTTGAGGATGTCGCTCGGGACGTCTCGCAGGACTCGCGTCGCGCCAAGGGCGGTGACTGGGGTTGGCAAAAGCGCTCGGACTTGAAGGCTGAGTTTAGCGAGCCGCTCTTTGTTTTGAAGAAAGGCGAATACACGGACGCTATCATCATGCCTGAAGGTGCCTTTATTCTTTACGCTGAAGATCGGAAGTTTGCTGGAATCCAACCGATCGATGAGGTGCGCGACCAAATCGAGAATATCCTTCTTCAACAGAGTGCACGCCAATCTCAAGAACGCTGGCTCGAACGCCTGCGCCGCAATGGCTACGTAAAGCACTTCTAAGAGCCTCCGATTTTTGCAAGAGCCGCCGTCGACCTTAGGGTACGGCGGCTTTTTTGTGAAAGGCGTTTCGTGTCAGGGGCNNGTGGGAGCGCCCGCCGTGATCAGCGAGAGTCGAAGTACGCCGTTTTCCACAGGTGTGACCTACAAGCCGTTGAATCCGTTCGTCAGCTCTGCCGTTGATCGAGCCGCGATCGAACTTCGTCCAAGGAAATTCCGGTGAGTTCGACGAGCTTCTGCCGAGATGTTTCTCCGCGGATCAGATTTACCGCGCGACGCGGCAACCCGACTTTCTCGGCTAGGAATTCACACAGCGCTTCATTGGCTCGCCCTTCCAGCGCCGGTGCCTTGATCTTTACCTTTAGGGTGTCGTTCAGCCATCCACAGACCTCGTTGCGGCTGGCGTTCGGTGTCGCCTTTATGGCCACACGACAGGACGGAGTAGCCATATTGCAGAAGGGAGCGAGAGACGAGGGAATGAGACCGGCACCTAGAAGCTGTTAGTCCAGCGCTTCCGCGAGCGCGGCGATGATGTCCTCTGCGGGTTCGCATCCCACCGAAAGTCGAAGGAGCTCGGGAGAAAGGTCATTGGCGGCGAGGATTTTCTGCCCTTCGACCGACGTTACCAGGTCGTAGTGCGCCAGGTAGATAAACGGGCAGAGTAGGGACGTCTTCATACCGAAGCTGGGACCCTTGGGTAGACGAAGACGGTCGTAAAATGCGCTCAACGGTCCTTTGACGGTGAAACTCACCATGCTGCCAATGCGATCGCGTCCTCGCGCCAATCGCTCGTAGTTTTCAGCGGATTCCGCCCGCAAGGACCAATAGAGTGAGGCGATACGGGGATGGGATTCCAGGAACGTCACGACTCGCGCCGCGGTTTCGTTCGTTTTCTGCACCACAGCCGCCGTGTCTCTGATCTGGGCCGCCAGACGCATCAAGTCGCGAGAGTAAATGGGCTCTAACTCGCGGGCGAGTTGAGCGCGAAGGTAGACGGCGTCGTCGCAGCCAGGTCTGAGAACCACCGCACCGAAGAGGACGTCGCCCTCGCTCGCCGTGTATTTGGTGAGGGAGTTTACGACAAGGTCAGCGTGGGGAAGAACATTGATGTTAAGCGGAGATACCACGGTGGGATCCACCACAAGCAGCGCGCCGGCCGCTCGGCAGAGTTCGTAGACCGCGGCCAAGTCAGGAGTCTGCAGGAGCGGATTGGTCGGAACTTCAGTGATCACTCCAGCAATCTCGTGTCCACGAGCTGCGAACAGACGTTTTAGTCCTTCCAGGTCAAAAACATTGCTGTGCAGCACGTAGTTCTCCGCGCCGCCACTGAACTTTTGGAGAATCGCAATCGTGTCTAAATACAGCCAGCCCAGTTGTACCCAGACACGTCGGCCTCGCGGAGCTTGGAGTGCGGATACCGCGCGGTAGGCGGCCCAAATGGCGTTCATGCCACTATTGGCGAGGAAAAGGTCGTCCTCGGTCGCCGGAGCGTAGGCCTCAGACAAATACGTTAGGATGCGTTTGCGACTGTCGCCTGAATATGTCTCCTCGGGTTCTGCCGCTGGCTGTTCNNTCGGCTGGAGGCGAGTGCGCCGGTGTGCTGGAGCCAGGTTTTCGCGCGCGAGACGCCGTTACCTTCCAGCGGTACTGCGACTCCGTGAAGTCCCTGATGAGAAACAACCGTGGCGACCTCAGGGGCCAGCCATTGTCGTAGTGCTTCGGCAGAACGGAGCGATGAGGTGAGCCAGAGGTAGTGGTCCTCCAACCCTCGATGCTTTAGGAGATAAGCGCCAGCGCGCTTCAGGATCGGGTGCTGAACAAAACGCGGGTAGCCGGATGACAGGTGCTGAACGATTGCGGGATCTTTTTCCTCATAACCGATTACCGCTCGCATGGTGGGCAAGCTGCATGAGACGCCATGAAGTTTGNNGTGGCCGGATCTTTTTCCTCATAGCCTATCACCGCGCGCATGGTCGGCAGACTGCAGGAAACGCCGTGCAGGCTGGCGGGAATGCGTTGACCGAGCGGAAGAGGAGAGAACGGCATAATAAAGCGCGATGAAGGGGCGATTCTCCCGGGCTTGCGCGGGTTGGCAACCTCGGAGCAGCACA
This sequence comes from Opitutaceae bacterium UBA6669, assembly GCA_002455175.1. Classification (GTDB taxonomy): domain Bacteria; phylum Verrucomicrobiota; class Verrucomicrobiia; order Opitutales; family Opitutaceae; genus UBA6669. The sequence goes on from DKKJ01000162.1 coordinate 2,630, forward strand.
GCTACGGCTCGTGGGCGGCACAATGGTAGGCTTTTGTAAGGAGGGCATTGACGTCTTTCGCAAGGATGGTGACGTGACAGGCGCATGAAAAAATCCCGCCCGGCGTCATTCCCGATTCCCCCGACCCTTTGGAAGCTACAAAACAGCGTGGTGGACGCAGCGATCACCCAGGTCGGCGGGATGCTTGGCCCGGTGACTTTCCAGATAGGTAAAGGGAAAGTGGTCTCACCTNNGCTCCGTGGAGCGACGAAATCATTCCGGAAGGGCTTCCGCCCCTTTTGCACCACTTGCGAGGCGATTTCTTTTGCGCTCCCTTTGGTGGCAATGGTGTTCCCGTCAAAGGAGAGCAGCATCCTCCCCATGGAGAGACGGCGAACCAGGCATGGACGTTAGACGCCACCACGCACGCGGGCGACGCAGTCACGCTTCACGCTCACCTTGATACACGGGTGCGAAAAGGGCGGGTGGATAAGCGACTGACATTACGGGAAGGTCATACCGCAGTTTACTGCGAGCATCTCCTGCAAGGGTTTCGCGGCAGCATGCCGATTGGGACCCATCCGTGTTTACAGTTCCCAGATCGGGAAGGGGCGGGACGTATCTTGATAGGGCGCTGGAAATTTGGTCAGGTACTGCGGACCGATTTCGAGACCCCTGCCAATAAAGGTTACTCTGCGTTAAAGGTCGGTGCCCGATTTCGGTCATTGGATCGTGTCCCGCTTGCTAAAGGCGGGTTTACAGACGTTTCTCGTTTTCCCGCGCGGCGGGGTTATGATGACCTCGTGATGCTTGTGGGTGATGGGTCAGGAGATTTCGCTTGGAGTGCGATCACCTTCCCAGAGGAGCGTTTTGCGGTTTTGCAGATCAAGAATCCACGCGTACTGCGACACACCGTGCTTTGGCTCTCGAATGGGGGACGGCACTACGCGCCTTGGAATGGAAGGCATTGCAACGTACTCGGTCTTGAGGAGGTAACCTCCTATTTCCACCTTGGAATCGCGGAGTCGACGCGTCCGAATCCGCTTTCTCGAGCCGGCATACCGACGTCGGTGATGCTCACTCCAAAGACGCCCTACCGTGTGGCGACGATCTTGGCCGCAGTAGCATTGCCGGCAGGCTTTGATGAGGTGGCTTCTGTCCACGCGGTGGAGGGCGGTGCCGAAGTTGTTGCGCGGTCGGGAAAGCGAGTCAAAACGCCGGTGGACCTCAACTTTGTCCGCGGGGAGTGAGATTTGGGACGTGGGCGGATTCCGTTAAAATGGGTTTTTGACCTTCCACTGCTCCTGTGTACACTACGCCTGTGATCATGAACGCGTGTTCCTCTTTTCGAGTTGCTCTAGCGACAGTCGGACTGGGTTTAGTGTTACCAGGAGGGGCGTCGGCTGCGCTGTTCCCTGCTTCACCGGGTGCCGTGGATCATGCGCTTTGCTGCGGAACCTCCGGGCAGCCTTCCCTGGGCTCCGCTCACTACCGTTGGGACGCATCGCCTCGCGCAAGTGCGGTTCTAGCGATGGTTGACGTGGGAACTGCAACGGGAGGCGCGGCGAGTGCGCCGCCCGTCCCCAGCCCGATGCCGGCGCCCCTCGAGTTAAAGCCAGGCGAGCCGGACAAACTGGAAGAAGAGAACGGCTACATTAAGATCGGGTTTGAACGCCTCTCTGCCTATACCTTTAAAGTTCCGGCCTTCGACCCCGCGGCAAATCCGGGAGTAACTCCGCCGTCAGGCGAGGAGCAGATTCCGGCCTGGTTGAAAAAGCTAAGCGGACGCAAAGCCAAGGTCACTGGCTTTATGCTACCGATCAAGATGGAGGGCAATCTGGTGACGGAGTTCCTTCTCTTGAGTGATCCCATGCTTTGTTGCTACGGCGCCGTGCCGGAGATGAATCAATGGGTCGTGGTAAAGATGAAAAAAGGGGGCGTTCGCCCTCTCCAAGACGTTCCTGTGTCGCTTTACGGAGACCTGAAAGTCGGAGCCATGTTTGAAAATGGCTACATGACCGGGATCTATGCGATGGACGGCGACAAGATGGGCGACCTCTGAACTACTCGCCCCCGCTGAGGGAGGAAAGCTCAGCGAGAGATATCTCGCTGGGTCAATACCTTGAAACCGTGGAGGCCAAGTGACTGCGCGGCCACGTCGGTGTCTTCGACGTTCAGCGCGAGTGCTGTACGATCACCCGGGCGTTTGAGAAAGCTGTAGACGTAATGGATGTTGATCTCGGCGACGAGCAAAGCAGTCAGAACCTGTTTGAGGTCACTTTCGTCGGTGATCTCGACTGCCAGCACGTCGCTTTCGCCAAATGGAAAGTCATTGTTGATCATCAACTCTCTCGCTTTGTCCGGATCGTCGACGATCAAGCGTACAATCGCACTGTCCGTCGTATCGAGGACGGTGAGAGCAACGATGTGAACATTGTTCGCTTTGAGCAGGGCGGTGAGGTCGTGGAGGCGGCCAACCCGATTTTCCGCGAAAACCGAGAACTGCTTTACGGGATCACTGGAAGTGGTGGTGGAGACGTCCATTGCAGGAAAGCAGTCCAGCGTGCCACCGGCGCTGACATGGGTCAATCATCCGCCGAAAGACTTATTTGTAAGTAATTTAGGGCCGCTGAATTGGGAGGGAGATCATCTAGGGCCATGGGGTTTGCTTTAGGTGTGCCAGACGGGAAAAAACGAAGGTCTGGGCCACACCTAGTCCTTTTCTGACAAACGGCTATTCAATTGCTTACAATGAGCGTCGGCCGGGCCTTTCCGATTTACTCAAAGAGTCGGCAGTTCTAGAAAGAGAGCATGAGCAAGCGAGATGTCTCCAAACCGCTTAGCAACAATCCCCACTTGCTAAAGTGGGTTAATAAGATGGCGGAGCTCACCCGGCCCGCTGCCATTCATTGGATCGATGGATCCAAGGAGGAGTACGATGCTCTCTGTGCTCAGATGGTAGCCGGGGGCACGTTCATCAAGTTGAACGAAAGTCTATGGCCGGGGTGTTTTTACGCGCGTTCTGACCCCAGCGATGTGGCGCG
>DKKJ01000024.1 GCA_002455175.1 Opitutaceae bacterium UBA6669
GGAGGGCCACGGTCTCTCGTGGCCAGGTTTATCATCGCAGGCACTGCTTTTACGAGGACCAAGCGGCGTTGTGTGCATCGAGCGATCCCCGGACGCGAGAGACCGCGCCCCTCCCAGAGTCCTTTCATCTTTCCGAATTTCTGAAGTTCGTTGGGTGGCGATGTTCTGAGACAGCCTCGAGACCACGGTCTCCCAGCTTTTTTCGAACACCGTGGTTCTAAGACACCCTCGCAAGCAAAGCATGTAGTGATACTACAAGTACGAATGAGGTGAGAAATCACCAGATCAGCCATCGCTGATCTCACTCTCTGACTGAAGAATCACGCTCCAGCCAACCTGAACCGCTTTGGCATGGCGCGTAAGAGCCGCGCAAACCCGTGGATGATTCTGCCTAAAAGTAGCCATTCGGCCCATGGACCATGGCAGTGAAAATCTGGCATCATCACCGGGTATGAATTCACCGTCCGCCTCTTCGTCCTCCTCGCAGGCAAACACCTTATCCCACTCGGGCAACGAGGTGTACCGCGTCGATGTAGATTGGCGCAACCAAAGTGCTTACTACGTCGAATCAAGGCGCAAGGTCTGGCTCATGCTCTCTAAACGCATCCGGGGTCACGCTGGCGTCGACCACATGTACGCCATCTGGGAATACCAGGACGGGCGCCGAGAGGAATTGAGCGCCTCCGAGCGCACGGCGGTCCTCCGCCGCACGATCGACTTTGTTCGTGATCATGAGGGCGTGACTCTCATTCCCGCGGACCCTCTCATTCTCGCTGCTTGATCTCGCCATGCTTTTCGAACTTTACCGCCTAGCCGCAGATCCCGGCACCGAAACCGCTCTGCGCAGCGTTCGAGGAAGTCAGGAAACCCTCACGTTGGCTCTGCCTCCGGTGTTAGCCAACCCCGACGTGGTTCGCGTGCGCCCTCTTTCAAAAGGATTTTGGCCGTTCTCATCTGGAAATGAAACAACCACCAGTGACGCCTTGCTGACACTCAAACCGGAAGCCGCCAGCCGCCTGCACAACAGTCGGCGTGGAGTATTTGCGGTGGTCATCGACGGACAGGTCACGGGGCGCATGATCATTCCTCAGCCTTTGCAAGGCCACACGCTTCCTATCACTGGGGCATTTAGCGATCGGGAAGCTCGCGATCTCGCTCAGGAGATCAAACTCCAGGTCACCAACGTCTAAAGGTCTCGCTCTTCGGATTCGAGTCGCGCGCGAACCTCCGCCACGAGTTCGAAGGAGCGCACTCGGGCTTGATGATCATGAATCATTGCCGTGACAATGAGTTCATCAACAGCGGTCCGCTGCAGGAAATCCGCAATCCCTTTTTTCACCGTCTCAGGCGTTCCCACGATTGCTTCGCTGAAAGCCCGATCCACACCCGCCTTTTCGGCGTGANNATCGAGTCCACCGCCGACGGGAGCGGTCCCGCCACACCGCGGTGGAGATTCAAAAAAGCTTGCTGCAACGACGTGAACAACCGAGCCGCTCCGACCTCGGTCTCGGCCGCGAACACCGGCACAGCCGCAGCGGCATAAGGCCGTTTCCAGGTCGCCGACGGTTTGAAGCGCGTTCGATAAAGGTCCAGCGCCTGTTCTAAAAGGTCTGGAGCAAAGTGCGACGCGAACGCGAACGGGAGCCCAAGGGCCGCCGCGAGTTGCGCACTGTAAAGACTGGAACCCAGGAGCCAGAGGGGGACACGCAACCCGACACCTGGAACAGCGATCACGGGCCGACCCGGGCTAGGGTCATCGAAGTAGCGCTGCAGTTCGACAACATCATCAGGGAAGGTATCCGCAGTATCATAACGGGTGCGTCGCAGCGCTTGCGCGGTACGCTGGTCTGAGCCAGGAGCGCGCCCGAGCCCGAGATCAATTCTCCCCGGATACAACGACTCCAAAGTTCCAAATTGCTCTGCGATCACCAGCGGCGAGTGATTCGGCAGCATGATCCCACCCGAGCCCACCCGAATGGTCGAGGTGCCATTCGCCACATATCCGATCACGACGGCAGTCGCCGCACTGGCGATCCCCGGCATATTGTGATGTTCCGCGATCCAGAAGCGACGGTACCCCAAGCGTTCCGCATGACGCGCCAGATCCAAGGTGTTATGCAAGGCGGTCGCTGCCGTGCCACCCTCCACAATGGGTGACAAATCGAGAACGGAAAACGGAATCATCCTACACTCTGCCCAAGCTGAACAATTTTTCCAGTCGTTCGCACATCGGCCCTAGTTCTTCGCCGGTGCAGCGGTGCCCACGGGGGTGGACGCAGGCTTCGTCAACTCCTGCTCCAAAAACAGATAGCCCAAAGCCCCTTTGTAAGCCGATTGCCGATTGTCGGCGGCGCCTCCGTGCCCCCCTTCGATATTTTCGTAGTAGAGGAGCGAATGCCCCTGTGCGAGCATGCGTGCCGCCATTTTGCGCGCATGAGCAGGGTGGACACGGTCATCACGCGTCGATGTCGTGAGGAGTACTCGCGGGTAGGTTTTCCCTGCGACGACGTTGTGATAAGGCGAATAAGAGCGCAGGTAGGCCCACTCCTCTGGAACATCCGGATTGCCGTACTCTGCCATCCAGCTGGCTCCCGCGAGGAGCCGATGATAACGACGCATATCCAGCAACGGTACTTCGCAAAGGACTGCCCCAAAGAGATCCGGGCGTTGCGTCAACATCACTCCAACCAGCAGCCCGCCATTACTTCCTCCGTGAATACCCAGATGACGCGGAGAAGTCACACCTCGCGCGACTAGGTCTTCGCCGATGGCGATGAAGTCGTCGTAGGCACGCTGCCGTTTGTCCTTCAGGGCCGCCTGATGCCAACCCGGTCCGAATTCTCCACCACCCCGGATATTAGCGAGGACGTAGACGTATCCCTTTTCCAACCACGCCGCACCTACCGCTGCACGGTAGCCGGGTTGCTGGGAAACCTGGAATCCACCGTATCCGTAGAGCAGGGTGGGAGTCGTTCCGTTAAGCGGCAGACCTCGCTTGGAGACCTGAAAATACGGGACACGCGTACCGTCAGCCGACACCGCCTCGTGCTGCGCGATCTCCAATCCGCTCGCATCAAAGTAGGCAGGCTGTTGTTTCAGGAGAACCCGGTCAGCCTTGCCCAGCGACCCCAAATAAAGACTGGTCGGAGTCAAAAAGTCGGTGAACGTCAGAAAAAAATCGTCTGACTCGAATCGATCCCACGCACCCACTCCAATCGCGCCAAATTCGGGTGTAGGAATAGGACGGTTCTGCCACGCTCCCTCAACCAAGCGAAGCTCGCTTAATCGATTCTGCACCTGATCAAGTTCGTTGATAATCAAGGCATGCCTCGTTTGCACCACGCTTTGCAAAGCGGTTCGTGGACCGGGCGTGTACAATTGATCAAACGCGCGTTCCCCAGCTAAAAATCGATTCAACGGCATGGCGAGGTACGCCCCGGCTGGATACGTCCTGCCGCCCACGGTCCACTCCGAACGCAAGCGCACGGTCACGTGATCACGATACGTCCCCGGACGCGCGTCTTCAGGCACCTCGAGTTTGACCCAAGAATCTCCCACGCGGAGATGAACCTCAGAGGTGAAAAAGGTCAGCGCCCGCCAGATAAACTCCCGTGTATAACCCGGTTCTCGCGTGACGAAAGACCGAACCGAGACATCCGTATCCTTGCCTTCCCAGACTACCGCCGCCTCCGCGAGCGGAGTACCGCGGCGCCACCGTTTCACAATGCGTGGGTAGCCTGACTTAGTCAGGGTGTCAGGCCCCCAAGCCGTGCCCACATAAAGCGTATCCTGATCTAACCAGGAGACATCACTCTTCGCTTCGGGCAGAGTAAAACCGTTTGGCACGAATGCCTTCGTACCCAAATCAAACTCTCGAATCACTGCAGCGTCAGCGCCTCCACGCGAGAGCGATACCAGCGCACGTTCCGCGAGAGGCTCCAGGACGTCCACCCCTTTCCACACCCAGTTCTCCCCTTCATCGCGAGCCAGGGCATCGAGATCGAGGACAACCTCCCAGGCCGGTTGCTCTTTGCGATACTCGTCCGGCGTCGCGCGTCGCCACACGCCTTTGGGACGAGCAGCATCGCGCCAGAAATTGTACAGGTACGGACCGTACTTGGACACGAAGGGAATCCGATCCGAAGAATCGTAGATCGCGAGAAGTCGATCCCGCAGATCCGCAAAGCCGGGTTTGCCCTCGAGCTCTTTCTGGGTCACCGCATTTTGCTCACGCACCCAGGTGAGAGCCCGCGAGGAATCCACTTCCTCCAACCACAGGTAAGGATCGTCACTTGGCTCTGATGATTCTTGCGCAGTCAGTATCACAGGAAAAAACAGCGTTAAGCTCGTGACCAGCAAGCCCCAGAAGAGGGAGCGATTAAGGATCGAAAGTGCTACCACCTCTGTAGCCTAAAAGGAGTCGGATGAGCACTCAAGCGCCTCTCGCAAAAAGTAACAAATCCGCCGCGGTAAGAATGCCCTCGTCTAGCGGGGCCGGGGAGTGGGGACTTTCAGGCTGTTAAGCCACTGTCCCCCATAAAGGCGATACGCCTCCAACCCTCGATTACCACCGAGAGCCTGGCTAATCTGCTGTTCGGTCTGCGACGTGATGAGCTGGAGCTGTGCTGCCTTCTGCTCGGGAGTGAGCTGCGGGTCGGCCTGCAATTGCGTCGCCCTCTCTAGTGCCTGACTTTGAATTCCGAGCAATTCGCTTGCTGCGGTCGCCGGCAAGTTAAGGCGGGACGTCAAACGCAGAGCGGCGGCATAACGCGGGTCACTGCCTCGCTGGAACTCTGCCAAACGCTCCGGCGAAAGGGTGGCCTGAATCGCCGCTGCCACCTGCGCCTCCTGCGCCCGTGCCGCCTCGGGAGAGGTGGGACCTCCGGTCATTGTCTCTCCCAAGCCAGCCGCTCTCACCGCGGCGTAGATAGCCCGATACTCGTCCTCTGTCGCTTCAAACCCCTGAAACCGGGAGCGGATCTGGTTGGCCAGAGCGCTAGAACGCAACGCATACTCTTCTCGCTCTTTCGGCGTAAGCAGTTGCTCGATATCCGCTCGCTGCTCGCGTTCGAGGTAAGCGAGTTTTTCTTGATCCTCCGGGAGAAGCATACCCTGCGCAGACGCGTAAATCTCTGATCGCAATTCGTTATAGTCATTCAACACCTGCTCCAGTTGCTGAACCTTGTCTCCGTCGAGATCCCCATACTGCCGTCGTCGAAACGACTCAGCCAAGGGATTGTCGTCCGGGCCGAGATCACCCAGAACCTCTTTCACCAACTGACTGCGCTCTAAATTGAGCGCCCGGTTGGCTGCAACTTGCGAGGTGTCCATGAGCATGCGCCGCGGGTTCGACCAGTAAACATCCTGATTCCCCTGCTGCCGCAACGCCGCCTGACGGGCGGCAAACCGCTCATTGACCTCCGCGTACACCACCGCACGAATGACGTGACGGGGAAATCCCGCCTCCTGGAGGCGCCTGACCAAGCTCTTTAAATCACTCGAGGTCAGAGACTCCCCTGCGCTCGGCTCGCGCCAAACCACGCCGGTCCGCGGACCATCGAACTCACCCGCCGAACGGTGTGATCTTTTTTCGGTAACCGCGTCACGTTGAGCCTCGTCAGTACCCGCACGCTCGCTGTTTTCCTTCTCGGAAAGCGCCGTTGCCTCACTTTTTCCGACCCGATGAATCACCCAGGCCACATTCCCTGCCAGTGAAAGCGCCAAGAGGATGATCACCAGGGGCCGCATAGCAAAAAGGAGACGCAGGAGAGGACCGCAGGTCCAGAAAAACGTTCGGTCCAGTGACTCCCTCACAGTCCTTTCTGCCGTCTTTTCGACTTTCTGTTTTGACGCGCCCGCTAACAACCTGCAGTTATTTTGCCATCTCGGNNGCTGCCAACCACCTGTTCCCCTCAACCATGAGATCTTTCTGCTTCCTGCACCGGCTCGCTGATCAGAATAACCCTTTCTTGCTGCTCGCCGCGATGGTCTTCCTGACCGTGCTGGCACCCTTTGCGGGAGCTCAAACCGCCTCCGCCGCGACTCCCCAAGAGGATGCGGCGGTCGAGCTTCCCACGTTCACAGTCCAAGATTCTCGCGTTCTCCCCGAGCCCGAAGCCTGGCGTTACGCTCGGATCGAAGGCTTTGAGGTCCTTTCGAATAGTTCCAATCGCACCACTCAACGTCTGGTGGAGGACTTCCAGCGCTTCCACCAAGCCTTGGTCCGCGCTTGGCCACCCGCCAACATTCCTTCAGCGGTGCCTGCATCGCTGATCCTGGCCGGCAAAGGTAATAAGTTCGATCCGTTCATGCCGACCATTGATGTGAGCCCTGACACCGGCGCCATCAGCCTCAATCTGCGCGACGGTGAAACCTCCGCGATCATCATCGATCTGCAAACCACGAATCTCAATCTGGTCACCCAAGAGGGACTCGAAGCGATGGCTGCGCAGGCCGGCGCCCTCGATCCTACCTCAGACGACACCAGTTCCACCCTCTTCGGCGGACTGCCCGACTTCGTGGTCGACCACTATCGTCAGCTCTACCGTGAGTACATCCGTTTCGTTCTGGCCCAGTCCCAGCCACGTCTCCCCGCTTGGATGGAAGAAGGGATTTCTCAGATCTTCATGCGGATGGAGTTTTCACCCACCCGGATCGTGATCGGTAAACTGGAGGACCCGAATGAAACCTCCATCGGCGGCGTGATTGAAGACCGCGATTTCAACCGCTTCCTGCACCGTCGGAAACTAATGGACTTACAGGAGATGTTCAGCGTCACCGCCGATTCCACCATCGCGCGCAATCCGCTGGGAAGCGTGTGGTCCAAACAGTCTTACGCTTTCGTGCATCTCTGCCTCTACGGCAACCAAGGCAAGTACCAGAAAAACCTCCTCACGNNCGATGGAGATCCGCGGCTATGTGGACTTCACTGTCTACAAGGCGGTCGTGTTCCAGGCCAAAAAAGGCGAGAAGCTTGAACCTCCCTCCAAGCCGGTTTTTCGCGATGCCACTGAAGCTGAAGTCGGACGCATCAAAGGTGAAGCCTTGCGCATGGCAGGCAACAAAGCGGCCGCGCGTGACGCCCTGATTGCTCCTTACATCCGCGGGTCGCGCGACCCCCAACTCCTCGGCTCTTTAGGCATGTATGAGTTCTCCATCGGTGAAACCGCCCGCGCCCGTAAATTCCTCGAAGCCGCGGCGAAGGCCAAGGTGGTCCGTCCCCGCGCTTACCTCCAGTTGGCTCAACTGCGCTTTGACGAAGCCGTGAAATCGCCCCAAGGCACGCAGGGACGGCTAAGCTCAGCCCAGGTAACCGATATCCTCACTCCGCTTTTCACCGCCCGTGGCCAACCGCCCACGCTCCCGGAAGTTTACGAAATGATCGCCACAGTCTGGTCGCGTTCGGAAACGCCACCGACCGCGGAAAACCTTCGCGTGGTCGACGAAGGAGTCCAACGCTTCGTCAAACGTGCGGATTGGATCTACCAAGCCGCGCTTCTCAAACAACAGTATGGGTTTCTGGAAGACGCCGCCTTGCTCGCCGAACACGGATTGCGTATCACTGCCGATCTCGCCAAGCGCCAACGGTTTCAGGCGTTGAAAGCATCCCTACCCGCCCCGCCCACACCTCCAGCAGAGGCACATCCTAGCGCCCCTGCCCCGGCAACCGGATCCACCAAAGCGGCCGCTCCCAGTTCCTAGCCGCCTAACACCGGTGGCCCGAAAGGCGGATGAAACTCTCGCTGTTCCCACTCCGAATTTCAGTTTTCCGTTTTCCGCTTTCCGCTTTCAGATTTCAGATTTTCAGCGTCCGTCCACCCAAACGCATCAAACTTGCGCCGTTTTTGTCGCTGGCGGTAAGAGGTTGTCTGGCTTCTCACCTGGAGTCTGACTTCAGGCATGCGAGTTCCCCTTCCCCTGCTCGGATTTCTCGTCGCTGCTTTTAGCCTTCTCTTTCTGAAGCCTGTCGCCGGAGCGCAAACGCCTCCACCGACGCTTCCCGCGAGCCACGCTGAAGCGATGGAGCAAGGCCGGGTGTTCTCGGCCGAGGGTTCGCACGCCCGCGCTTTCCCGTTTTACGAACACGCGCTTCGCCTCGCCGGTTCAGAAGAAGAGCGTCGCTGGGCACCCCTTCGAGCCACGCAAGCACAACTGCAAGGCGGCCTCCTCGGACCGAATACCCAGGCAGAAACCTCGCGCGCACTCGAAGCCTTGAAGGCGTCCATCCCGGCCACGGCGACTCCGGATACTTTCTGGCTGGAACTTCACGACGTGGCCAGTCTCCAGAAGTGGGGCATGGAGCGGCTTCAAGCGGTCTACGCGATCGCCCGCACCTTGGGAAATGCGCCGGATACTCCGGAGACCCGGCCGTTGTTTCAAAGAGCCATCGTTCGCCTGGGACAAACCCTGACCGACGGCTACTTTGATCCGACCCACACCGCGACGCGCGAATCCCAGCAATTGCTCGAGAAGGCGATGACCGGTCCCCTCGATCGCGATAGCCGAGCAGCAGTCGGCCTGTTCCTCGCTCGCCTGCAGGAATCCTTCAACCGCGGATCTACTCGCGAGCGACGCATCGCAGACGCTTGGAATCGCGCGGTGACGGTCACGCACGGCACCGCTCTCGAATCTGAGGCGCGCGTGCGCCAGGCCCTTTGGCAAGCGGCGCGGTATCAAGTGACCTCGGAGCGCGCACTCTACACCGCCACCTTGTCGCTGATTAGCGACACACTCCGACAGACTGAAACCGCCTCTGACTCCAAAAACAACCGCACTCTCGTGCCGCTGATTCGCCAGCTGCGAGACATCCAGGTTCAGATGCAAAAGCCATCGGTGGACGTGGACGTCCAACGCGAATTTGACCCGCAATCCGCTATCGGCTTCACCCTCACCGCCCGGCATACGCAGTCGGTGGAAATCGCCTTCCATCAACTCACGCCCGAATCGCTCGCCGATTTGATTTCGTTGTCGGACCAACCGCAGGAACGTCGTCTCGAAAAAATCAAAGAGACCACGCTCCTCCAAAAATTGACCCTCGCAACGAAGGTGGATGACACCTCCGTGGCCACGTCACAGTGGGTCCCGCTGCCCAGCCCGTATCAGCCTGGCCTCTACGCCCTCACCGTGACGGATCTGGGACAAAACGCCGCCCCGACACAATCCCACTGGTTCCTCATCACGGACGTCCAGGCCGTCGTCCACCACCAGCAAGCGACCCACACCTTAGAGCTCCACGCGTTCCGCCCACAGACCGGCGAGCTCTTCACCACGCTTCGTGGGTCTTTCTGGCAGAACGGCAAACGTCGCAACTTCGCGGAAACCACCGGTCCCGGGATCACGCTGCCCCTAAGTACGTCGTCCAAACGAGCTTCCAGCGCGTTCATTATCGGCGACGCCGGCGGTCACCCCTTCGTCATTCCCCACCTTTACCTCCACGGGCTGCCCAACACCGCCCAGTGGGACCTGCACTTGATGTCCGACCGCGGGCTCTATCTTCCCGGCGAGACAGCCCACTGGAAACTCACCGCGCGCAAGCGGTTTCGAGANNCGAGTGACTGCGGTCACCGCCACGGACGAAACCGTTCTCGGCACCTGGGAAAGCAAACCCAGCGCCACCGGAAGTCTCCACGGCAGTTGCGAACTCCCGTCGTCGCTCCGACCTGATCAGATCCGCTTTGTGATTGAATTCGTCGATGGAGAAACCCCGGTCACCGAAACCATCGACGCCTTTCGCGTGAGCCACTTCCGTCCGCCCGAGGCACAACTTGCCTTAGCTCCCGCATCGTCACGCGACATTCAAGACGCCCGCCCGGGTAGCCTCGTTCAAATCCAGGGAAACGCCCGCTATTTCAGCGGTGAACCGCTCGCCGGAGCGACCGTGGAATGGACCGCGNNCCCATTTTCCGACCGTTCTGGATTCCGTCAAAAACGCGCCTAGAACTTCCCGGCCCTTCCAGCCCTCCCGCTCCTCTCCGAGGCCAAGCCACCACCGACGCCACAGGCGCAGCGATCTTCTCGCTGGCCATTCCCGTCGATCTGGACGGTGGCCACCGCGTTCGCCTTTCCGCTCATCTAAGCAGCAACGGACTGCAGGCGCAATCCACCTATACCTTCTCGCTCCTCGAAAACGGCTTCGACGCCGTCCTGCAAGACGCCTCTCTCCCACCGCCCTCGTTCTCTTCGAAGCCTGTATTCGATTTTCGAATGCCTCAAGCTCCCGCCGCACTGTTCCTGGCTCCGGGGCAAAAAACCTCCTTGGCGCTCTACACCCGCGATGGAGCAAATGCGGCCACCGCGGTTTCCGGGATCGTTACGGTGACTCAAAAACAGTGGGAAGAGGTGTGGCGCGATCGGTCGGGAAAACTTTGGACGCTGGCTCAACTCCAACAGAATTCGACCTCTACTCTGCCTCCACCCTGGAGCCAACGCGGCAAAATCACAGGCGAGTGGGAGCTCGTGGAAAAACGCTATCGCGAAGAAGAACGCCACGCCGTCGTCGTGTCCACTGACGCCTCAGGGCTCGCCCACGTTGACCTTCCCGGGCTCGCGGCCGGCTACTACGAAGCCACCTTCCGTCCCGATCACCCCACCGAAGACGATCACCCGGCCGCCAGTCTGGAGCTTTTTGTCGCGGACGCCTCCACCTCCGCCCTCGGTTACCACAACGAACAGAGCCCGCGAATCATCCCGTGTGCCCCCAGCCTCACACCCGGCCAACCTGTGCGCGCGTTGCTCATCCTCCCCCGTTCGCACGCCAACCTTTTCGTTCATCTTCATGGAGGAAACTCGAGCGCCCTCCAAGTCCACCGCTTTCAAGGCAACGCTGGGTTCGTCTCCTTCCCTTGGAGAAAGGACTACGAACTGGGAGCGACGCTGCAGGTGCGTACCACGCTTGAGGGAGTCGATGAAGCCGCCGAACACCTCCTTGTGTCCACCGAAAACCATCTGATCAAAGTCGCCATCACCCCCTCACCCACCGATCCCAAACCAGGCGAATCCACTCAGGTCTCCCTCCAGGTGACCGACAGCGATGGCCAGCCCGTCGAAAGCGAAGTGAGCCTCGCCATAGCGGATGAAGCGGTGGCCTCTCTGCATGCCGGCCAAACGCGCTCCCCCGTAGAAACGTTTCTCACGCCTACCTTCCCTTCCTACGCACAAAGCCAATCCAGCGGAATCCCAGCTTGGATTCTTCCGAGCGTGAACTCGGAGTCTGCTCTGCCGCCATCTCCCGAAGGTACATTCGGCACGGGAGGGAGTGCAGCTGTCATGCTCAGTCCCTTCGAAGTCTCCGCTGCCGCTGACGGTGCCGGGCGCTTTATAGGCTCCGCTTCAGGATCAGCGACCCGCGAGGCCTCACCAGGAATCGCCGTCCGCAGTCGTTTTTCCTTCACTGCCTTTTGGTCGCCTGAAATCAAAACCGATGCCCGCGGACAAGCGACTGTGTCCGTCAGGTATCCGGACAATTTGACCCGCTGGAGCCTGCGAGCCGAAGCCATTGCGAAGGAAGATCGGTTCGGTGACGGCGAAGCTCAGGTACGCACCCACCTACCCGTACAAGCGCGTTTGCGCACGCCCGTTTCCTGGGTTGCAGGTGATACTGGCGAAGCGCTCGGTACCGTCGTCAATGCCACCTCCCAATCACTCCAAGCCAATCTCTCCCTCGAAACCACGGCCTCCTCCACGGCACTCGCGGTGAAAAGCGAGCGGCAGCACTCCCGCTCGGTCAGCGAACAAAGCGAAGCGCAGGCAACCTGGACGTTGGAGGCTAAAGCCCCTGGCGACGAGGTCCTGCGTTTCTCAGCGGCGAGCGCGGCGGGCAACGACGGTATGGAAACGTCGGTTACAGTACGTGAAGATGGTTTTGTCCAAACGTCAGGGATCGTCCGTCGCACCCAGACAGGATCAATCGAGACCACCCTTAGTCTTCCGCCCAGCCTCGATCGCAATCGAACGCAAGTCGAAGTCCAAGTCGCCCCTGGGATCACGCCTCTCTTGGTCGACGCGCTTCCCTTCCTCATCGACTATCCTTACGGCTGCGTGGAGCAAACCGTAAGCCGCTTTCTCCCCGCCGCCCTGGTTGCTAGCATTGTCCGTGACCTGGGTGCGTCGCCTGAAGAGCTTGACCGCGTGCTGCAAAAGAAACGCGAGCAGGCCCGTCGCACGACTGGCTTTCCCGGTTCCACTCCACCAAAAGCGGGTGAGCTTTCCCAATTGGAGCAGATCATCGAAACCTCGCTCCAGCGTTTGCAGGAAGCTCAAAACCCGGACGGCAGCTTCTCCTGGTGGCCGGGCGGGCCCTACGATGCCTACATGACCGGATACGTGCTGCGCGGCTTGAATCTTGCCGTCAACGCAGGCGTAAAGGTCCCACCTAAGCTACATGAAGCGACGTATAACTTCGTTTCGAGAACTCTCACCGAGAAGCACTCTACCCCGCCGTCACTTGCCACGACGGCCTGGCTCTTGAGCGCCGTGACCAGCTACCCCTTCGCTAGCACAACTCCACTCCCCCCAGAGCTCCAGACGGTCTTCACCTCCGTTTTCTCCGAACGCGAAAAACTAACCGCCAGCTCCTTGGCCTATTTGACTGAAAGCGCCTATCACCTGAAGCGTAAGCAAGAGCTCCCCATCCTGCTGAGAAACCGGGAAAACGGAGTCCACTCCTCCGTGACTGCCGAATACGGCGCTACCGCCCAATGGGGCGCCACGGGTCAGTATCTGGATGGCTCAGAAGGACCGGTCGAATCCACCGCGGCTTGCCTCGATGTCCTCCTCAAAGTAAATCCGCAGCACCCGCTGATCGAACCGGGCGTCGCTTGGTTGTTGCTCAACCGTCAGAGCAATCGGTGGACGAATACCCGTGACACAACGCTCGCACTGCTAGCGCTCCAGAACTACGTCAAAACGCGTGGCCAAATCCAGGCACCCACGGGCGAGTTCACACTCACGCTCAACAACACCGTCATTCATCGGGGTCGCTGGGACCGAGAAGCGCTGTTCTCCACGCAATCGCTCACCCTTCCCTCCGCCAATCTAAGCGCAGGCGAAAACCATCTTCGGCTCACCCTGCCATCAGGTTCCTCCCAGGGTCATTTGACCGCCCTGGTTCGCACCTGGGTCCGTTCCGACGAAACCCAACCTGCGGGAAGCTTCCTCACGTTGTCGCGCCACTATGTCCGTCGTGTGGCCCAGCCGTCACTGCTGCGCCAGATCCATTACCGCGATCAGCCACTCCAAGCGAACGGACCTCAACTTCTTCGCGAAGAACAAGTCGAGTGCCGCCTGTCGCTCTCCGCCGCTCAGGATCTCGACTACATCATGGTCGTCGCGCCCAAACCCGCCGGGTTAGAACCCCTCAACCCGCTCAGCGGCTGGGACGCTCAACTCCTGCCGGTCTCTGCTTCCTCCTCTTCATTTGCCCCCTCATCTCGGCGGCTCGGTTCCTCCGCTTCCCTCCCAAGCGAACCCACTCACGGCCAATCCGTGTACCGCGAGGAGTATCCTGATCGAAGTGTGTTTTTCCTCCCGCGCTTGGCAGCGGGCCAGTGGGAGCTGCGATACTCTCAACGCGCAGTATTTTCGGGTAACTATCGCGCACTGCCCGCCACCGTCGAGGCGATGTACGTCCCCGTTCTCCAAGCAAACTCAGACGCGCAACGGCTCACCATCGGCGCTCCCGCCTCCGCTCCTTGACGCTCTGCAAAATCTGCAAAAGAAAAACCCACCGGTTGAGGGTGGGTTTTTCGTTCACTGGCTAAGATTTCGGCTCACTCCCATTTGGGATAACGCGGACGCTCATAGTAATCGTGCAACGTCTCAGAGTAGGAGAAGCTCATGGGCTTCGAAGCATCATACTCAGGGCTATCCTTAATATCCTCGCGCGGCAGATCCACATAGACGGTGGATTGGCTCCACTTCACGTCGCTGATCCATTCCGGAGAGATCACAACTTTTTTGCCTGGGAGCCAGTTGCGTGTGTCGATGACGATGTAACGAAGATCCCACGACCGGTCGTCGATGAGAAAATCCTCCACATGGCCGATGGATCCATCGAGAGCTTCGATATGATATCCAGCCACTTCGTTGGCACTGCGCAAAGCGGGATCGCCTCCGGGCGCCATGCGACCTAACGTCGGCGCCGGAACCGCCACTGCAGCACCACGCCCCGTCAGCTCGGGAGCAGGGATGGCCATGGGTTCGGCCACCGCCACGCCTCCGACCCCAAAGCCGACTCCGGTCCAGTAATTGGGCCATCCGTAGTAACGATTAAGTGTAGTCTCGTAGTCACGCGAAACCGGCTGTTCCGTATCGAGCGTGGGGCTGTTCTTAACTTGCTCCTTCGTGAGGTTCACATCGAGAACTTTTTTGTCCCACTCAGACCCAGCGAGCGCCGTAGTCGAAATAAGCACTTTCCGGCTCATCAGCCAAGCGCCCGTATCCACAACGGCATAACGCACCGTCCAACGGAGATCATCAAAAATCAAATCTTTGACCTTACCGAGAGTGCCATCACGTGCGCGCAATTCAAAATTATGAAGACTTTTGGTGTTTCTTAACATGATAGTGTCCTTTCCTTTTTTGCAGTTCGCGCCGTTAGCATCCGTCACCGTGTTTTTTATGTTTAGAAACCCACGAGCAACAAACCTAACGACTGCCAGTCTCAGTTGAGACAGGACAATAATCCAGCGGTGTCACGAAAGCCATGGGGGCAACGCTGGATGGAGGCATGGGGCGCCCTTGCCTGACGACTACGGTGATTCGCAGCGGCCCTCGGATACAAATAGTTACGGAGAACTCAAAGAAACGTAAGTTGGGTACCCCCAGGTCGCACGAACTGATCGACCGCCAGCAACACTGAGTCCCCCTTGAACCCCGCTCGTCTTGCCGACGCGTGGAATAGAGCTCTAATCTGCTCTGCAAAAATACCTTCGCCTCGCATTCGCGCACCCCACTCTGAAACATTGAGCTGGCCGCCACGGAGGTCGCGTATGCGGCTTAAAACTCGCTCCTTCTTTTGCGGCACCCATCGCTCCAACCAATCGGAAAAAATTTCTTTTACCGACCACGGCAACCGCAACACCACATAGTTCGCGTGGCGGGCACCGGCGGCAAATGCCTCCCCCAGAAGCGCAGGAATCTCATGATCCGTAAGCCCAGGGATGATTGGAGCGAGCATGACTCCCACCGGAATCCCCGCCTCGCTCAACTGACGAATCGCCCGCTACCGATGCTCCGGTCTCGCCGCCCGCGGTTCAAGCTGGCCCGCCAACTCAGCGTCGAGCGTAGTCAGCGTGATATTAACCACCGCTCCGCGCCAACGGGCCATCTGCGCCAAAAGATCGAGGTCTCGGGTAACCAAAAAGTTTTTCGTGATGATCCCTACCGGATTCTTGAATTCCGCAAACACCTCCAGACAGCTCCGCGTCAGCTTGAAGTGGCGCTCCGCCGGTTGGTAACAATCCGTGACTCCACTCATCGCCACCGGTTGAGGTATCCACTTTTTCGCTGCAAGTTCGGCCCTCAGGAGCGCAGGGGCTTTTAACTTCACCAGCACCTTGGTTTCAAAGTCCAGCCCGCTGCTCCACCAGAGGTATTCATGAAACGGCCTCGCGTAACAATAAGCGCACCCATGCTCGCACCCGCGGTACGCATTCAATCCCACGCTAAAGCCCACATCAGGACTATCGTTGGTGGTGAGGAGTGACTCAGACGAATCAAAGAAAAACTGCGTGCGCGGACTGACGGATTCAGAGTNNCGGATCCGGCACGATCTCGATCCGCTCAAACCGATTCGGCGGATTCAATTCCGTACCGCGACGACCTCCCTTTGAAGCAGGCGCTGAATGCGAGGATGACGAGACGTGAGACACAAGTTAGTATAGTGTTCACTTGAACACTAGGCTCAAGGCCGGTTTTTCCGGGTTACACTAACCTCGCCGCACGAAGCAATAATCCTCGCTCACTCATCCCCAACAGGCGCCAACTCGCTCCGAAGCTCGAACCGTGCTCTTTCCCTGTCTTCGCCTTCTGTTAGGGGATCGGATCGAGCGGATAGACCGGTCTCCGCAAGCGAACAAAACGAAACAGCGAAAGGTCACTCGAACATGGGCCCGGGGTATCCACAAAGTAACTTTTTACCGCAATCGGATCGTACGCCCGCCGATGCGCTACGGCTGCTTTCACGCCAATAAACGTCATCATAGTCGGCTCGATTCCTTGGCTGCGAAGCTGTCCAAGATCGAACGGCGGCGTTTTTTTGCTGGTCAGTAAGAGAGTGACACCGTGGTACCGAACCACGGCACAGGATCCCATGTCCACGTGTCGACCTACCGCAGCCGCCATATGGCTGTGAATATCCTCCAAATCAAATTTACCGTCGCTACATGACACTACCTCAGCCTCCATCACCACGGGGCCTAAATCCTGCGGCCATGAGCGCCCCCCCACTTCCAGCCNNGGTACTGCCTGGGCGCGGCGCACCGAATCCGGGTCGTTGATCACCACCACTGCACGTTGCGCTCTCGACTCCAAGAGCGCCCTTAAGACGCCGGTCCCGTCGCCTCCCGCCCCTCCGCCGATATTGTCTGAGGGTTCTACCAGGATGATCGGTCCCTTCACCTCAGTTCCTAACGACGCCAGCACGTCGGTCACGGACGGATAGGTCACCACTCCCGTCTCACGCAGCTTCCATGCTTTTTCACTCAAGGCATCGAGATAATGACGCACCTCAGCTTCGGGTTTTGTGGTGATCACACTGAAAGAAACGCCCGTGGCTTCGGTATCCGCAAAAGAAAAGCCAGCAATGACATTCACGCCCCAAATGT
>DKKJ01000134.1 GCA_002455175.1 Opitutaceae bacterium UBA6669
ATGTGGTCGGGTGTGGAGACGTTCACCGAGTCCAAATTGTCTTTCTCCTTCCTCAGCAACTCGCGCCAGTCCTGATACACGCGCACATCCGGATACCAGGCTTTGACCTCGGTCAGTTTGGTTTCGTCGACTTCGGCCACTGCCACCAGCTTTACGAAAGAATTGCTGCAGATGGCTTGAATATCTGCCCACGCCATCCCCGAGGCTCCGAAGCTTGCATGGCGCAGCGTTTTGCTCGCCGGCGCTGACATTAGGTTTTTGACGAAAAGGGGNNCGCGAGGTCACGCCTCCGTTTCGTCCGGAACTGAAGAATATTTATTAAACGCCGGCCCCGAATAGCCGATGATTAAGGGCAAGACGCCTTCTTGATTCACGGGTGAGCTGGCACCGAATAGGCTGCGAGACACTGCGTTGATCGTGAAGGCGTCTTTTGCTTCCTGAAACTCACGCGCGTCGGCGATTGCGGAGGTTGTCGATGACCACCGCGACCACAATCACCGCCCCCATCACGATTTCCTGGGTGTACTGCGGCCAGCCCATCTTTACGCCTCCGTTCCTGAGGATGGTGATAATCAGTGCGCCGATCATGGTTCCAAGAATCGTGCCTCGTCCGCCGAGGAGGCTGGCTCCTCCGATCACCACGGCGGCAATGACGAAAAGCTCGAAGNNGAACTTGGTTTTAAACACCGGAACACCGCACAGCAATGCGGTCTTTTCATTCGACCCCACCGCAAAAAAGTGCCGACCCAAACGCGTGTAACGGAGGAACAGAGCCGCCAGCACAGCCGAGAAAATCACGATCCACACGGCGGGAGGAAGAAAGGGGAAGGTGAGGATGCTCTTTGCCGGATCAAGGAGACGGGCGATCCATAGGTCTCCCACGACGTCAGAGGGTGGGTAAATGTTCTGCTCGTTGGCCACCAGTTTGGCCAAGCCGCGCGCCATTTGCATCGTGCCAAGGGTAACGATGAACGGAACGATACGGAGGGACGTGACCAGGATCCCGTTGAGCGCGCCGACCAAGCCCGAGACGGCCATGGCGGCTCCCACGGCTGCCATAGGCATGAGCACGGGATACTGGCGAACGTACTCGGCCCCTTTCGGTCCGAGATTCAGCACGTATGCGGTGGTGATCATCGAGAGGGCAATCGTCGATCCTGCAGAGAGATCAATACCGCCGGAAATGATGATCATCGTCATGCCAATTGCACACATGGCGACGACCGCGATGTCTTGCAGCATGAGTTGCGTGTTTGCGTCGGACGTAAATCCTTTATTGCCGGGGGTCAGGACCGCAAAGAAGAGATAAACACAAAGGAGGGCAGCCAAGCGCGCGGCGAAATTGAGGGCTCGAGCGGTTTGGGGAGAGGCGGCGGGCTTGGCACACATGACGTTAAAACGAGAAGGCGGGACGACGCTTAGCTTTGCCCTGTGGCGGCCAGCATGAGGGAATGTTCCGTCCACGCGGAAACGGGTTGTGCGTCGCTCAAAACGCCGCGCGACATCACAGCGATCCGNNAACTCTGGCAGGTAGCTGCTAACGACAAGAATCGCCTTGGGCGGCTTTCCCGAGGCAGGATCGCCCTGCGCAAGTTTGTCGATCAGCGCGTAAATTTGCGCTTTGGAGCCCACGTCGATTCCGCGGGTCGGCTCGTCTAAAAGGAAAATATCCCCGTCGTGATGCAGCAGGCGCGCGATGGCGACTTTCTGTTGATTGCCTCCGGAAAGGTCCTCCACGGCTTGGTCCGCGCCTTGGCACTTGATGGGGAAGGCGGCGATCCAGGGTGCACAGGCCGCGCGTTGGCGTGACGGGCGGACCCAGCGCCACGGTCCGAGCCCTTCTAGTTTCGTCAACGTCAGGTTATCGGCGATCGAAAGATTCTGAGCCAGCCCCNNTTGCGATCCTCGCTGACTAAGCCCATGCCCTGACGCCAACGTTCGCGCGGAGAGGATGATCCGGTGAACGCTCCGAGACGAATTTGCCCGGATCGAATGGGGTCTAGCCCGAAGAGTGCTCGCAGCATTTCGGTGCGTCCGGCCCCAATGAGTCCTGCGATGCCCACGACTTCCCCACGACGGAGGGTCAGGGAGGAAGACTTGGGTAGTTTGATGCCGGATACTTCAGTGAGTTCGAGAATAGGATCGCTGGCCACGCGGGCTGAGCGGGGGTAAATTACCGCCACATCGCGCCCTACCATCATCGCGATAATCTTCGATACCGGCACGTCACCTACGACTCCGTGACCCACCGTTTCGCCGTCACGCATCACGGTGAAGTGATCGCAGAGCGCTTCAATTTCTTCGAGCGCGTGGCTGATGTAGATCACAGCGATGCCCTTGGCCTTGAGTCGACGGACCAAGGCGAAGAGGGTTTGGACGTCGCTTTGAGTGAGCGAGCTGGTGGGTTCGTCCAAAACCAAAATGCGACAGCCGACCGCGACGGCGCGGGCTATTTCGACGAGCTGCTGTTCCGCAATCGAAAGGGTTCCTACCTGAATTTCAGGCGATAACTGAGACAAACCCACCTCATCGAGCGCAGCCCGTGTAGTCGTACGCATCTCCGGCCAGCGGAGAAAGGGACCTCGGGTCGGTTCGATCCCAAGGAGGATGTTTTCCATCACACTTAGGTCGGGAGCGAGGGCCAATTCCTGGTAAATCATGCACACACCGAGCGAGCGCGCGTGCAGCGGATTTTTGGGCGAGTAGGGCAGCCCCGCGAACGTCATCTCACCGGCGTCCGCCCGGTAGGCGCCGGAAAGCGTTTTCATCAACGTACTCTTACCTGCGCCGTTTTCGCCAATCAGGGCGTGCACACTGCCGGGAGCAACGGATAACGTGACCCCACGCAGAGCGTAGGTGGCTCCAAATCGTTTCTCCACCCCGCGCATGACGAGCAGGGGATCGGAGCCGGAGGCCGCAAGTGCGCTCACTGCTGGAAAAGCAAGCTTGGTCAGCGCTTGGTTTTGACGGTCACCCCGGTGTCGATATACGCTTCCACTGGCTTCTTGTTGAGGTGATCGACGACTGACTTCACACCGAGGTAACCCATTTGATCGGGCGACTGAACCACCAGGGCTTGAATCACTCCGTTCTGCAGACCTTGCAGCAGGAGCTCGGAGTCATCGAATCCAACAAAGGCGGTCTTCACCTCGACGCCTTTGTCGCGCAGTGCTTTCACCGCATTGTACGTTCCTTCCGCGGTGGGCTGGTTGGAGGCAAAAATCCCATCGAGTTCGAGACGGTTGTTCCGCACATAATTTCCGAGGAGCGTTTCGGCCACGCGTTGCGCGCCCGCCATAGAACCATCGGTGAATTGCTGGGCGGATACTTTGAGCGCGGGCTGCTCTCCGAGTTTTGCGAGAAATCCTTCTTCGCGCAGGCGGGTGCTCGCCGACCCTTCAGTGAAGCGAATCACTAAAACGTTTCCATTGTACGCGGGTTGTGGGATGAGCTTGATCAACTGCTCGGCTGCCGTTGCACCGGCTTGCTTGTTGTCGGTGGCGACGAAATTGATGAAGTCAGTTCCGGCGGTACCGGCCAACGGTGAATCGAAAATGGCGATGGGAATGCCCCGACGGGTCACATTGCGCACGTGCGTGACCAACGCGCGGTCATCCGTGGGGGCGAGGACGATTCCGTCTACGCCCGACGCCGCGAGGTTATTAAAAATCGTGATTTGATCGGCGACTTTGGAGTCATCGAGAGGTCCTTGCCATTCGAGCGTGACGCCTAATTCCTTGGCGGCGCGTTCAGCGCCCGCTTGCGCGGCTTTCCAATACGAGTGCGTCGTTGCTTTCGGAATAGCAGCGATCGTCAGCTTTTTGGGACCCTCTGCCTTGGATCCGGCGGTGGAGTCGGCTTTTTTTCCGCAGCCCGTGAGAAGTCCGACACAAAGGCAGAGAGCCGTGGAGAAAGAAGCAAATCGGTAGGATAAGGTCATGAGAAAACGAAAAGGGGTTTTCGAAGCGACGGGCCTTGGGGGAGGACTAGGCTCCAGGGACAGCCCGCACTCGGCAAGCGCCAAACGCGTCCGGCCTGACTCTTCCCTGCATGGACGGAATCAAGAGAATCTGAGTGTACTCGACCTCGTTCGTAGAAACTCGCTTTACAGCCAGAAATCCTGCTCCGATGACGACGAGCCCACTTATGCTGCACATCGTCCTTTTTAACCCGGAGATTCCTCAGAACACTGGCAATATCGGCCGGATGTGTGCATTGACCCGTTCTCGTCTCCACCTGATTCACCCGCTAGGTTACGTCATCAACGATCGTAATCTCCGCCGGGCGGGAATGGACTACTGGCGCTCATTGGATGTCCACGAGCACCAGGATTGGGCTTCGTTTCGCGCCAGTCCGGTGGCCCCGCACCGTCTCTGGCTTTTCACCACCAAGAGCCAGCGGAGCTTTTGGACGGCCAGCTATATCGATGGAGACGGGCTGGTTTTTGGCAACGAAGGCTCCGGCGCGCCCGAGTGGCTTCATAACGAAATCGGGGAGACCCACCGGCTTACTATTCCCCATGCCAATCCCGACCTCCGATCCTTGAATCTGAGCACAGCTGCCGGCATCGCCTGCTACGAAGCACTTCGTCAGACCCAATTGCTGGCTTCTCCGCCTGCGGACGCTTGATTGAGCCAGGACTCTCGTGCAGGCCGTTCTGCCGCACGTTCTCGACGGGCTAGCGCGAGAAAGGATTGGCAGAACCCGTTAGCACAGGTTGTGGTAGGTCCTGGCAGGAATCTTTGTGGAAGGGAACAAATCGCTCAGCCCACCGCCCTAAAGGTTCCGACCGATTACACGAACTAGAACACACGACTCATGGTAGCGTTCCTTCCTCATTCTCTCCGACGTGCGTACGACGCGCAGGGGCGTTTGCGGGCGCGTTCGGTCCGAGTGAAGCTCTCGAGCGTGATCTGTTTTCTAGGCCTGGCGATGACGGGATGTGTATCCCAACCGTCTGAAAGCGTGATGCTTACCTCTCCTAAGTACTCGCTGGAGCAGACTGAAAAGCTCCAGTTTCTCGACCCGGATTTGGCTGACGATATCACCAGCACGGGAATTCAACACTCCGTTTTGGCGGACGGACGTCTCCAGGTGGTCGTGAATATCCGTAATCGCGCTAATCGTCGCTACCCAGTGCAGTTGAGTGCGATCTTTCGAGATAATCAGGGATTTGCAACAGGTGATGAAACCCCTTGGCAGCGTGTCGCCATTGCCGAGAACTCCACGGAAGCGGTTCGTTTTATTTCCACACAAACGACTGCGAAAAATTTCACGGTCAGGGTGAAAGCCGCGCGTTGAGAATTTGACTCATTAATCATTAAACGCCCACACCGACTAAGCGAGGTTGCGGTTACGCCGTTTTCACCTATTTCTCTGCATCTCTTCTTAATCGAATGCCCAATGATTCCTTAGAAAACGCCTCTCCCCAGGGCGTCACGGTGGACGCCGGAGAGCCGGGCTTTGCTCCTGAGCAGGAGGGTCGCGAGCACGTAGTGGAAAATCAGCGACAACTGATTTCTTCCCTGCGCCAGCAATTGGCCCGTGCAGAATCCGCGGTTCGCGAGGCGGACGAACTTCGTCAAAAGGAGCTGTCTGAAGCAAGCTCCCGCGTTGCTGCGCTCGGGGTTTTGGTCGATGGGCGCGCCAAGGAAGTGGATCGGTTGCAAAAGGACCTGGCTGACCAAACCCGACAATTATCGTTGCTCGAAAGCAATCTTCGCCGCGCCGAGCGGGAGAAGGACGGCGCTTTGGGTAAATTGGCCGCGTTTCAGGAATCAACGACTGAGATCAAGCGAGCCTACGATGCCCGCGCCGCGGCGTTGGAACAAGCCAACCAATCTCTCGTCCGCACCGAAGCCGATGCGGTGACCCGCGCTACTGCTGCCGAGAATCTCTCCCGCCTCAGTCGCGAGGAAGTAGAGAAGTCGCAGCAGGCCCTCGCCCAAACGTTTCGAGATTTCCACGGTCTCCAGACTGCCCATTTCACGCTGCAGTTGGAAAGTGCCCGGCTCTCAGGCATGGCTCAGGCCGACGCCAAACAAGCCGTGGAGCTTCGCCGACAGCTGGAGAGTCAGTTGCAGGAGTTGCGCAGTGAATACGACAAGCTCGTGCAAGCGCAGGGGGGATTGAGCCAAGAGCTGGTGCGTCTGCGTGAGCTGGTGGCGGTGAACCATCAGGCTCAGGTCGGTCGCTTAGACGCAGCGGTCTCCTATCTGGGCTCTCTTCTGAAATCGCCTTTGGTACGATGGAGTTTGCGTTGGCGGGTACGGCGTACACCTAAGCCTCCAACAGCGGGAGAAAACGGACCTTTGCGTTTGCCGTAACCGAGCGTCTCCGATTGATCGCCAGAGGGCGGCCGAGTCGGAGGGTTGTGATCCCCGATGAGCAGGTGATCCCTTAACCCACCTGAGTGGCGATCCACCACGTGGTACCGCCTGCGTCTTTCACACCGCCGCGTTTGTCGGTGTCTTCTTTTTTCACGGGAGCTTGCACCGACGTTGCGCCTGCCTCAAGCGCGCGACGATAGGTCTCGTCGACATCGCTAACATAGATATGCACGTGCGCGGGCAAAGCCGGCCACGTGGGCGTGGCGTCGGCCAGCATGATCACCGAATCTTCGATGCGCACCTCGGCGTGCAGCGTGCGATCTCCGTCACCACGGACTTGTTGAACCACCTCCGCTCCGAAGACACTTCGCAAGAACGTAAGGGTATTCTCCGCTCCGTTGACCACCAGATAAGGCGATACGGTGGGAGCGCCTTCCGGCTTGTACGCCATCGCNNCGCCATCGGCGGGGGCACCACTGCTTGAAATTCCGGGAAGACCTTCTTCATGACGTTCTGCGCGGCAGCAAGGTCACGTTCCTTCACGAACACCGCTAGCTTGGAGCCATCGGGAAAGGTTCCCAAAATCATCTCCACGGTCCGGCCGGGTCGCAACAACTCCGAATGATCAGCTGCGATTTCAAAGGCGATACCGTTTGTCTCCAATGCCTCGAGGAGGCGTTTGCTGTCAGCCGGCTCGAATTTTCCGAGGAGAACGGTGGTAGGGGTGGGTGACGTCATGGCCGGTACTGGGTTTAGGCTGAGGGCATTTTGAGAAGCTCTGTCACCCATCGGCGATGAGGACCAGAGAGGGAGATCTTTTCTACGTTGACCAGGGGCACCCAGCAGAGTTCCGGGTGCGTCGGCAACGTCGTGGTGGCCGGGAGTGCGTGCACGAGTTCTGTGATGCGATAGCGGGTGATTCCCCGTTTTTTCTTCAGCAGAGGCGGCTTCTCGGTGAACTGCCCCGGTTTCAACCCGAGCATTTCGACGGTCGGCAGTTCATACATGTTCGCGAAGCGTTTGGCATCCGGGGGCGCGCGATGGAGCAAGAGCTGCTCTCTACGGATGAGCCAGACGCGATGCACCGTCAGCTCTTCGAATTTTTTGGCCGCCAGTCGCGGAAACTGCTCCGGATTGCCCGTGCGTGCTCCTGCGCACCAGGGGCGAACGGGACAGGTCAGGCACATCGGTTTCTGGCGGAAACACACGGTAGCGCCTAACTCCATCATCGCCTGATTATGACTTCCCGGATTGTCGGGGCTGAGAATCGCCTGAGCGAGGGGAGCGAAGGCTTTGGCGGCGCTCGCGCTATCGCGGAATTCCCGATCGTCCGCCGTAAGGCGGGCGAGGATACGCACCACGTTGCCATCCACGCACGCCGCAGGTGTTCCGAAGGCGATGCTGGTGACGGCGGCCGCGGTATAGGGGCCGACTCCGGGAAGGTCCAACCACGCCTCGGTTGTTTGCGGAAGGGAGGGAAGCGAGGCAACGGCCTTGGCGAGGCGATGCAAATTGCGTGCTCGGGAGTAATAGCCTAGACCTTCCCATTGCTTGAGCACGGCGTCTTCCGGGGCAGCCGCCAAGGTCGCAAAATCGGGAAACGCCTCCATCCACCGAGCAAAATAGGGCAGCACCGTCTTTACCTGCGTCTGCTGCAGCATGAACTCGCTGATGACAGTGCGGTAAGCCGACGGCCGTGTCCGCCACGGAAGGGGTCTTTGGGCGTGTTCGAACCATCCCAGAAGGGCAGTTTGAAACTCTCGCCGGTGTTGAAGCAGCGTGGGGGCGGCAGATGTCACGAGTCCGTCAGCGAGGCAGGAGGAACCAGAAGTGAAAACGGAATTCTTCCTCATGTTCGCCCGGTTTCTTAGTTGGCTCCATAGAAATAACTTACGGATTTCATTTCCCACGCAGGCCAGGTGCAAAAACAGGCTTTCATTTGTCGTGCCTTTTCGCCGATGCTCATGGTTTAACCACCCATGCCTAAGTCTCAACGCGACGGCGACTCCTCTGCCGACGCTTCCAAGAAGAAACTCTCCACGTACACCGCCAAGCTCGATGACGAGCAGATGGGCCGCCTGCGCACGGCCTTGGTTAGCCGCGGCTGGCATCCCTTTGACGTGGCCTACGCTCGCTTCGCCTTCAAAGGCTCGGATNNGGATTGCAATGTGACGGCTTATGAGAGCGGCAAGGTCGTGATCGCCGGTAAAGGGACGGAGGAGTTCGTCACCATGACGCTCGAGCCGGAAATCACGCTCGCGCCTAAATTGGGCTATGACGAGGTCAACCACCCCGATTGGTTCGAAGCGCACGCGGGGATGGACGAAAGCGGCAAAGGCGATTTTTTTGGTCCGGTGGTGGCAGCCACGGTGATCGCCCAGCCGTCCATGATTCAGGCCTGGCGAAAAGCGGGCGTTCAGGACTCCAAGAAGATGGCAGAAAGCCAAATTCTGAAGATGGACGAAATGATCCGCGGCACCCACGGCGTCGTTGTCAAAACCTGCTACTGCTCGATGCCGAAATACAACGAGTTGATGGCTCGCCCCCGCGCTAACTTGAACTCGCTGCTGGCCTGGCTCCATGGCACCGCATTGATCCAAGCCCTGGGCGAACGGCAGGTGCCGTGGGGACTGTTGGATCAATTTTCCAAAGAGCCGCTTGTACAGCGTGAGCTCACTCGCAAAGGCGTGACTGGTTTCGAACTAAAAATGCGCACCAAGGCTGAAGAAGATCCCGTGGTTGCAGCGGCGTCGGTTGTCGCTCGCGCCGTGTACGTGCGCGAGATGCACAAGCTTTCGCTTCGCTTCGGTGAAAAGCTGCAGAAAGGCGCAAGTTCGAAGGTCAATGTCCAGGCGACCGAGCTGATCTCACGCTTCGGTGCAAAAGCGCTCGGCGATTTTGCCAAACTCCATTTCCGCACCGCCTACGACGTGGTCAGTGCGGCCGGCAAACTTGACGAACTTCCGCTCAAGGTCCCCAAAGCGAAGATGGAGTGGTAAGCTTCGGACGGGAACACCCTCATGGCGAAGCGTCGACAGTTACGAGCGTTCGATCTGAAGCACCTCGAAGGGGTGAGTCAGCTCATTGGCGTGGATGAAGTGGGGCGGGGCGCCCTCGCTGGTCCTGTCATCGCCGCCGCGGTGATGGTGACGCGAGAGTTTTTAGAGAGCCGTTGGGCAGATGCGAACATTCGCCGGATCAATGATTCCAAGCAATTGTCGGCCCCCGATCGCGAGGCATTGTGGGACGACTTCGATCAGCTGGCTCGGCAAGGTTTGATTCACGCGACTCACGGACTCGCTGACGTGNNGGCGAGATCGAACAGCTCAACATCCTCGGCGCCACCAAGCTCGCCATGCGACGCGCCTTGGAAGCCATCTATCCACCGACCGCATTTCAACGCACGGTCGAGCCTGACCTCTTTTCCTCCGCGGAGGAAGTCGCGTCTTTCCATCCTCAGGTCTCCGCGCGTATCCTGATCGACGGACTCGCCCTCAGAAATTTTCCGTACCCACACACCCCGGTGGTGACCGGCGACGCGCGCTCGCTCTCCATTGCGATGGCGTCGATCGTCGCCAAGGTCACCCGCGACCGCCTCATGACCCAGATGGAAAGCGTTCATCCCGGGTATGGATTTGGCCAACACAAAGGCTACGGTACTGAGGAACATCGCGACGCCGTTTTGCGCCTCGGCCGCTGTGTGCAACATCGGGAGATGTTCCTCCGAAAGCTCCTATCCATGAAAGTCGATCCCGGCCAAATGGACTTCCTCGAGGAAACCGCTACTGACGACGTGGTCATCTCCCCCGACCCAACGGCCTTACCTGATGCCCCCACCTCGCAAGACAACTTAAAGCCAAACGATCATTCGTAGCCGTATATCCGAGCTTGGAGTCCGGGCTTCAGCCCGT
>DKKJ01000028.1 GCA_002455175.1 Opitutaceae bacterium UBA6669
AGCCGCCACGACGTTCGCCGCCGCCGCCGAAACCACGACCGCCACCGCCGCCGCCGGAATCTTCCTTTGGACGGGCTTCATTGACAGTGAGGGGACGGCCGCCGAAGTCGACGCCATTGGTCTTTTCCGCTGCGAGCTTGGCTTCTTCAGCAGTGCCCATGGTGACGAACGCGAAACCGCGNNCGGAGGTCGTCTTCAGTCGTCTTGAACGACATATTGCCGACGTAGAGTTTGGAGTTGCTCATCTTGATGTTTCGTAGAATCACCCCGTCCGCTGCCAGTCCGTTCCCGACCTTCGGGTTTCGAAATCATCCTCCAAGCGTACGCTCGGCTAACGACTCACCAGATACTGTCACCTAACGCTGTTTTCTAACGACAGACCATTACAAAAGTTGAGTCCCGGCCAAACGCAAGCTCTGTTTTAACTGTGGTTTGTGTAAGGCATTCTCCCATGGGGGCCTACGGGATTTATTCATTGCCGGCAGAAACGCATGGAGAGCTTGCCGAAATGCCTTATCCGGTCCATTTTAGGGCTCCATGATCTCTCGCCTCCGCCTCCTCGCAGTGCTCGGTTGCTCCTTCGCCATGAGTCTTTTTGCCAAAGCTGAAACCCTCGACGTGGGTGCAAATGCACCCTCGGTGTCCGGTGTGACCGATACGGGGTCTACCTTGAATTTTAGCGACGTGTATAAGAAACATCGCTACACGCTGGTTTACTTCTACCCCAAGGCCGATACGCCCGGCTGCACCAAACAAGGATGCTCGCTTCGTGATGCTTATGAAGAGCTCACTCAAAAAGGCGTGGCGGTGATCGGAGTGAGCACGGATTCCGTTCAGGCGCAGAAGGAGTTCAAAGAAAAATATAAGCTTCCTTTCACTCTCATCGCGGACACGGATTCGAAAGTGGTGCGCGCTTTCGGGCAGCAAGGCGTCCGTTTCGCTCAGCGTGAGGCGTATTTAATCAAGGACGGCAAAGTGGTGTATGCTGATCACAAGGGCTCGACGACGAAACAGGCGGAGGACGTTCTGAATTTCATCGCGAAAAACTGATCGTTCTCGCGCGTCGTCACGCAGCGTACGCGTAAGAGACGGTGCTAAGTACTACAGCTCATCATCCGCCACGCTGCGGAGTATGGTAGCGTGCGGATCGAGACGTACTCGCTGCATCCAATCACTCCAAAGCGGGTCGGTTTGAAGGAGACGGGCGGGAAAAGGAGCGGCGAGAAGATCGATCGCACGTAGCGTGCCGTCATTGCCCCGCACCAAGTTTTTCCCGTGGAGGTCCGCGATGAGCCAAGGTTTTCCTAGAAAGAAAAACAGTCTGGGGTGATCACGATGGGCGCGGAGAAAACGGGCGGGGATGGGGATGAGCCCGGCGGGCTGTAAATCTGATGTGTCCGTCGCGTCGGAAAGTTTTTCCCCAAAAGTCTGTTTCGCGACGATGACTCCTTCCGGCGTGATGCCGACGATTTCGGTGGGCATACCGCGCAGGGCCATGACGAGGAGGAGTTTTTCCAGGAGGTCGCGATAACTGCCTAAACTAGCTTCCGCGATCCAGGCCACTTCATCATTGCCCCGCACGAATTCAAAGCTTCCGCCGACGCGACCGCCCTCGCG
This sequence comes from Opitutaceae bacterium UBA6669, assembly GCA_002455175.1. Lineage (GTDB taxonomy): Bacteria > Verrucomicrobiota > Verrucomicrobiia > Opitutales > Opitutaceae > UBA6669. Next base: position 1,618 of record DKKJ01000028.1, read on the forward strand.
AGGGAGGTAAAATTTATAGATTGAGCCGTCGTCTGATTGAAAGGCGGAGGCCTCCACGCCACTCCCAATTCGTTTCAACTTCGGGCTACCTTCACCAAACGGATCTTCGTCGTTTTCAGGGAAGCCAAACTGCTCCAGCGTGATCAGCGGGAGTGATTTTCGAAAGGCCGCAATGGCTGCATGGAGTTCGTTCCAAACAGCGTCTGCACTTGCGAGGAGACTTAATTCGTCTTCGGGGAAGAGGACGAGATCGTCGTCCGGATCCGTTCCGAAGCCGACGCACGCCGCTGCCTCGCGGAGGCGAGCGAGCGCTTCCAGTCGTCGCTCGTGATCGTTTTGAAGAGCGGTGTGCTCCTCCCGGTCGAGCAGGCGCNNGGGATCCGTGAATCCGGGTAGTTTGGCCGGTGAAGGGATCGATTTGCATGCGTCGCTCATGACCCAAAAACCCTCGCGCGAAGAGCGGGGGTTGGCAAACGGAAGTTGTTCAAAGTTACCCGCACGTTACCGACATGACTTTTATCTCGCCAATCGACGAGTGCTTGCAGTCTGACTGGTGTCAGCGCCCGGGGCATCAGGAATGCGTATGAGCAAGAGTTTGTCGATGCGATGGAGATCCATATCGACCACCTGAAAACGCCAGCTGGCATGGTCAAAGGAGTCTCCTTCTTTAGGGACGCGACCGCAACGGGTGAGTACGAAGCCTGCGGCAGTTTGATAGCTGCCGGAGTTTTCTCCCGGAAGCTGTTCCAAGGAAAGAAGAGTCTTCAATTCTGCGACGGGCAAGGTGGCATCGATGAGCCACGAGCCATCGTCGCGCCGCCTTGCCTGAGGGTGGTTGCGGTGTCCAGGCTCAGGGAGTTNNTGTGTGATCACGCTGCGTAGACTGGTAGGAATTCCAAAAGCGGAGTTCGCCCAGATCGCTTTGACTGCGACAATCCCAACCACGTGGTCACGGTTGGTCTGATACACGGGGAATTGCGAGTGGCCACTGCTAACGACTTTGCGCCAGTTGATTTCGTCTGGATCATCCAGGTTCAGAAAAACAATCTTGGGTCGCGGCGTCATCAGTGCCGTCACCGGTAATTCGTCCAGCTCCAGCACGCCAGTCACCATGCGTTGCTCGGTGCGATTGAATGATCCCGCGTGCAGGCCGCGCTCGATCAAGGCTCTCACCTCCGCGTTGCCGACTTCCGGAGCGTTCTGTGAAGGACGAAAACGGATCAAGGCGAGGAAGGCGTGTGTCGCAGAATCTAGGATACGTAGGAATGGCGCCGCCAGCTAAGCGAGTGCTTCCATGGTGCCAGCGAGCAGGGAGGCCACCCGCTCGGGATAAGCCAGACCGATGCGCTTGGGAATGAGCTCTGCGAAAAGCAGCATGAAAAACGTCAGCCCGAGGGTGACGGTTGCGAAGGCGATGATCTGGGCCTGCTGGGCCAGCCAGGGGAAATCCCGCCACCACATCTCCAGCCAGGAGGTGAGTCCGCCGGAAAAACGTGCTCCGCCCAGCACTCCTGCAATCATGCCACTCAAGGTCAGCCAGAACTGCACGAGCGAGAGAAAGCGTTGTGGCTGATCCATCAGGTCGAGCGCGCGCTTGGCCGAACGATCTCCCGCGGCAGCTTTTTCCTCCAGTCGCGGCTTGCGTGATGCCACCACCGCCGTTTCGGCCATGGAAAGAAGTCCGTTGGCGATCACCAGCAGAAGGATGATGAGTAATTCCCAAAATACCATGGACGGGCGAATTTAAGAACGGGGCTTCCTGCCGGGCAACTTCTTTGATGCCTGCGCCTGCCTCACGGTTAACGCCCGCGAACGGCTCGGAGGTGGGCGACGAGTTCAGCCGTGCCAGNNGGAGAGTAACCGAGATCACGACGAGCGGCTGCGATCGAGAACCAATGATCCTTGGCCAATTCGTCGGCGACAAAACGGGTCATGGGCGGCTCCCCTTGTAGGCGGAATACGTTCCAGATCAGCTCGCAGACACCGCCAACAGCACGGGCTTGGCCCAGCGTGATATGGCGTTGGATGGGCTTTTCTCCCAATGCGGCGAGCAGATGATTGATCCAATCCCAGAGAAAGACAGGCTCGTCATTGGTAATAAAATACGCACGACCCGCGGCGGCGGAACGGTCTTCCTGCAAGGCTCGTTCCGCTGCCAAGTGAGCATCCACCGCGTTGGTGACGTGCACCATATCGACCCGATTTTTCCCGTCGCCAACAATCCTCAGCTTTCCGGCGCGAGCTCGAGCGAGTACGCGTGGGATCAAGTGAGGATCCCCTCTTCCCCAAATCAAATGCGGTCTCAGCGCCACAGTTCGCAAGGCGACACTGTTGGCGCGGAGGACGGCTGCTTCTGCGATTGCTTTGGTGAGGGGGTATGGGCTGGGACAACGCCGAGTGAGAGGAAGGGATTCGTTCTCCCCCCGCAGTGCCTGGCCGTTGTAGACAACGCTGGGCGTACTCGTGTAAATCATGCGTCTGACGCCCGACTTTTGGCAGGCAGCAATCAACGCTTCAGTACCTTTCACATTAGTTCGATAGAAGTCGTCGTAGTTTCCCCACACGCCCACCCGAGCAGCGGTGTGGAAAACGACTTGGATTCCGTGGCAAGCGTCGAGCACGGCTTGAGTATCGTCAAGAGAGGCTTGGATGAAGCGAACACCGGCCGTCTTCAGTTCGTCGGGAAGAGGTGTTCGACCCAGCACGGTGACATGTCGTCCGTCATCGATGAGGCGTTCCACCAGTTTTCGACCGAGAAAGCCGGTTCCCCCTGTCACCAGAACTTCGTCGGATCGTCTGTTTCTCATAGCGCAGCCTACAAACCACCACCACCTGGGCGATGCACACGTGCAACGGTTTCACACCCCACGGAGATAGAAGTGCGTTGTCTGAACNNACCAGAAACGGCTGCCTTGGCTCCCATTCGATTCAACCCCACATACTCCCCCGATCTGTTGCATAGCGCGAGCAACGATGGCTAGGCCTATGCCCGTTCCCTCGGGTGTGTTGGTTCCTCCAATACGTTCGAAAATGCCGAAGATCTTTTCCTGATATTCGATTGGAATTCCCACGCCGTTGTCCTCGACCCAGATTCGCAGCCAGGAAACACTTGATGAGGGTTCTTCTATCGAGTGAGAGGGGGAGGCTTGGGGGTGAGTCGCTGGGTTGAAAATAGCCGTGGCTGGACCATTGACCGGACGGTAGGGGTGCTGTGTGCGCTCCGCCCATACTCGAATCCTCGGTTGAACCTCGGGTCGGCTGAACTTGAGTGCATTATCGAACACATTGGATAGACACTGTTGGAGGAGAGTCCGTTGTCCCCAGACCTTTCCCAGAGGTCGATCTACGGAGAAGGTGTCCGCGGTCAGCGCGGGTGTGAGCATAAGAATATCGTCAATGACCGCATCAAGATCCACCGAGCTGAGCTGAATTGTTTGGCGGGATAGCTTAGTGAACTTGAGCAGGTCTCTCGTCAGCGCATCGAGCTGCTGGCTGGCATGGCTCAGTCGTCCGAGGACCCGCTGCGCTTCCGGCGGAAGTATCTCCGCGTAGTCTTCACTTAGTGCGGAG
>DKKJ01000199.1 GCA_002455175.1 Opitutaceae bacterium UBA6669
CACGTCTGCTTGAGGCGCAGCCACCTCGATCTCTCCGGCCAACGCTTTTTCCACCCACCGCTTGATCCGGTTCAATCCTTCGGTTCGCTTCGGATCATCGGACTTCATCGTGCCTAAGAGCGTAATGACCGTTTCGGCGTAGTCGTGGGCCGTCGCGGTGAGCAGCGTCGGCAATTCAAAGGGATTCATCTCGCCTTTGCGAATCATCGCTCGCGCCTCCCGCTCCAACTCGATATTGGTCCCACCGGTCGCACCGGGATCCCCCTTGCCCTTGGAAAATCCGCCACCTCCTCCGCCGCTTCCTTCACTGGACGACTTTTCCGACTTTCCACGGGGCTCGCGNNGCGACCGGTCACTGTATTGGGAGGCGTAATGCGTTGCGATTGGACCATCTCCTGCCGACAACGGCGCACCAACTCGACCGAAACCTTGCAGATTTCCGCTAGAACCGGGTTTGCCAGATCAGGCCATTCTTCCAGGGCAATCTCTACAGCATTCCGTTTGTCGGCATTATTCCGATACACGCCATTGGTGGAGTTCGCCCCCAGTGCATGGCGAAGGGCGTCACTCCGACCTCCGGACTGCACCTCGGCACGCACCGTGGCTTGCCCATTGCGCTTGGCCGCGAGATAGCGATGGAACCCGTCGGCTAACCAATAGGTCGCTCCATCAAAAAAGACCGTGATGGGAGGAAAGATGGTTCCCTCCTTCATCTCCTGCGCATAACTCGCAATCGCCTCATCATCGGTTTTCACCCGGGTCTGAGTACCACCATACACGTCAATCGATTCGAGAGTCAGGTCTTGCAGCTGCATGAGAAAAAGGGGGCGCTATTCCCGAGCAATCTCCCGGCATCGCAAGGGGAAAAACCTACCGCGGCAGATAACGTTATTACTCGCTTCGGTTCTGCATCCAAGTGAGCAACTAACGCGAACTGCAAACCTTCGTTAATCAGCTAGCTCAGATCACGCCTGCGATGGGCAGCAAGGGGGTGAGCGATTACCACCCCCACCCTCCTCAAATGAATGTGCGGTATTGACTACCTCTGCCGCAGGCAGGCGAAGCTGCAATCCAGCGTAACGCCTTCCAATTAAGCCAGACCACCTTCCCAGCGAAGCGTCACCAATCGTCGCTCCGAAAGGGCGCCGCCGGCAGCCCAGCGCCATTGTAGAGATTCGCCACCGGCGCATTGCTCCACGCGTATCGCACCGCCACGGGATCACGCACCTCAGGGCTGCTCACCACCACGGTATCACCATCAATCACCGCTCGGGCGGGACGAAAGATACGATCCGCTCCGGCCACTTCGAATGACTGCAAGGGACGATCGCGTGCGATGAGGCCGGTCACCGCGTGCTCAAAACGCACACGCATTCCGTTTCGCTCCTTTTCGGCCGAGGCGAAGACCGGACCACTGAAATCACCCGGAATTCCATAGACCTGCGCCTTGGCGATCATCGCCAACCTACGCCCAACTTCCTGCTTATTGCGGGGATGGATGTCCACGGGATCGCCGATATCAATCGCTACCGCCTGCCCCGTATCGGGCAAGGCGAGTGCTTTGCTCTGCGCCTCCCGCAAGACAGCCCAATGCGTGCCTTGAGGATGCCACGCATTGAAGTTCGCCAGCTGAACCCAAAAGAAGGGAAAATCTCCCTGGCCGAAATGAGCGCGCCAAAACGTGATCATCGACGCAAAGAGTGCGTGATATTCGGTCGCACGGTCCGCATTATTCTCACCTTGGTACCAGATTACCCCACGGAGCGCATAAGGTAGCACCGGATTGATCATCGCATTAAAAAGCCCCGTTGGCGTGCGTTTGCTTCCTGGACCATCCGGCGCCGCCGGTCGCCGTTGGTTGAGCGGCTGTCCACTCGCTTTAGCCGCGGCCTGCTCGGCCGTCCACGCTTCGAGCTGTGTCATATAGGACTCCATGCGAGCCGGATACTCCTCCAAGTTCTTTTTCCACCGTTCGTTGACCACCGCAAATGCCGGGTCGCTGGCCAGAGCAGCCGGGCTCATCCAGGCTTCGACCCCGGTTCCTCCCCACGAACTATGAATCACACCAATAGGCACGCCCAGTTTGCGGTACAAATCGCGCGCGAAGAAATATCCTACCGCACTGAAACCGCCCGCTTGCGACGGGTGCGTCGTCTGCCACGCACCTTTCATGGTATCCGTCGGCGTTTCGGAAACGGCCTGCTCTACCTTAAACATGCGAATCAACGGATAATCCGCCGCCGCCACCTCCTCGGCCCCGCGCTCCGCCCGTTGCAGCGACCATTCCATGTTGGACTGACCGGAAGCAAGCCAGACTTCGCCCACCAGAACATCCGCGATCACCACCCGATTTTTGCCGGTAACGACCATCTCGGTGGGATTGGCCTGAGTCTCGAGGGCATCTAAATAAAGAATCCAGCGTCCATCCGCAGGAGTGGTCGTACTGACTTCCTGCTGACCGAAACTTACCGTGACCTTCTCCTCCGGCTCCGCGCGCCCCCAAATGGGCACCGGCCGGCCACGTTGCAGGACCATCCGATCCTGGAAGAGAGCCGCAAGCGTAACGTCGGCTCGCGCAACCTGAAGGAGACCCAACAGAAAGAAAAGTGGCAGCGTCACACGCATGACGCCTCTGAGGTGGCAGGGAGTCCATCCTGGCTCAATCCCTTTCGTCAGATCCTGCTCAATCCCAAATAGCACTCGCCCTAGCACCACCCGCCTGCCTGATTTTCCTCATGCCTCCTCTCCGTGAACAGGTGATCGTCGTCCCCGGCGCCTCGTCCGGCATTGGCGAAGCCATTGCCCGGCGGCTCGCTCGCGAAGGCGCGCGCCTGATCCTCACCGCGCGGCGCGTAGACCGTCTTCAAGCGCTCGCCCAATCACTCGATCCATCGGGGAACACCGTGCTCGCCATCGCGGCGGACATCACCTCAGAAGAAGATCAAGAGCGCTTAGTCCAATCTGCCCTCCAGCGTTTCAAACACATCGACGCCCTGGTCAACAACGCGGGCTACGGACAACGCGGTCCGCTGGAGATCCTTCCCGTCACGTCGCTTCGTCAAAATTTCGAGGTGAACGTTTTTTCCCTCATCGCCCTGACCCAACGCGTGCTCCCCCATTTTCGAAAACAGGGCCACGGGCGTATCATCAATATCAGCTCGGTCGCCGGAAAAATTGCCCGCCCCCTCACGTCCGTCTACGACTCCACCAAACACGCCTTGGAAGCTCTTTCGGATGGACTACGCGGCGAACTACTTCCCTTCGGAATCGACGTGGTGGTGATCCGTCCCGGCTACATCGCCACGGAATTTGCCGAAGCCGCCCAGCGCGCTTCCGAACCGGTGCTCGACCAACCGGGTCCGTATACGCCTTACCTCGCAGCCTACGAACGCGGGTATCAACGCAGTCACCACTTCGCCCGCCCACCGGACGTGATCGCCAAGCTCGTCCAGCGCGCCCTCACTGCTCGCCGGCCACGCACGCACTACGCCGGTCCCCTCCATGCTTGGCTCTTCCTTTTTCTGCGCTGGTTGCTCCCTGCCAGGGTGTTCGATCGTTTCGTTCGTCTAAAAAAATAGTTCTGCCCTTGCGAGGATCACGTAGGCAAAGCTAGCGAATGGCTGGACGGGCTTGTCCACGCCTCACTCGTTCCTTTAGGCCGCTGGCAGTGTCAAACTACCGTCTTTTCCGAACCTTGCTTTTTCACCACCAACCGCGAGCGTGGCTCTATCCTTCACTCGTTCACCCATGAAATCCCTGCTTCTCGTACTTGCCCTGTCTTGCACCGCATCGGTTTCCCTCCTGGCCAAATCCTGGGTGACTGAAACGGTCGCCGGAACAGGCGAACGCGGTTTTAGCGGAGACGGCGGGCCCGCCACCGCCGCCAAAATCAATGACCCCTTCGGCGTGNNTGCAGGCAATGGCGCTACCGGATACGACGGAGACGGCGGGCCCGCGCTCAAAGCCTCGTTCAACAAGCCGCATGAAATTCGCTTTGACCGGGAGGGTAACTGCTTCGTCGCCGACATGATGAACCAAGCGATCCGTCGGATTGACGCCAAATCCGGGATCATCACGACCTTCGCCGGAAATGGCCAAAAGGGCTACAGCGGAGACGGTGGGCTCGCCTCGCACGCGTCGCTGAACTCACCACACAGCATTCAATTTGGTCCT
>DKKJ01000290.1 GCA_002455175.1 Opitutaceae bacterium UBA6669
GGAAAGCCATACCGGTGAGCTTGCCCTTGACCTCGGGGAGAACGAGAGCGACGGCCTTCGCAGCACCCGTGGAGGATGGGATGATGTTTTGAGCGGCAGTGCGGCCACCCTTCCAGTCCTTCTTGGAGGGACCGTCGACCGTCTTCTGGGTCGCGGTGTAGGCATGGATCGTGGTCATCAGACCTTCAGCGATGCCAAAGCCTTCCTTCAACAACACGTGGGCGACTGGCGCCAAGCAATTCGTGGTGCAGGAGGCGTTCGAAATNNTCTTGGCGCCGGCGGTGATGTGTCCCTTGGCCTTTTCGGCTTCGGTGAACAAGCCCGTCGACTCGATCACGAGTTGCACGCCCAGCTTGCCCCAGGGGAGCTCAGCGGGAGATTTGGCAGAAACCACCAGGATATCGTGACCGTTGACGACCAAAACGTCATCTTCCGCTTTATCAGGGGAAGACTTCTTGGACGTGACCGTGCCGTCGAACTTTCCTTGGGTGGAGTCGTACTTGAGCAGATAAGCGAGGTTGTCTGCGGGGACGATGTCGCCGACTGCCACGACTTCAAAGGTCGAGCCGAGCAAACCTTGCTCAACAAGGGCCCGGAAAACGAGGCGGCCAATGCGACCGAAACCATTAATAGCGACTTTAACTGCCATGGGACTCTCCGATTTCTATGTGTTAATGAGCTGTTTCAGGTGAGTCCGCACCACATGGGCGCGGAGCAGGTCAACCAAACGGTCCGCCGACTTAAACGCAAGGGTTTTGGCGGCCTACCTCTCGCCACCCATTGGCTCTTTTTCTATGAGCACANNGATGAGCACAGAGCCGACTACACTTCGCTCGTCCAAAGAGCGCAACTGAGAGCAGGTATAAACAACTCGGACGTGAGCGTTTGAGTCATTCCATGCACCGGCTCATCAATGAATCGCTCGGTGTCCGCCACGAGTCGCCAAGCGCTCGTCCCCTCTACCGCCAGATCCTCCAACGTGACCGTGGCATCAGCCAATGTGGGATTCACCACAAAAAGCAGCCGGATTGCACCTTGTGAGTGATCCGCATTATACAAGGTCGCAGCAGCGAGTGAGTCCGGGGCGAACCAGAAGCGGAAAAAGCCTTCGCTCATCCGCGAGTACTGTCGGAGAAGTCNNGGGAAACCGGAAGGGTCGGGTGTAGTCCAGGGCGTTCAGGTCACCGCGAACGTACGTGTTGTTCACGCCGCGTTTCGACCGAAGGAAATCCTGCCCTGCCGACAACATGGGAATGCCAATCGACATCATCAGGATCGCGACCATCAGATGACTTCGACGCCGGTCGTTGGCCGTCGGCTGGTAACCATCGAAACCGGCATTCTCCGTAATCAGGTCGATCCACGCGCGATCATCGTGCGACTCCGTGTAGTTCACGGTTTGCGCCGGCCATTTGGCAAAATGCCAGGGTGAGCCTTTTAGAAAATACTCATAACTTCCGCGCGACGATCCTCCGCGCACAAAATCCCGCACAAAGTTCCGGTATCCATCATTCCACGATGCCCACCCGGTATCGCGCAGTTGCGCGGCGATGTGTCCGCGAAAACTCCAGGGCTCAGCAATAAGTATGACGTCAGGCTTCACCGCCTTGAGCTCAGCTTCCAGCCCGCGCAAGAGATCCACTCCTAACAGCTCCGCGAGATCGAAGCGGAATCCATCCACACCAAATGCTTGAATAAAGTGTCGGCAACTATCTGCCACGAGTCGGCGGACCATCGTCGCGTCCGCCCGAATATCATTTCCGCAACCGCTCCAATTTGCCAGCTGACCAGCGCTGTCCTGCTCGAAGTAATACAACTTATCGATGAACATCAGGTGGCCCGGCTCGCCGACATGATTGAAGACCACGTCAAGAATGACCGCTATCCCGCGCTCGTGAAAAGCCGCAACCACGTCTTGAAGCTCACGAATCCCCGACGCCGATTCCGGAACGGACGAGTATCCACTAGCTGGAGCAAAAAAATTCACCGTCATGTAGCCCCAATGGTACTCATCGACAGTCTTGGCGTCGGCCTCTTGCACCGGTTGCAACTCCACACAATTCACCCCGAGTCGGTGCAGATAAAAATCCGGGCTACGCACCCACTCCGCCAACCCAGCAAAACCGCGGCGTTCTTCGTGTTTTAGAGGAAGCGGCGCCGACTGCGTCAGATCGCGCACATGCGCCTCTGCGATCACGAGATCGTGCCAAGCTGGCGTGACAAAACCGCGCAGATCGGCCTTCCCCACCCACTTCTGCGACACAATAATCCCGGGACCTTCCCGTCCCACTGTGGCCAAAGCGTAGGGATCGAGAACCCGATGTTCGGGCATGAACAGCCCAAAGACATCCTGTGGTCCTTCCACATGATACCAATAGAACCAGCCATGTAGATTTTGATCGAGCTCCAGTTCCCACACGACGTCATCGTGCCGCGTCAGTTCGTACCGCAATGGGTGCGTCTGCGCTTCCAAGGTCTGACACACGCAGAGCTGCACCGCGCGCGCCCGCGGTGCAAAAAGGCGGAAGGAGGTCCTTGACCCATCAACGCTCACGCCCAGGGGCAAATCCGACGAAAGATGGAAAAAATATGCCCCTGGCATCAACGGCACCTGCTGGCCATCTGCCGCTCCATNNCGGACCATCCCACTTTCCAGGTTTCCGCCAAATCCAGCGGCTGATCCAAAGTGAACTGAAAAAGATGCTGCCCAGTCCGGTCCGGGTCGATGACGCGATTCACGTTCCCGGTCTCGTCGCCCATCGAGTTGGGAGCATGCGCTGGCACGGGAAGCCAATGCCCCTCTCCCGTCACGAATTTAAACCGTTGCCACGGATGAGAAAAAAACGCCGACGCCGCCCCTCTCCACATCAGCACCGCTTCCCCATCCAGATCACTTCGCTGGAGAGCCCACTCGGGATCACCAATCGCTTCGGACCATCCATTGAAATCACCCGCCACGTAAACCGCAGGAGCCCCGGCAGTATNNAGAAAGAAAAAGATCTCCTCGTTGCGATTTACGAAATAGGCGCTGTCACACCCGAAGAGATAATCCGGAACGCGCGTAAGCCTACTCCAACGAACCGGTTCCTTCCCGATCAAAACCAGCGGCGGATTATAACGCGCACGCCAATCGTGGGAGAGTTCAATTTTTCCCGAGCTCGGAGTATCGAGCCAGGCCTTGAGAAGTTTTTTTCCGCGAGATGACATGAGCCGCCGGTCGCTAGCATCGGTTACGCCATCCCTCGCACAAGCGCCATTTTACCGCCGCAGACCGCACGGGGTCGGAATTTTCCCACCCGAGCGGGATCAAGCCTTCGCTTTGCGTTGGGTACGGAAGAGCGCCTCCACCGCCTCCTTGACCATTTGGTCGGTCGATTTTCCAAACATCGCCGAGCGCCGCACCAGTGCACTCGCCAACAACTCCTGCGTGCGTGGGTTCCGGAGCTCCACCTTGAGCTCGACCATGTAGTCGCCAAAATTCCAGTCCCATCGGTCATCGTAGCCAAGCACCACATCCACCCCCTTTTCCGGCATGAGAGTCAGCGGTCCTGCTTCGGCTTCGAATCCAAGCTCGCGCACCGCACTCACTAAACGATCACGCACGTTATTATTGTCGGCCAACCGCCGCTCCACGAACACCATTTTAACCTGATTACGGTCAAAATGCGGGACTGCTTGGCGGGAAACCGAGGCGCAGCCCCCCAAGAGGGCCACCACCAACAATAAAAAGAAAACAGGCGCTTTGATCATGAAAAGGGAGAGAGGAGAGACGACCGCTCTCGACATACCGCAGCCCCGACCAGTTTCAACGCTTTGTCCAGAATTTCCTAAATCCGGGCTCTTCGAGTCCTTTAAGACTCAATTTGCATCAGCTGCTCCAACTCATGCCGACGCTCCTTCAACTCCTCAGCGAGTTTGGTCAACCGAGCAGTGTTGAGACGCAGGGGCTTCAACCACAGCTCATCCGGAGGGGGTACCACTACCCCTTCCTGTCCTAAAGCAATCTCATACATCCACTTGGTCGCGTAGATCAAACACGCCAGCGTCGAGCCACTGCCAGCAGCCAACGGCGAATATTGATAGCGAACCGCATTCACCATCTCGACTGGAAAATCCCACTTCTTCAGCAGAATACCGCCGACATCCGCGTGGGTAAACCCGAGCAACGCCCGTTCCGTTTGCGTGTAATAACGGGGAAATCCCTTGGGCGTCATCACGAGGGAGGGATTATTGCGACTCGCCCACTCATCGACCGCGACCATCCCGATCAAATGCAAAAGACCAAGAGTATAAGCTGTTTCTGTATCACCGCCCGATACCCACGCGATCATTTCTCCGGCAAAACCGCACGTAACTGCCCGTCGCCAGAGGTCTTCAGCTTCTAGGTGGTAGACGGCCAAAGGACGCACCAGCACCTGGGAACCGACCGCGTGCATCACCATCTCGTAAACTTGATCATAGCCTACCCGCGAAACCGCCTCACCCACCGCCAAGCACCGCTGGCCGCCTTTGGAATAAAAAGCGCTGTTCGCCACTTGCAGGACATGGGCGGCGATGCCGGGCTCGATACGGATAAGCGAGATGACTTCATCAATCGACGAATTTCCATCTCCTAGGAGCCGACTGAGTTTCGGGAGTACTTTGGGCGAGCCCGGAATTTCGCGCAAATCACGAACAACGTCTTCGGCCGTGAGCGGAGAGGAAGGTGAAGTCGATGAGGAGGTCCCAGAAGTCATGGCCAGGGGAGAACCTTCAGATCGGCGCAGTCGCTTGTCCCCTAAAGGACAAAACCTTATCGCACATACCTCTGTGAGACGCGCGGCAATTTTTCCCTCGGACTTGCCAACCTACATAACTCGCTCAAGATTCATCAC
>DKKJ01000116.1:0-3621 GCA_002455175.1 Opitutaceae bacterium UBA6669
CTCAAGATCATGATCACCGTATCGCTACCAAAACTGGCGAAGGCATCATCAGGTTTCAGCAGTCCGGTGAGGATCAAGGCGATTAAGAAACCCAGCCCCACAATATCCGCCGACACCCACTCGAAAGAAAAGAACACAAGCGCGAGGAGGAGTAGCCCGAGAAGAAGTGCAATTTCCGGAGTCAAGAGCCGAGGGTGTTCAGTAGCCCGGTGCAAAGTCCACTCTCAAGCATTTCCTTTTTTTGGCCTTTTGCCAATTGGGTTGCGTCTCCTCAGGGCTCCGGAAACGTTATAGCATGACAACTCTCCCTCCTTCATGGCGTTTTATTCTAGGACCCGTAGGTCTTGCCGTACTTAGTGGAGTCCTCTTGTGGGCGTTGCTGTGAGCCGTTTTGACTACGGTCGAGATGGTCTCTGCCTGGTCTGCATGGGACTTTACGCCACAAACCAGGTTTGGATTAAGAGTCACGTGACCTCGGGCTTTTTCCATGGCCATTTCAATGACCTGCTTTTGATTCCTGCGGCACTTCCCTGGGTTCTTTGGATACATCGATTCTTAGGGTGGCGGATCAGTGACCGAGCGCCCACTCCAGGTGAAGTGGTGTTACATGCTACGGTTTGGACTTTAGTTTGCGAGGGGCTAGGCCCCGCCTTGGGTCACCGCGGCACTCCTGATGTGTGGGATGCGGTTGCCTACTTCGCCGGCGGAGTGATAGCGTGGCTCTGGTGGAATCGACCTCTAGCGAGACGCCGGCGTTGGCTGTAGGCTTTGACCGGCTTGCGCGGTATTACCGTGTCGCGGAAGTTTTTCTGGCCGGTGAANNCACACGGTGGTTTTACCCGATTAGAGAGGCACGTCACATCCTTATTGTTGGCGAAGGAATCGGCAGAACGCTCGAAGATTTGCTTCCCCAGTGCGTACATGCGCGGGTGGTGGTCATTGAGGTCAGCGAACAAATGACACAAGTTGCTCAACGTCGTTTGAGNNTTGAGACGTAAATACCCGGCCTACTCAAGTCGGGTGACGTGGAAGGTTGCAGATGTTCGTGACGAACCCCGTCTCACCGGCCGATTCGACGCGATCATTACTCCGTTTGTCATGGATTGCTTCGATCAAGCGGAGGGTGCGCGAGTGGTAACCTATCTCGAAAAGCATGCTGCCCCCGATGCCTGGTGGCTTCATGCCGATTTTCATCTCCCGCTGAGGGGATGGGAAAGAGCTAGGGCTAAAGCGATCCTCTGGCTGATGTACACGGTATTTCGCTGGGTGGTTTCACTCCCCGCAAGTCAACTGTCACCTATCGACCGCCACCTACAATCGGCAGGCTTCGTACGCCAAGCACAGGAGTTGATTTGCGGGAAACTGGTACGCAGCGATCTCTGGTACCGCTCGTCGCAGTGATCAGTTCATTTATCGGGACTCGTTTCGGGTGAAGGCAGCCCGAGCTTTTCAAATCGCTTTCGCATGACTTCGCGAAACTTGACGCGTTTTTCCGGGGGCAAGTCAGCCCCGATTTGCTGAAGCGAGGACCTAATTTCCCCTGCTACCTCCACTGTGGCTCGGCGGCGCACCTGCCGTAAGTTGGCGGCAGTTGAGTCGAGAGTGAGACGGAGGCGCCGGGCTTGTTCTCCATTGAGATCGAGCTCCTGAATCAGATCGTCGGCGATTCTGTCGGTTGCTCGTTCCGCGAAGGTGGTTCCGACCGCTCCCCCCTGCAACGCTTGGCGCAAACGAGCCATCCCCAAACGTGTGACCACAGTTCCGCCTACAATCGCCCCGAGGAGAAAAATCAATGCGGCTCCTAGCCATGCACGCCAATGACTCGATTTCACAAGCGACCTCCCAGTTCGAAGCTTATGATCTCCGCCCACGAGAGCGAAGGCAGCAGTTCCGCAACCTCCCAGGAGGTGAGAAGAAGCAAAGACAAGCAGGCGAACGATCCTATCGCAAGGATGCGTTGTGCGCCAAAAAGCGACGAAAAGTCTTCCACCCAACCGAGGGAAGAGGGTGTGGGGTCGCGATGAACCGTCGCGACGATACACTCCAAATTGATTTGAGGCGGGATATCCGAGCGAGCACTACGGATCTTGTCTTCCCAGGAAAGGTTAGAGGAAGAATCAGGAGGAGGAGTCATGAGTAGCGGTGTCTGAGAGGAGGTTTCGTAAACGGTTTCGAGCGCGCCAGGCGCGCAGTTTTGTGGCAGTGTGGGTCCAACCGAACTGCGCGGCGATCTGCGGTAATCCCCATCCTTCCAAGTAATGCAGGGTTAAGAGGGCACGATCATCGGCAGGCAAACGCTCCAATACGGCTTTCACCTCATTGGCCGCAGCTCGGGCTGCGGGATTGGGCTGCGGGTCGACCGCCTCANNTGGTTTTTTTCCAGTCCAGGCTCAACCGTCCATCGCCGACGAACAGCTTGTCGCCGACAATAGTCGCGGCCGGTGTTGGCGGCGATACGGAGTAGCCAATGGGAGAAAGGTTGTTCGGCACGCCAGCCGCCCAAGCCTTTCAACATTCTCAAAAAAGTATCCTGGGTCAGGTCTTCCAAATCGGAAGAAGTTCGGACGAAGCGCCACAAAAGTCGGGTTACGGCCGCCTGATGCCGGTTGACTAAACGTTCCAAAGCTTGGCGATCGCCATCTCTAGCTTGCTCTACCAGCTGTGCATCTAGAGATGCGTCAGGGGCGTTTGGGTGATCAAACGACGACTCCGTGGCCGAGCAATTTCTCTTAGGGTAGCTCACCGAAACCCAGCCTGCAGGTGCAGCGACGGCGTCGAGCAAGAAACGCTCGAACAGTTGCACGGTCGTGACGTGATGTAAGCTCATGAGCTCGACGTTATGAGCCCGTCGCCGAACTGGGAATTACTCGGGCAAAGAAGCCGATAAAAGAAATGAAGGAGCATGCCGTCTAAAAAGCTATTCACCCTCTATGAACGCGCCGGGCGAGTTATGGTTTCGCGATTTGAGGAAACCGTATGCCGTTTGGCGCGTTCATAGATGTAAACCTCTTTAAATATGAAAATTAATGGCATAAGGTGGGTATGGACAGTCTTCGCTATGCTTTCGCTGGTGAGCGCGGCCCCGGCGGCAAATCCGAGTGGAAAATGGACATGGAAGGCGGAAGGGCCACAAGGTCGCTCAATGCAGGCGACTTTGACCTTAGTGTGGGCCGAGCCCACGCTCACTGGTACAATCCAGAATCAACTCGGGACCACGGAGNNTTGAAAATGATCAGGTCACCTTTACCGTTGTGCGCAAAGTGCGGCGTCGTGAGGTGGTCGTCCATTATGACGGTAAATTGGAAGGGGATCGCATTGTTGGAACCATTCGAACGCGGGGACGCGGAAATAAGGACATCACGGTGCCCTGGGATGCTGCGCGCGCGCCCTAGTTTCCCCTCGACCTTCCGCCTGATCTTCCGTGGCCTGATACTTACCTCAGTATCAGCGTCATGACATCACCCCATACTTTTGGCCATCTCCTTGGAATCATCGCGGTCTTTCTCTCCGCGCTCACGCCTACGCACGCGGAAGTGGCGGTGTCGGAACCGGTGCGGTACACCACGCTCACCAATCTCTCCTATTATTCGGAAGACGAACTCGCGACCGCCGACAAGTATG
>DKKJ01000116.1:3647-11230 GCA_002455175.1 Opitutaceae bacterium UBA6669
GGCGTGGGTGATCAAGACGATTGAGCAGAAAGGCGGCGATCCGAAGAAGGTTTTTGTGGGTGGGCATTCAGCGGGCGGATACCTGGCCTTGATAATCGGAATGGATCCCCGCTGGCTTGCGGCCAAAGGCCTAACGCCCCAGGAACTCGCTGGCATCATATCGGTCAGCGGCCAAGTCACCACCCACTTTCACGTGAGAAAGCTTCGTGGCGATGAGAGCCCTGCGCTCAGACCAGTGATCGACGAATACGCTCCTCTGCATCATGCACGCGCAGACCTCCCGCCCATTTGCCTCATCGTCGGCGACCACAGGATTGAGTATCTCTCCCGCGTGGAAGAGAATGCCCTTTTTGCGGTGACGCTTAAGAACCTCGGACATCGCCACGTGTACTATCACGAAATGGGTGGCTTGAATCACGGCACGGTGGGCGAGGGTGGGCTCGTGGTACTTCGGGAATTTGTGAACGCACGGGTGTCGCCCCCCAAAGCATCAACGACTGCTCCCTAGGCTCGCTGCAGCTTAGAGTGAAGTGCGGGATCACTCGGCGAGGTCGCACCTTATTGCTTCAGCTCGGGATGACGTTCGAGAAATCGAGCTACGTAACTACAGGATGCCTCCACGTTCAGCTTTTCACTTGCCGCCCACGCGAGTGCTGTTCGCACCAGCAGCTCTGCGACTCCTTTTCCGCGTAATGCCGGGGGCACAAACGTGTGATTAAAGTTTACAGACCTGTCGGTGCGACTGTAGTCCAACTCCGCCTGACCGTCCGTCGTAGAAATGACAAAACGTTGCTGGGCTATTTGGTGAAGAACGTCAAATAAAGCCATAGAAAAGGAGTTTAAGGACGACGTGATTCGAGGCAACTGGGGTTTGAATGACGAGCTTTGTTGCGAAGCTTAATGATCTCTCGCCTTGCAGCCCCTAGCTAGCGACGAAACCCTCTTAATGACATGGAGTATGACGCGATCATTGTTGGATCAGGCCCTAACGGACTCGCGGCGGCGATCACTCTGCAACGCGCTGGTCTGAGTGTTTTGATGGTTGAGGGAGCTNNTTCTATCATGATATTTGTTCGGCGATCCATCCCATGGCAGCAGCTTCTCCTTTTTTCCGCACCCTCCCGCTGGAGCAGTTCGGTTTGCGCTACCTTCATCCAACGATCCTTGCCGCACATCCCTTTGATGAAGGTGAGGCTGCGGTGTTAATGGAAGGGCTTGCTGACACCGTCGCGAGCTTGGGCGAAGATGGAGATAGTTATCGTCGTTTGGTCGAGCCGTGGGTGGCACGTTGGAACAAACTGAGTGCGGATATTTTAGGTCCAATGCGGTGGCCAGATCACCCCTTCGCCATGATGCGTTTTGGTCTCAGCGCACTCCCNNCCCTTACGCGTCTCACCACTTCGGCCATCGGACTCGTACTCGCCACGGTAGGGCATGTAGGCGGCTGGCCTTTGGTGGAAGGTGGTAGCCAACGTCTCGCCGAGGCGTTGGCGAGCTACTTCACCTCGTTAGGCGGCACCATTAGGACGGGTTGGTGGGTTCGATCACTGTCAGAACTTCCCTCGGCGCGCGTTGTTTTACTGGACGTTACCCCTCGCCAAGCACTGGAGATGGCGGGGCCCGCCTTTTCCGCACTTTACCGAAGGCAACTGCATAGATTTCGTTATGGCGCCGGTGTATTCAAAATCGATTGGGCACTATCGGACTCAGTGCCATTTCGCTCGGAAGAAGCGAGAAAAGCTGGAACCGTGCACTTGGGGGGCACGTTTGCCGAAGTGGCGCGTGCAGAGGCTGAAGTGAGCCAAGGAGATCACGCTGAACGNNTGCGGCCCTTCGTCCTCTTTTCTCAACCGAGTCGATCTGATCCTAGCCGCTGTCCTCCAGGCCGCCATATCGCTTGGGGTTACTGCCATGTCCCGGCGGGGTCGACACTCGATCAAACGGAGGCAATCGAACGTCAAATAGAGCGTTTCGCGCCAGGATTCCGGGACACGATTCTCGCTCGGCGCGTTTGGTCATGCGCAGACTTTGAGTCATATAATCCCAACTACATAGGCGGGGATATTTCCGGAGGTGCGATTGATCTTTGGCAGCTCTTTAACCGTCCTGCGCTTCGGCTGTCGCCGTATCGAACTTCGGCCAAGGGGATTTACCTTTGTTCCTCTTCCACCCCGCCTGGTGGAGGAGTGCATGGAATGTGTGGATACCACGCCGCGCGCCAGGTCTTGCGCGATATATTCCCAGAGAGGAGAAAGCGGGAGTGAAGCTGAGCGGTTTCGATGTAATGGTCCCGGCGACATCAGGAGTATTTTCCTCGCGACACCATCCTGATGTCGTCGACTGTTTTGTCCCACCAACAGCTTCTGCTCCCTTCAGTTTCGCCTATGCCCTCACCACGGCTATTCATTGAATCCCTGCTTCCCCGAGATCATAAGGCGATCGCGAGCCTGTTACACCTCTCGCTGGTGCAGTGGTATGAATCCCGACTCCGACAAGGATCGAGGTTCGGGGATAGCGCCGACCCCTTCGGTTTGATTCCGGAGGTTTACGAAGAGCTCGATCCCGGTGCCNNGCGCAGACGGACGGGAAACCCGTTCGCCTCGTTTCTAGCGCACTCAATCTCGATTCGTTTTCTCTCTACACCAGGCTCGGTTTTATTCCGTACAGCCTTTTTCAAGACGTGAGTCTCGCGGTGCCTTCGAACGGTTTGCGGGGCGATCGCCCGAAGGGAGTAGACCGAGTTCGCTTAGCGGAGCCTGATGAAGCCTGCAGGCTGGCGAACCTAGAGGAGCGTTTGCAAGGACNNACAGGGAAGGCGGGCGGTTGGCGCACATGGGTGTACGAAGACGTATCAGGCAAACTCCATGGAGTGCTCGCGCGTAGCACGCATCCCTCCCATTCCATGCTGGGACCAGGTGTCGCAGTGGACGAGTCCGTGGCGTTAGCGCTACTGTGGGTTGCTTTGGATGATGCGCGCGGAACAACACCAGTCTTTCTGCTTCCTTGTGCAGCCGCTGGCTTGGTGAAGGCTGTTTACCGTTGGGGCGGACGCAATGTTGAGTTGCATCTGGCGCAGACGACCGGGCCTATCCCGGTGACGAGCGGAATCAGCTTTCCTACCTTCCTTCCCGAGAGCGGTTAAAACTGACCTCCGCGTGAGCAAAATCGATCTAACGTTGCTCAGTTTTGACGCTGTACTGCTTGCAGGCGGCTATTCGCGTCGAATGGGAACCGACAAGGCCTGCTTACGTCTCGCAACCGGCGAGCAGCTGTGGGAACGACAACGGCGAGTGTTGCAGAACGCAGGTGCGGAAAAAATCTGGATTTCAGTCAGGCGCGATCAGGATTGGGTGCCGACAGACGTGAGCCGAGTTTTTGATCTCGAACCCGGTGGAGGGCCTATCGACGGCATACTAGCCGCGTGGGAACAGAGTCAGGCTTCGCACCTTATGGTCTTTGCTGTCGACTTACCACGGCTACCAGCCGAGTGGTTTATGCGACTCAAGGCATCCTGCGTTTTCGGCAAAGGCGTTGTGGGTCGACACGCCGATGGCGCTTATGAGCCACTAGCTGGAATCTTTCCGAGAATCTGGCTGGAAGCCGGGTGGCGGGCCCGGCGTAGCGGACAGCGGTCACTCCAGCACTTCCTCCGTCAAGCCGAAGCGGCAGGGGATCTGGTATCGCTATCGATCTCAGATCCGGCGTGGTTTCTCAACGCCAACACGCCTAGCGATCTCGTCGGGTTCTAACGGGTCGTATCAGTCGCAAAGAGGGCGCGGCCGAGGAGCTAGNNAACAATCGCAGCTCAAGCTCGTCCTCTAGCGCCTTGATGGCGTGACTGACTGCGGATTGAGTGAGATGAAGTTCACGTGCCGCGAGTGTGAAGCTACCTACGCGAGATAGAGTCGTGAAGGCTAGCAGCTTGCGGCTGTCGAGGATGGGCGTCATGGCGATGTTCGAGAGATAAGTGCCACCGCCTCCCTGGCTAGCAGGTGGCAANNGTTGTAAACAATTTAACAGCAAAACTATATATATAGTTTAGGGGGTGTTCTTTATGTCGGATACCAAATGGATGATTCGCTCACCACCCGTACTCCGTTTGGTCGTCTCAGGGCAGCGACTTCGATTTTTTGCCCCTCCATTTCAACAGGTGGGGTACGGCGTCCTTCAACCTCTGTAGCGCTGGGAAATCGTCGCCCATGGGAAAACGCTACGCGTCCCCACTTCGAACCAGCATGCGCTGGACGTGCCCTAAACTAGGCGGTCAGACCCTAAGCGTAGCGCTCTTCTTTCCACGGGTCTGCGGTGTTGGAGTAACCGCGGACCTCCCAAAAACCCAACTTGTCCTCAGTAAGAAACGTGATGCTTTTCACGAACTTCGCGCCCTTCCACGCGTAAAGCTTCGGAATGATGACGCGGGCAGGACCACCGTGTTCGCGCGAGACGGGCTCACGATTGAAGCTCGTTGCGATCAAGACGTCATCATCCAAACACTGTTCGAGGGGGACGTTGGTAGAGTACCCATCATAGCTGGTGAAGTAGACATACTTCGCGTCCGCCCTCGGCTGGACAATTTCGTAGAGAGTGGTGAAGGCCTNNCTTTGCCTCCGGCAGGGGATGGACGATCTCGTAGAGGGTGGTGAAGGCAACGCCACCCCAGTGGCAGTCGTACTTGCTCCAGGTGGTGACGCAGTGGAAATCGCTCAGGTCCATTACCTGCGGGAGAGCGTTGAATTGATCCCAGCTCAGCGACAGGGGACGCTCCACGCGACCATCTAGAGTAAGGGTCCATTCCTGCAGGGGAATTTCAGGCTGTACGCCCAGATCAAGAACTGGGAACCCTTCCGTGAGACGTTGTCCGGGAGGAAGACGGCCTTCAGCAGGCTCCGAGCGAGGACGAAAACCGTTGGCTACCTGCTTTTCAGCCCACTTTTGCTTGGCGATAATGTAGCGCTCCTTCGACATGGGATCAATCTGTTCGCTCGAGCGAATCTCGCAAGCTCACGGTTTTCGACACGTACACTAGCGCTTTCGCTGAGGTGACTTATGAACGAAAGAGACGGTCAGCCCCACCGATAAAAGGTTTCTGTCGGATCTGGTGCGAGCGGCGGGAATCGAACCCACATCAACGGCTTCGGAGACCGCTACACTATCCATTGTGCTACGCCCGCAGAAGATCGAGGGCTACCCAAGCGGCCGGAATCCGTTCCGTCAAGCGCGGTTGGCATCCGCTTCCTACTTGCGGACCACTTTGGCGCTGACGCCAGGATACATCGGACAAACCATGGGAATCACATTTGTGATGGGCGAAAAAAAAGCAGGCCTTAGGGGCCTGCTAGAAATGAAGGGGACAAATGACAGTTTAGACGTCGGGCTTGGTCTTGCGAAGACCGACAACGCGATCTCCCGGATTCCATTGACCGCGCTTTTTGAGCAGGTCCAAACGTTCGAAACGTTTCAGAACATTGCGCTTAACGACGATACCGGAAGAGCCTTGGAGGCTTTTGTGCTGTGACATGGCAGGAAAAGGAGTCTGTTTTGCTAAAAACGATCACNNTGAAGGGAAGCGCGAGCCCATGACAAGTATTTTTCACCGACATGCACGCACGGCACGACTACCCACTCAGGAGTATCGTAGGGGTGCGTGGCTAGAAGCCCTTGTTCCAATGAGGTCTGCTGTTGCGGTAAGAACTTGATGGTCAAGCGGTACTCTTCAGCCTGATCCAGCTTTCCATGCCAACGGTAGTATGAGGCTACGGGCCCGTCGATTTGTACACAAAGCGCGTCTCCTCGCTCGACTACCGTTTTAGCTAGAGTTTCTGCGACCTCCCGTGAAGCGACGGTGGTCCAGCCGATCAAGAGCGAGGGGGTAGGCATAAGGGGGGAGGGGTAAAACTGCGGAGAGGACTATTGAGCCTGTTTTGCCACCTTGTAAGTGGCCGGCTCCTGACCAGGAGGGAGGGCGATCAAGTCGTAATCGCGGTGACCCGTGATCGTGACCTGCGTGAACTCACCGACGGGAAGCTCGCTNNGTCCGTCGATATCGGGGGCGTCGGCTTCACCGCGAGCGACTCCGGGTTCTTCGACCAACACTTTTAACGATTTGCCCTTATAGCTCGCACTGACCTCCGCGGCGATTTCCCGTTGGAGTGCCATCACGCGGTGCCAACGGGCCTCCTTCACTTTCGCGGGAATTTGCCCGTCCATCTTAGCACCTCGCGTGCCCTCCTCCTGGGAGTAACGGAACACGCCGAGGCGCTCGAATTTAGNNAGCACAACTCATCGACGTCAGCCTCGGTTTCACCGGGAAAACCAACGATAAAGGTGGTCCGGATCGCGATCCCCGGGATACCGGCACGGATGCGACGAATGAGGTCACGAATGTAGTCGCCCGACGTTTCTCGCTGCATGCGACCCAGCATGGCGTCGCTGATATGCTGAAGCGGAATGTCGATGTAACGAGCAACCTTTGGGCACTGCGCAATGGTCTGGATCAGCTCATCACTCCAGTGAGCCGGGTGCGTGTACAATAGGCGTATCCAGAAATCCCCTTCAATTGCGTTCAGCTGTTTTAGGAGTGTGGTCAGGGCGGTCCCGCGGCTGGAGTCAACAGGCGTGCGTGGATTTGGGCGCTGTTCCCAGGTGTCCATGCCGAAAAACGTGGTGTCCTGGGAGATCAGATTGATTTCCCTCACTCCTTCGGCGACCAGCTGGCGCGCCTCGGCGACCNNCTCTTTGACCCCTTCTTTTACCAGACCGCGAGCCTCGGAAACCACGCTTTCTACCGTTCGACTGCGATGGCGGCCGCGAATCTGCGGGATTATGCAGAACGTACACGGATGATTGCAGCCCTCCGCAATTTTAATGTAGGCAAAGTGTTTGGGAGTGAGCCGGAAACGCGGCGTATCGTAGTCCGGGATATAAGTGGAATGCCGCGTAACGAAATTTTCCGGCACGGGGTTGAGCGCCCGTTCCTTTTCGTAAATCGATTCGATGATCGGAGCGACTTTGGTCACCTGGTCCAGGCCGATGAAAGCATCGACTTCGTGCGACAGTTCACCGGAGAGCTCTTTAGAGAAACGTTGGGACATACATCCCGCCACGATCAATTTCTGCTCCTTGCGCCGCTTCTTCAGCCCGCGATTTTGATGTACCTCCAGAATATGTCCGATCGATTCTTCTTTGGAGGAATCAATGAACGAGCAGGTGTTGACGATCACCCCGTCCGCGCGTTCAGCATCGGGAATCACAGCCATCCCTGCTTTGTGCAGGTGGCCGACCATGATCTCGCTATCGACGAGATTCTTGGCACAGCCCAGCGAAATCAAACTGACTTTAATCATGGAAACAGGTCCTGAGGGTGGCCGGCACGCGTTTGAAANNAAACCGCGGCGAAAATGCCGCGGTGGGAAGGTTACTTCTTGGCCTTCACGGTCTTCTTGGCGGCCTCTTTCCTGCGTTTAATGCGAGCGAGACGGCGTTTACGTTTGATGATCTTGTTGGTTTGTTGGCCCATAAATAGAATTGGAGCAAAGGAAACTTCTTCCAGGCACCGCCACCTGAGTCAAGCCTGTGCAAGCTTT
>DKKJ01000385.1:0-1804 GCA_002455175.1 Opitutaceae bacterium UBA6669
CAACCCACCGCGCGACAGCCGGACTTGGCGGACATCGACCCAACGCGCGCAGTTCACGGTGGCGCCTCTTCGCGAGGAAAACCTGGAAGCGGGGTCCTTTGTCATGATGACCATTCGGACCCATGACCAATTTAACACCACGGTGTACGGCCTTGATGACCGCTATCGGGGTGTCTTCGGTGGACGACGCGTCGTCTTTATGCACCCGGAGGACATCAGCGAGCTCGGCCTCGCGGCGGGCCAGTTTGTCGACTTGCACAACCACCACGGAGGAACGAAGCGGAGCGCTTATCACTTTATGGTCGCGCCCTACCAAATTCCTCGAGGCTGTGTCGCGACCTACTTTCCCGAGGCCAACGTCCTTGTGCCGATCGGTACCACGGCGGAAATTAGCAACACGCCAACGAGTAAGTATGTGATTGTAAACATCTTGCCTAGTGTAAATAGCCAGGAGGCGTTGGCGGCGACCTGGGCAGCGGCTCGGGAAGCTGCAGACGCGCCTGGGGCGATCGGCTAGGGAGAAATTGGTGAGTGGGAGTGGCGGATGAAACATTTCCCGTTACTATGCGTCATAACCAATAACTCCTTCCCCTATGAAAACGCTCCGACTGCTTTTGACACTTTCGCTGGCGGGGTCTGCAGCCCTCTTTGCCGCGGATAAACAGACCTCCTCTTCTCGGGTTGAAGTGACCTTCACTGAGCCTGAAAAATTCACCGACGTTAAGGATAGCTCGTTTGGGTCGGACAAAGGCCGCGACGCTACCCTCGAAGAGTTTCGCGACTTTATCACCAAGCGGGCGGAAAAGTTGCTGCCTGATGGCCAGAAGCTTTCCGTCAACTTCACCGATATCGACCTCGCAGGAGACTACGAACCCTGGCGCGGTCCGCGTGGAGATGACATCCGCATCGTGAAAGACATCTATCCACCTCGCCTCAAATTCTCCTACAAGATCACGGATGCTGCGGGCGCGGTGATCAAAGAAGAAAAGAAAGAGATTNNCTTTCCTTCCAGATGCGTCTGACGATCGATCGGCAGGATCCTCTCCGCTACGAAAAGGACCTTCTCTCGGATTGGATGAAGAAGGATCTTCGCACGAAGAAGTAGTGAAGGTGCCGGTTGTAACTTCGCTTCGGTTCCACTTTGTCGGCTCTAACCGCCGCGAGCTTTGTTCTCGCGGCGTTTTATATTTTTGAGGTCACTGGTCACCCTTAAATGGCTTCCTCGGAGTCTGTCTCCCGAATCGATAAATGGCTTTGGTCCGTGCGTCTTTTCAAGACGCGGAGCCTGGCTTCCGATGCTTGTCGGGCTGGAAGTGTGACCATTGGAGATCTGGCTGTGAAACCTGCGCGTGATGTCCGCGCCGGTGAGATCATCGTAGTCCGCCAAGGNNGAAAGGGTTGATCGAGAGGACTTTGGTGGTGAAGGCCGTACCCCCGTCGCGTGTGGGCGCACCTCTGGTGAGCACGTTCTGTGAGGATCGCACTCCCCCGAGCGAGTGGGAGAAGGCTAAAGAGCAGCGGATTCAACACCTGCTGGCTCGTGAGCGAGGATCAGGACGACCCACCAAGCGGGATCGCCGACAGCTGGATCAGCTTTTGGGTAATTAGCTCTCCGCAGGGCGTTACCACGCGAGCTTGATGCCGCCTCTTATCCGTCGAGGACCGTCTATGCTGACGAGGCCGTCGGTTGTTCTGCCGGTTTCGATCTTTTCATCCGTGGTGTTTTCGGCGGAGAGGAAAAACTCGAGGGTTCGGTTGAAGCGATAGGCGAGTTGCAGATCGATCGCCGTGTAGGCGCTCAACG
>DKKJ01000385.1:1810-54670 GCA_002455175.1 Opitutaceae bacterium UBA6669
TAAAAGGTAGTCGGCTCGGAGGGTCAAGGTGGGCCGGGCGGCCCAGGTGACCGTGCTTTCGATTCCACGGACGCGGACGGAATCGAGATTGCGGCGCTGCCGGCTGACGAGGGTGGGAGTGCGGCTCAGGGTGACGTTGGCGACGGCATCATTCAGGTCATTGACGAATCCCGTGATAGAAACCGTGGCCGTGGAAATTCGGTAGTCGAAGCCCACTTCCAACCCGTCGACCGTTTCCCGCTTTAAGGCGGGATTGGCTTCTGTATTCACGTTTCCAACACGAAATGGTCGGTAGTACTCGTTGAGGGTTGGAATACGAAAGGCTTGGTAGACGGCAGCGCGGCCACGCAGGCCGGAGAAACCGAGTGGACCGGTGATGCCCAAGCGGGGACTGAGTTCAACGCCACGATCCCGCACGTACCGCTCGTCCCGTACCGAACTGGAAGTGATGAGATCTGTTTCGCGCCGGTGTCCCTGGGCATTTTCCCAATGATCTAAACGGAGAGCCAATGAACTGAACCACCCTTTAAAAAGAGGGCGATCATGCGTAGCGAAGAGCCCGGCAAAGGATTGCTCTCCTCCCGCTCGTCGCTGGCGTGTGAAGCGACCGTTCAGGTAAGAAAACGCTTCTCGCGTCTCACCCTTCACCCAGCGAGCGTCGGCGCCGGCCGTGGTGGTTGCGCGGTTGGCGTGAAGCCATTGGGCAGTGAACGCGGTTCCGGCCGCGGACGAGGGGACATCGAATTGATCGTTGGCGGGCGTTTCCGTAGCGCGGGTGGCGTCAACCGATGAGAAAAAACTGTTGAAATGCTGCCGCTGCACGTAGCTCACCCAGGACCAAGCAGGCAGCAGTTCCGTGCGGCCAGAAAGGGTCGTCGAGAGGAAGTTTTCACGCGTTCCATTCTGTTGGAGTGGTGTTCCATTACCGCGCTCTTCGGAAAACGTCCGGCCGGTGATGACGGCGGTCGTATTTTCGCTGAGACGCTGTTCCCAGCTGATCTGCAGCCGCTGATAATCGGAATCCAAGCGGCGATCGATCGCCCCGCGTTGGGAGGGCANNTATAGAATCCTTCGGTGCGAAAAGCGGCGGCGTCGAGTCGGAAGGCGCTTCTGGACGTGATGCGCTGGGTGGTGGCAGCTTCTCCCAACCAGGTTCCGAACTCGCCGCCTGTAACCACGCCTAGACCTCCGGGTTGATTGAAATCTTCGCTGAAGAGTGAAAGCGTTCCGCCTAGGGCCGCGTTTCCCCACGCACCGGAACCTCCACCGCGGGCGATTTCGGCTCCGGCGAGACTGAGTCGGGGAACTTTGTACCATGCGACCCAGCCTCCGAAAGGATCATTGAGCGNNTGCGTCGGAAAAGGCTAAAGGCAGCCGATTCTCGCAACGTTGCATCTAACGTGAGAGCCGGGGACGAGCGAAACCGCTCCGAACCGATACGCTCGACCGTGATAGGAAGCTGTTCCACCGAGGCTGCGGATCGGGTTGCCGAGACCACGAGAGGAGCAAGCGCTGCCCGCGTTGAGGGGGTGGTTTCAGCTGAGGCTGCACTTACCGCGATCACACCGGTCAGGGCCAGTACCCATCGGTAACTCCATTTCGCTGCGTAATGGCGAGAGTGCGAGAAAGACATCTCCGCGAATCAACGGGCCGCGAACTGAAAGGCAACCTCACCAGGCGGAGAGTTCAGGGCGTACCCAGGCTTCAATCGAAGAATGAGAGCGGAAGTTCTTTAAATTGACCCTCGGGGACTCCGCTCAGGGTTAGGGAACCAAATCTCTCGCGGTGGAGGGTGAGAACGGTCAGGCCATGGGCGGCAAACATGCGGCGTACTTGATGGTAACGCCCTTCGGTGAGAGTGAGGGCGGCGCGACGTTCTCCCAGAATCTCCAAATGTGCAGGAGCGCAGGGGGCGCGTTCGCCTTCCAAGAGTAAGGTACCGGCTGCAAAGAGAGGGATCAGCGATTCGAGCACAGCTCCGTTGAGCGTAGCCAAGTAGCGCTTGGGCACGTGATGCTTGGGCGAGGTCAAGCGATGGACAAGCGGCGTGAGGTCCGTGAGAAGAATGAGACCGCTGGTGTCTTTATCCAAACGGCCGATGCTGGTGATTTGCGGATTTCGACCTCGCCACCGTTCAGGCAGCAGAGAGTAGACATTGGGCCCCTCTCGCTCGTCGTGAGAGCAGACCAATCCGGTTGGTTTATTCACCAAGAGGAGCAACCCGTCCGGGTGATCCAACGGTTCTCCGTTTATAAGCAGCCTTTCGGGGTCTACCTTAATCGCGCTATCGGACAAACGGGTGGTGTCCCCGGTTAACACCACCTCATGTTGTTTAAGGAAATCGCGCGCGCCTCGCCGGGAGCAATAGCCCAAGTTAGCGAGGAGTTGGTCGAGGCGGCGCACCGTTCCCAATCGACTTTACTGAAACTAGCCGGAAGCTGCCCCCGACTATTCTAGCCTACGTCCGCGTGTTTCAGGAGCGAACCAGACGATCACCAAACCGACAGCATAGATGAGGGTGATGACGGCGCCTGCTTGCGCATAGCTTCCATGGAATTGCTGCATGAGTGCGCCCATCTGCACGGCGCCAACAGCGGCCAAGATACGACCGGCATTAAAGGCGAGACCCTGACCGGTCGCGCGCACTCGCGTGGGGAAGAGCTCAGGCAAGTAAAGTGGGAACCATCCGTAGAAGGCTGCGGTGACACCACCGACGACAAACGTCATAATTAAGAAGTTACTCGTGTAGGAATCAAAACCGCGGAAGAGCCAGGCGCAGGTCACCAACGAAACCAAACAAAGAATGAAGTAACCAATGCGTCGGCTGATGAAGCCACCCAGCCACCCTCCTAGGAAACAGCCGAAGACGGCGCCGATGGCCGAGCTCACTTGAGTGTAGGCCTTGGCTTTATGGTCTTTTACTTCAAAGGCGCGTTTCTGGACCGCGGCCGCATCGGCCGTCGCGGGCAGTTCCGCCTTGGCGGTAATCACCGCTTTTTCCTGGGCCATCTTGTCAGCCCACAGAGGAAGCCATTGCACCGAANNCGCCAGGATGGTCGTCTTCAACATCGGTGGAGTGACCACCTCGCGCAAAGGCTTGGTAGCCTGCGGCGATTTTTGAGTTTCCTCCCACCGTTCTGATTCTGGAACGAAGAGACGCACGAAGAACGTAAGGAAAGCCGGGGCTGCACCGACCAGCGCGACCCAGCGCCAGGACTCCGTGGTAACCTGGAAAAACAGTCCGATTACCGCAATGAGAGCGAAACCGACATTGGCCGCCGCCCCAATGATACCCGCGAGCAGGGGGCGGTGCTTTTCCGGCCAGANNCCAGGGTTCTTGCGCGAAGTAGATCACGCCAGTGAAAAGGGAGTAGCACAAAATGCTGATGGACATCGCCTTGACGCGTCCGATCTTGTCCCCTAGCCAGCCGAAGACGACGCCACCCAAGGCGGCGCCAAGAAGAAACGCGGCAGTGACGTAGCCCATCCACTGGCCAATGTAGGCGTCGGTGGGAATGATGCCTTGCGTCGCCTGCATCTGCTGCAAGGCGGGGCGGGCGATCAACGGGAAGATGCCCATCTCTAGCCCGTCGAACATCCAGCCCAAGAAGGCAGTGATGAGAACGGCGGCGAGTCGGCGATTAGTGAGGGGTGCTTTAGCTGGGGAGTGGATCGGGGCGCTCATCTAAGGTTGGGCGGTGGTGCCCCATGTTAGGCGTGGTCGTCAAACCAAAATCCCACGCGCAATTTTTCCGTGCACGTCGGTCAGTCGAAAATCGCGACCTTGGTAACGATAAACGAGTCGCTCGTGATCGATGCCGAACGCGGCCAAGAGTGTTGCATGCAAGTCATGGACATGCATTTGCTGGCCATCGTCAAGGTAGCGATAGCCGAGTTCGTCCGTGGAGCCCCATGTAAGGCCCGGACGAATACCGCCGCCCGCCATCCAGATAGAAAAAGCATTAATATGATGATCGCGACCACTGCCTTGGCCCATCGGTGTTCGACCGAATTCACCTCCCCAGATTACCAACGTATCCTCGAGAAGGCCCCGTTGCTTAAGGTCAGTGACCAATGCAGCGGAGGCTTGGTCAACATGCTTGCAGGCTTCAGGCAGTTTATTGTCGATGTCGGAGTGATGATCCCAGCCTCGGTGGTAGAGTTGTACAAAACGTGTTCCACGTTCCACTAGACGGCGGGCGAGTAGGCAGTTGGAAGCGAAGGATCCGTCGCCTGGCTCTTTCACTCCGTACATATCGAGTGTGGCCTGGGGTTCGGTGCGCAGGTCGGCCAGTTCGGGCACGCTGGCCTGCATCTTGAATGCCATCTCGTACTGCGCGATGCGTGTCTGCACCTCCGAGTCAACGCGCTCTTCGGCGNNGAGCTCGGCGATCTCGTCGATGAGCTGTCGTTGGAGGCTCTGACAGATGCCGTCTGGGTTTCCGACGTAGTGCACCGGAGTGCCTTTGCTTTGAAACTGCACTCCCTGAAATTTGCTCGGAAGAAATCCTGCAGACCACTGACGGGCGGAGATCGGCTGGTCGTTACCGGGTCCGCTGGACATGAGGACCACATAACCGGGCAGATTATCCGCTTCCGAACCGAGACCGTAGAGCATCCAGGAGCCGAAGCTAGGGCGACCTTTGATGATCGAACCTGCATTCATGAAGGCGTGAGCAGGATCGTGATTGATCTGCTCGGTGTGAAGAGAACGGACAATGCAGATATCGTCGGCAATTTTTTGTGTGTAGGGCAACAGGTCGCAGATCATTTGACCGGAAAGCCCGCATCGTTGGAAACCGAATTTGGACCCGCGCGCGCGTAGCCCTCCACGCTCGTGCTGTAATTGTGCGAGTTGCTGACCTTTGGTAAACGAGTCGGGGAACGGTTGTCCGTGAAGCGCGTTGAGCTTGGGCTTTGGATCAAAGGTCTCCATGTGAGACGGTCCGCCTGCCATCGACAGCTGGATAATCCGTTTGGCCCGAGGAAGGAAATGCGGAGCACCGAGGATCCCCGACCAGCGCTGAGGAGTGGGCGCAGCGTGCCCGCTGAGCATCAAAGCGGGATTGATTAGGGAACCGAGCGCGAGCGTTCCAATAGCTTGGGCAGACTTTCCCAGAAAGGTGCGGCGTGACCAGGCTATCTGCCGCTGTTGGAGGAGATGGAGGTCGGAAGGCGTCATCGCGGGGACGAGACGCGCTAGTAGCGCGTGATGGTTTCGTTGAGGTTGAGCAGGGCGCGCGCAACGGAAGTCCAGGCGGCCAGTTCCACCAGGTCGGTGTCACTGGGCACCGGTCGAAGGCCAATCCGGGTGAAAGTCCGAGCATCCTCCGGCCTTTCACGAAAGGCGGTGCGCTGAGTTTCGAGGAACGAGGTTAAGGAGTTTTTCTCCCGCTCGGTGGGCGGCCTGGCTAGAACATACTGGAAGGCGAGGGATAAGCGTTGCTCAGTGGGTGCTGGGAGAACGCGTTCTANNAACGCACGGGCGGCCTCTACGAACGAGGGATCATTAAGAAGCGTCAAGGCTTGCTGCGGTGTCGTAGAAAGATTGCGGGCTGCGGTGCATTCCTCGCGCGAGGGCGCGTCGAAGTTGGCCAGCATGGGATGGAGGAATGTACGCTGCCAATGCATGTACAGGCCGCGGCGATACTGGCGGTCGTCTCGGTCGGCAATATAGTCGCGCAGCGGGAAATTGAGCTGCTCGTAGTATCCAGGCGGTTGGTACGGGGAAGCGCTGGGACCACCAATATCCTCCGTCAGTAAGCCAGAGGAGGCAAGGGCGTTGTCCCGGACGAATTCGGCCTCGAGTCGACGGGCACTTTGGCGGGCCAGAAGGCGATTGAGTGGATCGATTTCTTTTAGATCCGCGCGTTCCCGTGAGCTTTGCTGATACGTCTCTGACGTGACGATCAATGTCACCAGGTGCTTAATGTCCCAACCCTTCTCCATGAATTCCGTGGCTAGCCAGTCGAGGAGTTCAGGATGGGTGGGGTATTCTCCTTGCATGCCCAGGTCCTCCACCGCTGATGACAGGCCAGTGCCAAAAAACTGTTGCCACATCCGATTGACGAAGGTGCGCGCGGTGAGGGGATTCGTGGTGGAAACAATCCACTTAGCCAAATCGAGACGGGTGTTGCGAGGCGAGTCCGGCGAAAGCTGTCCACCCGGTAAGAAATGAGGGGGAGCTGGGTTAACAATCTCGCCCGTCTCGTCCTGCCAGTTGCCGCGGGCCAGCACGCGTGTCATCCGTGGTTCGGTGGAAACCGTTACCATGGTGGCGGCGCGTCCTTGGTTGCAGGCGAGAATATCGCGTAGCCGTTCAATCGCCGCCTCTTCGCGGTAGTAATTAAAGGCGGTGGTATAAAGCCGAGCGAGCCGCTCGAGTTGTGACGGGTCGGGGGCGGTGGCTGTAAAGGCGCCGCGGTCTTCAGCGGTCAAGGAGAGTTGTCCCGGTGGGACGGCGGCAAGGGGTGAGACCGAGATGCGGACGGATCCGATTTCTCCCACGTAATCCCGCTGGTGAAAATTGACTGGGGCAGAAGCGAGCGTGACGACGAGACGATCGCCTTCGGAGAGGACGACAGGTTGTCTCAGTTGGAAAACGGCCGACTGGCGCTGTTGGGAGAGGCGCGTACTGGAGCGCCAAACTTTCAGTAAGGAGGTGAGAGGCTTTCCGTTGAAGAAGTTCTCCGTCTCACATTCAGCGAACGCTTCCGCTAAGGACAGTGGCTCGGGCTTGGTTTGTCCCGAGCGGAGTACGGAGAGGCGAGGCTCGATTTCAAAAAGCGCGCGGCGATCTCGCGTGACGTAGCCGCCGTGGCTTTCGTCCGGAAGAATCTCCAGCCGAATCTGGGACAGGGGCAGGGAAGGCACTTGGAGTGAAAGCTCGTGTCGGGTGCCCTTTTGCTGGTAACGCTTTTCTTGATACTGCGCCGGGTTTTCGAAACGAACTCGACCGTCTTGTCCTAAGTGGGAGGACACCTCATTGGTGCTGGTGGCTGAATCTATTTTGGCGACGGTCCAGCCTGGCGATTCGCCTTGCATGCAGCCGGCGACCGAGCGCGTCCAATTGACCACCTGAGCTTGGCCTTCCGCCGAACGGAGCAGTGCGCGTGCCTGGGCCTGTTGGACTTCGGTCGCCTCTTTGCGTAGGCGAGCGTCGCGCTGTTTGAGATAATCGCTTTCTACCTCGATCTCGGGAGGAAAAGGGTAGTCATCTGTGTGCAGGGCCAGTTCCGGCTCCGGGGTGTAAATGAAATGTCGATACACGCCCCATTGTTTCACATCGGCGAAGTAGGCGGCGAACGTGTAAAAATCCCGGATCGAAAAGGGATCGTATTTGTGATCGTGGCATTCAGCGCAGGCGAGGGTCGAGCCCAACCAGGTGGTGGACACGGTGCGCACCCGGTCGGAGGCGTATTTCGCCAGGTATTCGCCTACCTGGGCACCTCCCTCACGTGTCACCATGTTAAGCCGGTTGAACCCGCTGGCGACTTGCTGCTCAACTGTCGCGTTCGGCAGGAGGTCACCGGCGATTTGCTCGATGGTGAATTGGTCGTAAGGCTTGTTCTCATTGAACGCCTTGATGACGTAGTCGCGGTAGGGAAAATTGTTGAGGAGCTGGTCCCCATGCAGACCGGTCGAATCGGCGAATCGTACTAGGTCAAGCCAGGGTACCGACATGCGTTCCCCGTAATGGGGAGAGGCGAGAAGCCGGGCGACGGCTTTACGGAAGGCCTCAGGAGAGTTGTCGGCGAGAAATGCCTGCATCTCTTCGGGAGACGGAGGCAGCCCGGTCAGATCCAGACTAAGGCGACGGTACAACGTGCGCCCATCAGCTCTTTCCGATGGAGTGATCCCACGTGCAGCCAGCTCACCGCGGATGTAGCGATCGATCGGGTGTGTCGGCGCAATCTTGCCCTTGAAGGCAGAAAGGGTGGCTGGCGATTCGCGCTTGGTGGGGGCGAGGTANNTTGTTGGTAAGGAGCACCCTGCTCGATCCAACGTTTGATGACCTCGCGATTCCTGGGGGTAAGCTGGTGAATCGCGTCGGGAGGAGGCATCACCTCTTGCGGATTCGTGGAGATGATGCGTTTCCACAGCTCTGACTCAGCTGGTTTCCCTGGGACAATTGCAGTGACTTTCCGACCCGTTTTATCTGTCTGGGTGGCGACTGCGAACTCACGCTGGTCTAGCCTCAGTCCCGAGGGATTGCCCTTGGTGTCAGGTCCATGACACTTCAGGCAGGTGTTTGAAAGAATCGGCCGAACGTCGCGATTGTAGTCGATCGTGGCCGGAAGGGGAGCTCCCTCGAGGGCCGCAGTTTGCGCAGTACCCACCCCTGCCGTGGCGAAGAGACCACAGATGAGATGGGCCGCAAGCCACGGCCCTCGAAGTTGGCTCAGTATTTCCAAGTGGTGCCGAAGTAGACGGTTCGTGGTGCGTCCACCGTATTACTGCCAGGCGCAATTGTCGACTGGGGGAAGATCACATTTGTGAGGTTTTCGCAGGTGAGCGAGAAGTCCCAGTTATTACGACGGTAGTTGAGGCCTACGTCCCAACGGGTTGCCCCCGCAACACGATAGGTGTTTTCGGCGATACCCCAGACTGCAGTCTGGGTGACGATACCAGCGCGAACGGAGAAACCGTTGGCCCGAGCTCCCGTGAAGTCGTAGCGAGCGAATGCTTGGAACTTGTGCTTGGGCATACCACGGATTTCGCGGGGAGACTTACCGTCTTCCTTGAAGCCAGGAGCTTGGGTTTCGGTGTAAGCGTAGCCACCGACCAGCGAGAGCGTGCGGGTCAAGCTTCCGCTGAATTCCAGTTCCCATCCTTTGGCGGTGTTCCCGCTTTCGATGATGTTCTGCGAGCCGCCGGGGACATTGATAATGTCGTTACTCGTGTTATTGCGGACGTTATCGACCTGCACGATTTCGTAGTGAGCGAGGTTCACGGCGAACGCGCCGTCGAGGAAGCTGGCTTTCAAACCGAATTCGTCGTTGGTGGTCAAAGGAGTCACCGTCTGGAGAATCTGGCGCGGATCCGTCAACGGAATGTTGGGGAAGATGGCCACTTGGCGGCTGGCAGCGCCTGCTTCGCTGGACACGGCGTAGAGAGCCAACCACTTGAGCGGTTTCACCGTGAGACCGTACATCGGACTTTCGACAACCGGAGTCTTGGCCACGTTGTTGTAGACGTTCGTGAAATTGTTGCGCGTCCACGAAGCCTTGCCTTGGTCACGACGCATACCACCGGTGAGGACAATACGATCGTCGAAGCCGGAAATCTGCGCGTTGGCGAAGTAGCCGAAGTTTCCACCCTTGCCGGTGTTGTCCACCGTCTTGGTCATTGGGGTGCGGAAGGGCTGACCATAAACCGGACTGTTGATGTTAAAGGCCTCCATCTGAGCGGTGGAGGTCGTATTCCAGCTGTCCGAACGTCCGATGTCGTAGCCGACGAGAACCGTGGCACCCAAATCGTTATCGAACCACTTTTTCGTCGCGACCAAGTCGCCTTGGGCGCGGAGGATTTCCGACTTACCGACGTTCCGGGTCGCGTTGCGCTCGAAGATAATTTCGCCGTTATTGTTATAAGCGAAGAAATTGGCGACTGAGCTTAGGTAGCGATTGCTGTCGGCCTCAAAGTAGGAAACAGCCTGACGAGCGGCGAAGATGTCGTTGAACTGATGGCTCAGGGTGATGAAGGCCGAATAGAGTTCGCTCCGTTGGCCCATGCCCGGTTCGCCGCTGGAGTTGATGGTCATCGAAGCCCATTGACCCAGTCCGAACTTTGGAACTACGCCGGGAGGAATCACCACCGCCTGTGAGGTGCTGGTGGTCCCGGTTTGATTCACCGTATTCACCGGGGCGATATACGGAGTGCTGAAACCGCTGGGGGCCAAACCGTCGAAGTACTCCAGGTCTACAGACAACTGAGTCTTGCTCGAAATTTTCCAGAGGAAGGAGGGATAAACCGCAGTTTTGCGGGTCTTTTCATTGTCGCGCCAGCTATCGGTCGTGAGGTGGACGGCGTTCAGGCGGTACGCGAGATCCAAGCCCTCAATGGGACCGGTGGCGTCAATGGTTCCGCGCATAAATCCGCGCGAACCAAAGGTAGCCGAAGCCGTGTAGGCTTCTTTGAACTGAGGCTTTTTCGTGATGAAATTGACGTATCCACCCGACTCTGACGATCCGGCGATCGAGGCTGAAGGGNNAGCCGCGGATCACGCTGCCGTTTTGCACGTTTTGCCGCTGCGTGACGCCAGGAGTGTAGCGAACAGCCTGCTCGTAGGAAACGGCGCCGATATCAAGGAGCAGCTGCTCGTTGATGACGCTGATGGACTGCGGGACATTCTCCGCAGGCGTATTGAGACGCGTGGCCGAGGCGAGGTTGTTCGATCCGTAGGCACGGGCCGGGTTTTCTTGCACCGTGAACACGTCGAGTGTCACCGGAGTTTCGTCGGCGACCCGTGTGGAAGAACTCGGAGCAGTTTGAGCCATCGCCGTAGTCGCGGCGAGGAGGAGGACGGCCGGCAAAGCCNNAAAAGCCGGCAGGGGGTGGCGTGGAGGGGCTAGGTTCATAGCAAAGTCAAAGTCGGACGGGGTGGGGAACGCACGTTGCTCAGCAACGAGCGGGGAGAGCCGGAACCGGCAGGGGAATGTCCGCCGGTATGAGTATTGTTAACAATCCCGTCAAGGTCATTGTTAACAAAATACAAAGTGCGCTGAGAAAGCCTTGGAGTTGAAAAAGCGGACTGTTTTCCGACTGGAGTATGACGTCTCCGCTTTACTTTTTTGGCGCGCGTCGAGCGGCGAAAAAAGCCTCTAAACGCTGGGGCGCATCGCCCTCGCGGAGGCATCTCACGGAAGCTTCGGCCTCGATAGGTCCGTTTTCCTCGATCGAGGTGGATGTGACGGTGGCCAGGATCCGCTTGGTCTCACGGAGGGCACTGCGGCTGTTGGCAGCAAAGGCGGCGAGTAACTCCGCCTGGTAGGTATCCAGTTGGTCTGCGGTGCCGGCCCAATCGATGACTCCTAAGCGGCAGGCTTCGTCGGCCTCAAGCATACGTCCGGTGAAACAAAGCTCTTTGGCGCGGCTCAGTCCCACGCGGCGTGCAAGACGGTAAGCGCCGCCCCAACCCGTGACCAGTCCAAGCTTGGCTTCCGACTGCGCGAAACGGGCGGTCGTGGAGGCGAGGATAAGATCGCATGCCATGGCCAGTTCCAAGCCGCCTCCCATGGCGTAACCTTCGACCCGCGCAACGACCGGAATGGGCAGAGCTTCCAACCGATTCATCAAGGCATGCCCCCGAAGAACCCACGGAGTGATGGTGTCGGCGTTGATGCCCTCCATTACCTTCAAGTTTGCACCCGCACAGAAAAACTTCGGAGAGCTGCTCCGAACCACGAGGGCTACCAAGTCGGGGGAGTTCTGTTCGACCTCGGTAAGACGAGACTCGAAGGCTTCCATCACCTCGTGATCCAACGTTGGAGGCTTTCCCTCGGGGGCATGGAGGGTAAGCGTGCCGACTGAATCTGCGTAAGCGAGGGAGAGGGTAGTTTGCATAAGCGGGGCTGTATCCAGATTGGGCAGACAGGTCAGAGCAAAACGTAGGAGGTAAAGTCAATTGAATTGTTGACAATATACAATCTCTCCCGGCAGACATTGCGGGCGATGACTGCTGCTACCTCTGCACTCACGGGCATCCGTGTGATTGACTTTACCCACGTCTATCAAGGGCCGGTGGGAACCCAAATTCTGGGTGATTACGGCGCTGATGTGATCAAAGTGGAGCGACCGGGGGCCGGTGATTGGAGTCGGCGTTGGGGACCTTTTGTCCACGGAGTCAGTCTGCCTTTTGCTGGGCTGAACCGCAACAAGCGGAGTATTGCCATCGACGTGAAGCACCCTCTGGGAAAAAAAGCGGTGTATGATCTGGTGAAGAGTGCGGATGTCGTNNGTCGTGCACAATTTTCGAGCGGGCATCATGGAGAAACTCGGTTTCGGTTATGACGACCTTGCCAAGGTCAACCCGGGTATTGTGTACGCGTGGTCGGGTGGATGGGGGGACAAAGGACCCTCGGCTGACCGCGGTCGTGGTGGTCACGATTTGATGGCGCGTGCAGAAGGCGGTTGGTTTGTTCAGCCGGATAAGAGCAAGCCACCGATTCCAGCGGGAATCTCCGCAGATTATGCTGCTGGACTCATGCTCATGCAGGGAATTCTGATGGCTTTATTGGCGCGGCAACGCACCGGTAAAGGTCAGCGTGTGACCACGGATTTGCTCAGCGTGGCTTTCCATGCCCACTCGTGGGAAGGTCCGGCTGAAATGAATCAAGATCGCGTAACAGAGGTTTCCGGAGTCAGCGCGAACGAGACGATCATCGATAAGTCGTTTGCTACGCGCGACGGGTACATCGAAATCTCACCGGTCTTCAGCGAAAACGCGCTCCGTGACATCTCGGTCGCTCTGGGGCTGGGCGACCTCTCGCTCTTGCCCGAATTCACTACCCACAGCCAGCAGTTAGAGCGTCGCAGCGAACTTAATCAGCGACTAGCTCAACGTTTTCGTGAAAAGACCACCAGCGAATGGCTGGCGGAGCTCGAGCCGAAAGGCGTGCTCTGTGCCCGGATCAACACCTTGCTCGAAGCTGCGGAGGACCCGCAATTGAAAGCCAATGGGATGTTTGTCGAAATGGAGCACGCGCGGGCTGGAAAAATGCGGCTTTTGGGCACCCCCATTCGGCTGCATGGAACGCCTCCCGTACCGCGACAATTCGCGGCCGACCTCGGAGAGCATACCCACGAAGTCTTGGAGCAGCTGGGTTATTCGGCGGACGCGATCTCTTCTTTGGTGCAAGGAGGCGTCGTTCTAGCCAAGGCGACGTAAGGGTTAAAACCTTACGTTTCC
The DNA here is from genome assembly GCA_002455175.1 of Opitutaceae bacterium UBA6669. Taxonomy (GTDB): domain Bacteria; phylum Verrucomicrobiota; class Verrucomicrobiia; order Opitutales; family Opitutaceae; genus UBA6669. The sequence goes on from DKKJ01000385.1 coordinate 14,721, forward strand.
TATGCCGAAGGTTGCGGGTGCGCTTCCACCCTCAGCCGTCACCGCACGTTTGATACGCTGCGGTGCTCCTACACGATGTGGAGCTTGAGCGCCTCGAGCGCCTCCCACTCATGCCTAGCGTGCATCGCGCGCACAATTCCGGCATGCTCGTGATAACTCTCCATTAGGTCGCGATGACGAGAGTAGCGCAGGAACATACGCAGCATGATGGGGAGCCAGAGGTCCACCAGACTGCCATTGTCAGCTCCCTCCACGAGCAGGCGATGGAAAGCCATGTCGAGCTCGACCACTTGTCCTAGGTCACTGCCTCCGCACGCCTCTTTGTAAAGCGCGAGGTTGTCATCCAATTGCTTGAGGAGGGCGGGATCTTTGGTTTCGAACCAAGCGCTGATGGCAGAGGCCTCGATCTCACGGCGCAAGTGAACGATTACGTTGCGCTTGAAGCCGGAGGGCTCATTCGCAACTCGGACGCCCACATTGGGCCGGGCGATCAGTAAGCCCTCCTTGGTCAAGTGCAGGAGCGCATCTCGAATCGGACCACGACTGATCCCAAACTCCACGGCCAGAGTTTGTTCTCGAAGAGGCGTGCCAGGTAATAGCTGCCCTGACAGGATGCGGCGGCGCAAATGAGAAGCGACTTGCTCTTGGAGATTGGCGGCGAGCTTCATGAACGTGCCTCCACGCCGTCGTGAGAGCGTTGTTTTGTCAACGCGCTTCGAGGAACATTGTTGACAATTGACAATGCTCAAACTGCGTTGGGCTTGCCTCTCCTGCTGCGCCGAGCGGAACTTCGCTCGCGCGTGATTCTTGTTGGTTACCCCTGTGTCGTTCCCCTTCTTTCGCCATGGCTACTCCGACCCTTCCTCTGACCCGTCGCCGCTTTCTGGAACTCTCCGCGGCTGCGAGCGTGCTGAGTACCGTTTCCCCTCTGCGCGCGGCGAGCGAGCGCGCNNCGAGGAGGCGGATGCGTGGGGACGGGAAAAATTGCAGGCAGCGCTGAGCCAGCACGGGGTAAAGGTCGAAGTCACCACGCGTTTCGATCTGGGGCCCTTTGGTTTGGCGGACGAAATCAAATTTTTGCACGCGATGGGTGGGAGTCTGATTGTCACCGGAGGCAAGGGACCGGCAGACGCCACTGGAACGGTGCTCAAAGCTGAGGTTAAAAAGCTGGTGGAAGCGATGAAGCCCACACTCGAACGTGCTGGTGACGCTGGGGTGAAAATCGCGATCGAAAACCACAGTGATAACATCATCAACACTCCTGATTCCCTGCGCTGGCTGGTAGAATTTGGTCGGGGACTTCCTTTGGGGGTGGCGTTGGCTCCCTATCACCTGCCGCAGGACGCTCAGCTGATGGCCAATCTGATCCGTGACCTCGATTCCTCGCTGCTCCTCTTTTATGGTTGGGAGTACGGCAAGGGGTGTATGAAACCGATGCCGAAGAACGAAGAGCTTATGCAGATGCCCGGCCGCGGTACTTTGGACTTCAAGCGTCTTGTTCAACCGTTACGCGATATTCGTTTCCGCGGATGGACCGAGATCTTTATGCATCCCACGCCGCGAGGCATTCCTATTTTGGATACTGCTTCTGAGGTGACGGCGGAAATCAACCGAGCTCGCCGTTATTTGGAAACGCTCCCGCTCGCCTAGGTCGCGTCATGCATCGAACCATTCGACTTGTAGGTGTGCTCGGGGGGCTGGCTTTTTTGGCAGCGGAGGCCTCGGCGGCGCCGGTGGTGGCCGGCTTTGAGCGATTCGGTCGGGCGTCAACGGAGGGCGCGGCGGATGAAGTGGAGTCAGGGCTTCTCTTGCTGACCGAGCTCAATTGCGTCGCGTGTCNNGACCTTACCCGTCAAGGCTCCGCTTTCTTTGGCGGAGGTGGGATCTCGGCTCGGGGAACCGGCGCTGGCCCGCTTCATCCGTCATCCTCACGAGGTCAAACCGGGCACGCTCATGCCGTCTCTCGGAACGTCAGAGGACGACGCGCGAGCCCTCGCCGCTTTTCTTTCTTCGTTGAAAGGAGAGCTGACGGAGGTGGTCACGGGAGATGCGCAGNNATGAAATTGGCTGTGTAGCCTGCCATGCTCCGGAAGCCGGTTACGCGCACACCGCTGAGGCAGGTGCGGCGTCCATTTCTGTGGGGAAGTCGATACCGCTGGCATTGGCTGGTCACTATGATCGGCGGGCTTTGACCCACTTCCTCCTGGATCCGTTGCACACCCGTCCGGCGGGGCGAATGCCTTCGTTCTCTTTGAGCGAAGCTGAGGCCGCTGATCTCGCTGCTTACCTCCAGGTCACGTATCCCTCTACCGCTGGATCGGTCCAATCCGGTACGGCTTCCACCGAGACAGTTGCGCAGGACGAATGGGTGAAGCGCGGCCGTCTGCGCTTTCAAGACCTAGGCTGCGTAGCCTGCCATCAGACTGATTCAACGAAGGACGCTGGGAACCGAAGCTTTCCCGCGCTACTCGCTTTGGCAGGACGGGTGAGTCGGGGCTGTCTGCACGAGACTCCCGATGCCGGTGTACCTCACTTCTCGTTGGATACCCAGCAACGCAGCGCGATCAAGGCAGCGTTGAGCTGGATCGCTCAGGTCGGTGTCACCCCGCCGGCGATCGCGCCTGCGGTGCAAGTGGATCGTTTTCTCACTCGGATGAACTGTTATGCCTGTCACTCGCGGCAAGACCGTGGCGGAGTGGAAGCGGGACGTGCCCCCTATTTCCTTTCGACCGATCCCGATGCCCATTCGTTGGGCGACATGGGGCATTTCCCACCTGCGCTTGATCACACTGGGAGAAAACTGACACGAGCGTGGATGGAGAAATTGCTTTGGGGAGAAGGCGGTGGAGTGCGTCCCTATTTAGCTACGCGTATGCCGAAGTTTGGACAGGAGTCATGCGCTCCCATTCTCGACGCTTGGGAAAAGGCGGACGAGCGAGCGGAACCCATTGTCATCGACACCAGTGGTCAACGCCTTCACCAGCGGTCCGCGAATGGACGTGCCCTCATGGGCACAAACGACGGCGGGCTCGGTTGTATCACCTGCCATGGCCTGAAAGACCGAAAGTCGCTGGGCGTTCCAGTGATCAACCTAACCCACACGGCCGAGCGTCTGCGTCCCGAATATTTCAAGGAGCTGATCCTCAATCCTCAGTCCGTGCAACCAGGCACCATGATGCCGCCCATGCTGATGGGTCGTCCGAAGGCCGACATCGAAGTCGAACAGCTGTGGACTTATCTCAAGGAAGTGGATCAGCAGCTCTTGCCGGAAGGCTTGTTGCAGACAGGAGAGTATGAACTGAAACCGAATGAACTGAAACGCCCCATCGTCTTCCGGACGTTTTTAGTGGGAGCTGGGTTGCAGGCGGTGGCAGTAGGTTTTCCTGAGGGTCGTCATATTGCCTTTGATGGTGCGGAAGTGCGCTGGGCTCTGACCTGGAAAGGTCGTTTTCTCGATGCGTTGACCACCTGGGAAGAGCGGGCGATGACGCCAGCAAAACCGCTTGGGGACGACGTGGTCACACTCCCGCTGTGGATGCCCTTGGCGAAACTCACCTCTGCGACGGATCCGTGGCCAGAGACGGTGGGAGCTGCAGCCGGTTATCGAGATCTCGGATACCGAATGGACCATGATGGCATTCCTACGTTTGCGTACCAAGTTAAAGGATTGACCATTGAGGACACGGTGCGACCCGATCCCTCGGGAACAGGCTGGCGACGAACCCTCACTCTGTCCGGAGGAGCGCCTGGGTGGTATTTCAGAGGCGCGGCACCGGGTGCAATCGTACGGAAAGTGGAGTTCGATTCGCAGGGCAAGGCGCGTTTAGAGGAGGTTTGGCCATGAGGACGTTTTCTTTTCTATCGCGATGGGTCGGCATCGTCTTCGTTGGATGCTCCAGCGTTCTGGAGACCTTTGCTCAGCGTGAGATTCTTCCGCTCCCTCCCTCTGCGGCGGTGACGGGTTACTACGAACGGACTTCTTATGCGCTTCCGAGCGAAAGTAAATTCGAGGTGAGCGGCATCGCGGTCCTACCAGACGGCACGGTGGCGCTGGCCTTGCGCAAGGGGGAGATTTGGATTCTAGAAAATCCACTGGATCCTCCTGCACAAGCTCGCTACCGCCAATTCGCGACTGGGCTCCACGAACCGTTGGGACTCGCCTGGCGTGACGGTGGTCTCTACACCACCCAACGGAGCGAAGTCACTCGTTTGGAAGACAGAGATGGTGACGGCAAAGCGGATAGCTATCAGACGGCGGCGAAAGGTTGGGGAGTTTCCGGGAACTATCACGAGTACGCTTACGGACCTGCTTTTGATAGCGAAGGGAACTTGTGGGTGACGCTGAACGTGACGATTGGTCAGNNGCGTGGTTGGGCGATGCGCCAAAAACCGGGTGGCGAATTGCTCCCGGTCGCGGCTGGCTTACGGTCACCCTTTGGAGTTGGTACGAACGCAGCGGGCGATATGTTTGCCACCGATCAACAAGGGAACTGGTGGGGGACCTGTCCGCTTATTCATTTGAAGGAAGGACGGTTCTACGGACACGGAGACTCGATTCCCGATATCCGCCGAGGTGGTACCCCCGTTCCGGATCCGGGTGTGCTTCCCTTGGGATTGACGGTGGCGGAGGCGCCAGGCCGGGTGCCGGGTTATTATCCTCCAGCGGTGTGGTTCCCGTATGTGAAGATGGGGCAGAGTACAACCGTNNGCTTACGCAAGGCAAATTTGGGCCATTCGCTGGACAGATGTTTGTGGGGGACTTTACGATGTCGCAGGTCAACCGCGTGTTTCTCGAAAAGGTCAATGGTGAGTACCAAGGCGCGTGTTTTCCATTTCTCGACGGATTTCCTTCGGCGGTTCTGCAAATGGAGTTTTTGCCGGATGGCTCTATGATTGTCGGGGAGTCGAATCGTGGCTGGAACTCGCTTGGTACCCGTTCATTCGGTCTTGAGCGTGTGCAGTGGACTGGGAAAGTGCCGTTCGAAATGCTTTCGATGGAGGCGACCGCGGAAGGGTTCAAAGTGACCTTTACCGAAGCGATCGCCTCACTTTCACAGATCAAGCCCNNCGTACGGCAGCGCCGAAACCGATGCAAAAACGGTCCCGATTACCCAGGTGGTAGCAGGAAAAGATGGACGGTCGGTGACGCTGGTATGCGAAGGGCTACGAAGCGGGTATGTTCACGAATTGCACGTCGGCGAGCTCACTTCGCTTACGGGTCAGCCGCTTCGCTACAATCGTGCCTACTATACCTTGAACCAACGCCCTTCGGTGAAGTAAGCTCATTTTCCGATCATGCAATTCGAGCACTTTGCCCTAAATGTTTCAGATGCGCCTGCCCATGCCCGTTGGTATGTTGAGCACGTTGGATTTCGCGTTGTTCGCCAGTTGACCGAGGTTCCGTTTACCCACTTCCTCGCGGACGATACCGGACGCGTGATCGTCGAGCTGTATTCAAATCCCAAGGCGAGCGTCCCCAAGTACGCCGACGCACATCCGCTCTGTTTCCATGTTGCCCTGGTGGCCTCTGATGCACGGGCGATTCAGGCGAAGTTGGTGTCGGCGGGGGCGAGCTTTTTCTCGGAGGAAGATCTTCCGGATGGCGGACGGCTCATCATGTTGCGCGATCCCTGGGGAGTGCCGTTGCAGTTGTGCCAGCGGGCGAAGCCGTTGGGGGCTTGAGTCTCGTTTGCTTATCCTCCCTCGTTAAATTGAATGGTAGCGAAGCGCTTTGAGCGGGTCGGAGAGGCTGGATAATGCGGGGATGCTTCGATAGCGGTGAATAACCTGCGAGCGTACCGAAACTAGCGGCACCCTGTGTTCAGGTAACCGACTTGCGTCAACTGCGCCATATGGTGGCGCAACAGAAAGTGAGGACCATCAGGGCTCTGATGCGGGAACGATTTGTGGCGCGAAACGCGTTCTTTCGGGGCGTTAACGTCAGCGGAGCGGCGGTTGAATCTGGCTAGACTTGGAGACGGTCCCGTCTGACTCTCCCGGCGATGTTGCGTTGGATTCTTCTCAGCGTTTCAGTCTGCCTGGCAGTGCTTTCGACGCTGACCTGGGTCAATGCGCCTACCCTATTAGGCTGGAAGCTGGCGATTTTGGCCGGCGAGTTTGGTCATTATCTGAGTGTGCTGGCCGCGATGATTGCGGTGCTCGTATGGATCATACCTTCGGTTCGCCCTTCGTTTCTGGTGCCAGTGATCGCGGTCATTTCAGTTGGATCGATCATTGGTTTTCTGCGGCCCACTTTTCTTGCGCGGAAAATTTCTCGCACCTTACCGGCGCAATTGAGCGAGGCATTTAGCCCGGTCTCGATCGCACGCGAACCTCTCGAACTGACCCGCCTCGGTCTCATGAGGGTGGGACCGAAGACGGTCATCGAGACCCTGGAGGTACCCGGGGCGGAAGGACAGGAAGCTTTGCCCATTGATTTTTAAAACGCACAGACCGCCGCTGGCCTGTCAGCTCCTTGTGTCGTGATGGTTCACGGCGGCGGCTGGGATGGCGGAGATCGCACGCAGTTGTCCGGATTGAGTCACCGCCTGTCTCAGCTCGGGTATGCGGTGGCAGCGGTGAGTTACCGGCTCGCGCCAAAAACGGTCTGGCCGGGGCAGCGGGATGACATTCTTCGCAACATCGCGTATCTCAAAGCGGANNGCGGAGGCGACGCGGCTCGGAATCGATCGCAGTCGATTGGTCCTTTTTGGTCGAAGTGCGGGAGGTCAATTAGCGACTGCGGTGGCTTACTCTGCTCAAGATCGATCGATTCGCGGAGTGATCGCATTCTACTCACCCTTCGACCTGCGCTTCGCCTGGGATCATTCGAAGCCGGATGATGTTCTCGATTCCTTCAAGCTGCTCCGTCAGTATCTGGGGGGAAGCCCTGACGAGAAAAGCGCGGCGTATGATCAATCCAATGCGCATGCTTACCTTTCGCCGCGCACCCCTGCGACGCTCCTAATCCATGGCGAGCTGGATACGCTAGTCTGGCACCGCCACAGTGTGCGTTTGAACGATAGCCTCGCCGAAGTCGGCGTGCCGCACTACTTCATCTCGCTTCCGTGGGCCACGCACGGGTTCGATTTTAATCTCCATGGACCGGGGGGACAAATTTCGACCTATGCGGTTGAGCACTTTTTGGCGGCAGTGACCCGATAGCGGGTTGGGCAGCCTGAGTCGCAGCCAATCCGGGCACGACGCGATCGTAGGTCGTGCCCCTTTGGTCCCTTAGTTTTTAACGCCAGCCTGTTCTAGCACCCAGGACTGGATACGAGCTGCTTGTTCTGGCGCGGTCGCATGACCCATCTCCAAAGCGAGCAGGAGTCGTTTCGGGGCGGTGATGACATTGTAAGCTGAATACATCGAGGTGGGCGGGCAGACCTCATCATTGTACCCCCACGAATAAAAGCCGGGCGCTTTCAATCGCCGGGCGAAGTTAACGGCGTCGTAGTAGGACGTGGTTTTGCGCTTTGCTTCCGTGTCGTGGGGCGAAGGCTTTCCTTGGTTGCCTTTCATCATGTGTGGCCAGCCGCCGGCTCGTCCGTACAGATAACCGGTGACATCGCTGTAGGCCGGGTAACTGCTGGCGAGCGCGGTGATGCGGGGTTCTAGTGCCGCGGTGACGATCGAAAGTTGTCCACCCTGGCTGCCGCCCATGACGATCAATTGCTTTCCGTTCCATTTTGGAAGCGTCGTTAGGAAGTCGGCGGAACGCACGCATCCCAGATACACGCGGCGGTAGTAGTAGCGCTCGCGATCGTCGAGATTGTAAACGTTGTAGCCACTCAGAGCGCCGCTGCGAAGCTGTTCATAAAGCTCCAGCGGAAGATTGACGGGGATGCCGTGAATACCGACCTGGAAGGTAATGATTCCGCGCTCAGCCAGTTCGATCATTCCCGTGTAGGGGCGAACACCTGCACCGGGAACGCTGAGCACCGCGGGAAATTTTCCCTCACCACGCGGTACACATAGGATGCCGTAAAAGCGACTGGTCGTGCCGGCAGCCGCTCCNNCTAACTTCGCATCCATCGGAATCGTTGCCAGGCTCGCTTTCTGTGCGTTCCAAAACGCGTCGAAGTCATCGGGGTTAACTTGAGTCGGAGTGATTTTCTCGGGGCTAAATCCCGCTGTCGCCGCACTACGGAAAGTTTTGCCCTCGACTGTGGCTGTTACCACGCAGCGCAAAAAGCCTGGGGACGTCATCGTACCCCCGTCGAGAGTCAATCCCTCAGCGGGGACAACGGCGGTCTTCTCCTCGGCATCGAGCATGTCCGGGCCAATTCTGTAGGCGATCTTCACGCCCTCCAAGGGTTGCTGATCCCAGGCCAAAGTGACCTTAAATTTTACAGGCTCACCGGGTTTATATGTCCAACCGGCGCGATCAGGCGCGACGCGAAGTTGAGTAGTGGCAATCCGTTCCTCAGCAGGGGAAGGGATGACCACGTCTGCACGCGTCGTTGAAAGACCAAGCGTGCCGGCCGCGAGGGCGAGAAGCAGGCATAACCGAGAAGAGAGGTCGGGAAGCAGCATAGAGAACGGTAAGGCAAGCGGTTCACTACGTTTTGTACACAGCAAAGCCGGCTAAGGGCGGCCATGAGAACAAGTCGGGTTTATCGCACGAGAGGCGTTCCGAAACGGCGATCAGGAGAGGACGGAGGTTTTACGCCATAAATCCCGTGCTGCGACGAGAAGTTCTCGCTTTCGTATTTCTGGATTAGGAAGGCGATCTCGTTGAAGGGGTGAGGGTTGGCGTGGTAAGAGCCCGTGAGTGAGGCCGTGGAAAGTGCCTAGTCCACCGGGATTACACTTCGGTGTAATGGCCGATGCTCTCCGCTCGCACCGCGTGGTCTCGCTTGTTTGCATGGGGGATGGTCGCGTTGCGTTCCAGCTCTCTGGTTAGCAAAACTCTTTTCCGCATTGGGGTGGGGAGCGTTTTGCTGATCGTTGCGATCATCGTGACGACCTACTCGCTGATTTTCACGGCCGTGGAGGAGCGCGGCTTGCATCAGTTGCAGCAGTATGTGGAGGAGCGCGTGAAACGGGAAAAGGTACGTGACACGCAGATTCGCGATAATCTCAAGATCGCTGCGCAGGCTTTTTTGGAGCGCTATCAAGCTCCCGATCCTCCGGGCTATCTCGATCGGTTCGATGAGCGGTTTGTGCGATATCCGGACGGGGGCATCCGTAATCGGTCAACCTATGGAGATGGCATGCGGGTTCCCACACTTTGGGTGAACAAGGACACGGAGCTGACTCCTGAGATGCGTCGTCGGATTCTCATTATTTACGATGTCTCCAATCAGTTTCTCCCCGCATGGATTGGGACGTTTCAAAGTCTTTATGCGACGGGCCCCGAACAATTCAATTTGGGCTTCGACGCGAGTTTGCCGCAGTGGACTTTTGATACGCCGGGCGATCGTGATCAAAATCAGATCGAGGGAGAACTGATCATGACGCAGGCAAATAATCCCGAGCGTTTGGCTCGATGGACGGGACCAACAGTGGATCCGACCTACGGTGATTATCTGATCACCCTGTGTCATCCTGTGGATTTCAACGGACGTCATCTCGCCAATTGGTGCCACGACATCGAGTTCAGCCGGCTGATCGATGAAACCGTGGGCGATCGGATTGACGATATGATGCTCATGATCTTTCGAGATGACGACCGTTTGGTCGCACACCCGAATAAACGGGAGGAGATCGTCGCAGCGAACGGAGTTTATTCCATGCAACAGGACCCGATCCTGGCGAGTCTTTCGACGGCGATTCGCAGTCAGATCGGAGATCGCTTTTCAGGATACGATAAGACGACTCGACTTTATTATGCGTTCTCGCGAATTGAATCTGCAGGCTGGTATTTTGTGGTGACCTTTCCGCGCGACACGCTGGTGCGCCAGGCCTGGGCTCACGCTCAATGGGTGCTTTGGATAGGAGTCGGGGCGATCGTGATTCTGCTGGCGTTTCTCCGCACGATTCTTCGGCAGGGGGTCGCGAAGCCGCTTGATCAACTTACTTTGGCGACGCACCAATTGAGCGAAGGCTCCTCCACGACGGAAATCGAGGGAACTCGGACAGACGAACTGGGCCAGCTGGCCTCCGCATTCAATTCCATGGCGAGGAAAGTGGCCGAGCGTGACACCGCCCTGCGTGAGCTCAATGCAGATCTCGAACGACGGATCGAGCAGCGTACCGCTGAGCTCCAGGACAGCGAGGCGAGGATTCGTACCATGCTCGAGCACGCCCCCGAAGCAATTGTCGTGGTGGATGCCGACACAGGCAAGTTGGCTGACGCGAATGATCAAGCGTTGCGTTTGCTGGGAATCGACCGAGCCCGCCTTGAGACCATCGATCTCACAGAGCGTGAGGTGGTGGAGCCAACCACTGAAACCCCGTCGACGGACTCTTTTCACCGTCATGTTCATGCTGCGGTGACGGGAAAAGCCCCAGTGTTTGAGTGGTTGTGTCGAACGGGTGACGGAACGCTGGTTCCGACAGAGGTCCGTCTCCGATTGCTGCCTGCGTTGAAACGACGTTTGGTCATCGGAATCCTCACGGATATCTCCGAACGAAAACAGGCAGAGAACTCCCTCCTGGAGGCGCTAGGCCGGGAGCGTGAGCTCAATACAATGAAGTCCGATTTTGTGGCCATGGTCTCGCATGAATTTCGGACCCCTCTTGGCGTCATTTCTTCTTCGGCCGAAATTCTCGTCCGTTATCTCAGCCGTCTCTCAGAGGAACAGAGGGCAACTCACCTGGAGACGATTGTTCGCTCCACACGTGGGTTGAGCAAAGTGATGGAAGAGGTGTTGCTTCTGGGCAGAGTCGAATCGAAAAAGCTGACCTTCACGCCAGAGCCGATCGATCTCGAGGGGTTGACGACGAACCTCGCGGACGAGGTTGTTTTCTCGATGGGCACTACGAGTTCCGTCGATGTTCAGATCAAGGATGACCTGGGGGGAGCTACGGGTGATGAGGGCATCCTCCGCCACATTCTCACTAATCTGCTCTCTAACGCGGTTAAATACTCACCTGTGGGCAGCGTGGTGAGATTTCGGATCAGTCGGAAACTGACGCACGTTGTTTTCGAAGTGATTGACCGTGGTATTGGCATTTCTCCAGAGGATATGCGAACGCTCTTCACCGCCTTTCACCGAGGAAAAAATGTGGGCAATCGCCCCGGTACTGGACTTGGTTTGGTCATTGTTCGTCGCTGTGCTCACTTGCATGGTGGTGAGGTGCAGATCACCAGCAGCCCAGGCCAGGGGACTCACGTTACCGTAGAGTTGCCGATGTTCGTTTCTAAAAAATCGAGTTCATGAAATACGTACTCTTGATCGAGGACAACGCCGACATGAGGCGGAATCTAGCTACCATCCTCGAGATGGAAGGCTACACCGTCGTCACCTGTGCCAATGGCCGGGCGGGATTGGACTCTGCTCGGAAGAGAATGCCCGATATTATTCTTTGTGACGTCATGATGCCGGAGCTCGACGGCTACGAAGTCTTGCAGCAACTCCGTGCGGAACCGGCCTTCGACGATACGCCCTTTATCTTCCTCACGGCAAAAGGCGAAAAACGAGATATCCGCTCTGGCATGAATTTAGGGGCGGATGATTATCTCACCAAGCCCGTCACCGCTACCGATTTGCTTGCGGCGATCGAGACTCGTTTGAAGCGTTCTGCCAACCGGGCACCAGCGGAGTTCAAACCTGATTTCAGCAGTTCAGGTCCGTTGGAAAAACTGGGGCTGACTCCGCGAGAAGCAGAAGTTCTTCTCTGGGTCGCTCAGGGGAAGAGCAATGCAGACATCGCGATGATTTTAGAGACATCTGTTCACACGGTGAAAAAGCACCTGCAGAATCTCTTTGAAAAGATCGGCGTGGAGACACGCAACGGTGCCACGTTCCGGGCCCTAGAAATCCTCAGCAATCGCCGTGATCTGCGATAGGTTGGTGTGACAGTTTCTATCAGGAGAGATCAGCTCAGTGTTTGGAGAAACGCCTCGGCGCGACGATAGTGCGCGGGGAGTTTGTCTTTCTGACGCTCCAAGCCGAAGCTCAGCGTCCGGAGACGCGGATTACTCTCAAAGACCGTGCGATAATCGGCGACGAAGGTCCAGAAAAGCGCATCCCAAATTTCGCACCAGGGGCCTCGCCCGAAATCAGACATCTTGAGAAGATAATTGGAGGCGGAAAAATAGGGCTTGGTGGTGAAGCTTCCGCCATCGGCGAACTGGGACATGCCGTAAACGTTGGGGACCATCACCCAGTCGTACGCATCAATAAACAGCTCCATGAACCAACGGTAGACGTCGTCTGGGTGGATTCGGCAAAGTAGAAAGATGTTTCCCAGTACCATCAATCGTTCGATGTGATGACAGTATCCAGTTTTCAGAACCTGCTTGATCACGTGATCAACGGGGGTGAGGCCCGTGGCGCCGCGATAAAAGGCTTCTGGCATTCGCCGCGTGAAGTTCCAGTAGTTCGATTTTCGCATCGCGACGCCGTGAGAGATGTAGGCGCCGCGGACGAATTCGCGCCATCCAATGATNNGACCGCAGCCGCTAGTGCTCGGCTCACCACTCTCCCCGGATCGAGGAGACCGATGTTAAGGGCAGGGGTCAGTACGCTGTGAAAGACAACCGGATGATTCTGCGAAATGGCGTCTTCATATGCTCCAAAGTGGTGAAGCCTCCACTCCAGGAACGTATCGAACCATGTTTGCGCGTCGTTCCGCGTGTAGGGGTAGAGGAGGGTTCCTGGCGTGCCACAATTCGGCGGCAGAGTTTCCTTTTCGTCCGCTGTCGTCGGTGCTATGTCGGAGAACCTCAGGAACGGTGGAACCGGAACCTCAACGCTGGCAGAAAGTTTCTTGCGGTTTTCTGTGTCGAATGACCAACGGTCTCCGACGGGAGTGCCATCTTCGCGGGTTAAAATTCTCATTCGCTGCCGTTGCTCTGCATAGAAGCGTCCCATGAAGGGTTTCCTCGTTCCTGAGAAATGGGCAACCACATCGTCTTCGGCTGTGAGGAAATTGGGTGAGGGATGAAGCCGGAGGTGAACATTCTTTCGTTGAGTCCATCTCTGAAGTCGCCGGATNNGGGGGCAAAAATTGATCCAGCAGTTCTTCGGTCGTGGTAGCGTCAGAAGAACACGCGATGTGAATTGCCTCATGACCAGCCCGTTCAAGCTCAAGACGAAACGCTGCTAGCGATCGTCGGTGCAGAAGGAGTTTTTGAACGTGAAAGCGTAGAGGCCAGTGACGATCATTTCCAAAGAAGAGAGGATCCTCTAGCAGCCAAATCCTACTTCCCGCTCGAACCGCGGGATGCGGGCGGTAGAGCTGGTGAGGAAAAATAAGCGTCGCTTCCATCACACTACCCATGACGAAAGATGGNNGGCACCGTTACCTTATACCAAAGTGGTAGCTCGGTGACTGATTGAGGCAAGGTACTCATCCCGGAGTGGAATGGTTAAAAATTTAACCGCCAGCTATGATGAGTGAATCCCGGGCGGACAATTACAGCCGCCCTAACTCTAACGATTACTGTCATGAAATTGTCCTCCCTCCTTACGGTCGGTTTGGCGTTAGCTGCGATGCCCCTGGTCGCGTTGGCGCAAAGCCTAGCAATTGATTCAAAAAACGCTCCCGGTAGCACCAAAGCACTTTTCCGCATCAGTAAACCGGGAAGCTATCACTTAACCGGAAATATTACCGGTGTCGCAGGAAAAGCAGGCATCGAAATAGCGAGTTCAAATGTCTCCCTCGACCTGCGTGGTTTTACCCTCCAAGGCAATGCCCAGTCGCTTGAAGGCATTCGCATTCCCGTGTCCCTCAATCTAGAGAACGTCACCGTCAGCAACGGTGCGATTACTCAATGGGGTAAAGACGGTCTAGGGCTGATCAATATGGAGGGAGACGAGAGCTGTGTCGTTGAGACTACGGTCATTTCCAACATTCAGTCCTCACGAAATCTTGGTGCGGGCATTCGTGTCACAGGCGGTTCGGTGGTTCGTGATTGCACGGCTGTTTTCAATGGTGGTGCAGGCGTGGTTGCAGGTGAAAATTCCACGATTGAACGGGTCACAGCCGCAGGAAATGCCTGGGAAGGGATTTGGCTGGCCAGTGGCGTGGCTCGTGGATGCACCTCCCGGGAAAACAACGCCAATGGCTTCACCCTGACGGGTTCAGGGTTGATCGTAGATTCCACGGCTTCGGGAAACAAGAAGGCCGGCTTTGAATCGTTCTTTTCCGGAGTGATTTCTCATTGCAATGCGGAGACGAACTCCGGTTGGGGGTTTTTGGTCGGGACTAGTGGGCGTATCGAAATNNGCGCCGCAATCTCTTGGGAGGCATCCGAGCCGTTTCGGGCTATGCCACCATTCTGTCGAACACCATCGGATTCAATCTGGGTCAGGCAGCTACGGGTATTCTGAGCTACGGAGGTCACAATCGTATTGAGGGTAAAAACGTGACTGCCTTGGGGGTGGGTATTCATCTTGCTGGTAATTCTGGAAACAGTGTCATTCTGGACAATGTTACGGTGGGCTGTGATCTCGGTCTCAAGGTGGACAGCTCGGTGAACTTCATTGCGCGGAACATAGCGCGAAACAATCAGAATAAAAACTTCGAGATCGTTTCTGGTAATCGTGCGGGCAGCATTGTCGTTCCGCCCGCGAGTGGTGCGATTACCAATGTTGGCACCGGTCAATCCAAGGGCATCGGCTCCACGGACCCATGGGCCAATATTTCTTTTTAACGTAAATTTGCCTTCGTGGTGGCTGCGGAAACCTCAATTTTCATGGAAGAAAACGGGTTTTCGCAGTCTGACTTTATCGGAACGATGTATCAGCGTGGCACCTCATCTTGAGGTTTAGGGTGAGTGGTGTTGATGTTTCTCTTATGTCAGGCAATGAGCAGGAGCCGGGGAGGATCACCAGGTAGGTTATCAGGAGCTCGGTGGATGCAGGGCGGCACGGGGCTCTGAGGGAAGTCACAACAGATTCGCCAGAAATTTCCGATGCCGAATGACCATGGGCGTGTGTGCGGTAGAGGAGCGTAGTGAAGGTCGTAGCAGGACTCCTTAAGAAAGTGATGGAAATCCTCGTTATCGTCCCCGCCGAAACGGGAGAGGAGTTCTTTTCGGAGTGCGGGATCGTCTATCTTGCGAAGAGCGTCCTCATTACGCAGGCCTTCGCTGGGTGCTCCGTGATAGGTACAAAGAAAAGTATCCGCTGCGGTGGGTGCGCTATCGGCGTGGTAAGAGTAGACATCGGTAGCAATCACCTCGGGATCGTCGTCTCGCGGATAGCTACGAATGCAGTTCAACTCTGGATCGCGTCCAAGTTGTTGGAGTAATCGATAGTCCCCCAGCATCAGCTCCACGGCCATTTTTCCCGCAGGGGTAAGGTTAAGACCGAGAAGTGAAGATTCGGTGAGGGTGGTAATCCCTTCGCCAGGTTCCAGCGCGGCGACCACTTCAGCGAAGTCTCCCACGAGCGCGCGTGGCCAGCAACGCGCATTGATGCCATCACGCCACTCACCGGAGATCAACTGGCTGAAGTCAGGGACGCGTTGAATCCGCTTGTTTTCCTCAAGGGGAACCAGGTTGGGCATGGAGCAGGGTGTTTGGAAAAGAGGTTAAAATCGGTCGTCTTCGGAGATGTTAAGGATCTTTTTTCCCTGCCCAAGCTCTTCTTCGCGCCGCACTGCTTGAGCATAGAGATACCAGCACAGCAGGGTCGTGAAGCCAGGAATCAATGCCACCAGCCAGAGTATCGCTGAACCAATCCCGCTGTCACGCCTCGCGAAGAATGGGAGGACGAGGAGCGCCAGGGTGGTGAGCCCAGTGAGGAAGGCGCTGACGAAAAGAATGATTCGTCCAAGCTTTCGCACCCTTCCCCAGGGGGTGTAGCTACAGAGAGTCGCAACCGTTAGTAGGGTAACACAAATAACCATCAGCCGGCCTGTGGGAGGCGCATGGGTGGCTGCGGCCCAGACAATGGTTCCAGCNNCCAGGTGCGATTATCATCGCGAAAGGGACCGGACTTATTTTGCCTACGCCGACTCGTCAAAACGCATCCTGCCTAGATCCGTGCATTTACGAAGTTTTAAACGCGATTTATCAACCACCTGTCCCCATTTTGTTGGGTTCAGGGGAATTCGTCTCAGAGGAGCAAACCCCTAATTCGGGCGCTGGAAGGGATCGCGTGAGGGTTCGAGCCGGATGGCGTCGGCGATTACCGGTTGGCTGGGGCCCTTCTCGGGGGTGCTCAGGATGATTTCGGTGGTGAAGCCTGCTTTGAAGGGGAAGGGGCCTAGCTCAGTCCACTGGCCCTGCTTAGATCCGGCAGCGAGGGGCAGCTTCATGCGTCCATCGGCGTGAACCAGAGTGACAGTGCCCGGACCAGAGTCGGGTGACTGCCAAATACGAACGAGATAAAAACCGGTTTTAGGAATGGTAGGCGTCCAGGACACACGTGCCCCGGGTTCACTGGCTTGGAGGCGCCAGGGGGTGTAACTCTCCTTGGTTCCGCGAAGGCGTGACCAGTTGCCTTGAAGAACCTGGAAGTCCACGCCGGTGGTGTCGCTGATGACGGGTCCTTCGACTCCGACTTCACGNNGCGGGCCAAGGAAGACCTGCCCCTTCGATCATTGCTCTGGCTGGTCCCGACCAGCGGCCTTCACTGCTCACGCGCGCGGGCTCCACCGAATTGTTCGTGCCATCATTACGCAGGGCTGCGGTGTCAGCGTAGTTATTGTTGACGTGGTTTTCTCGGATATTCGCGTTCCAGATGAACAGCCACCGCGGCGCGTTTTCCACGACATTGGCGAAAACTCGGAATCCTTGAGTGAATTGATCGAGGTAAAGTGCGCCACCCGTTTCGGTCTTGGGATCCGGCGTGCGCATGTGTGCCACGTAGTTGCCGACGATTTCGGAGCCTAGCTGACGATCAACGGTATAGATTCCTCCGCCATCATCCAAATANNCCCCAGCCCTGGCTGATGGCTGTGTAGGGCACGTTGGCGATTTCGTTCTGCGCGATCAGGGAGTCGGTCGTGTAGTAACCGAGGATGGCGACAGACCCGTAGTAATCTTGTCCGACATGCGAAATGACATTGCCCATGATGCGGTTTCTGCGGGGGAAGAGTCGTGGGTTGTCTGGACGGGCCGCATCTTGACCGATTTCGATACCCCCTCCAGCGATGTCGTAAAAATAGTTCCGTTCGATCAGATTTTCGTCTCCTCCTTGCGCGAAGATCACCGCCGTACCGCCGAGGTGAATGAATCGGTTTTGTTTAAGAATANNCTTGCGTTGATCGTGACGGTATTGCGGATCGATCGCCTTTTGGGGATCGATTGGGATTAGGGAATTGGCCTGGACATCCACGAACCCACTACGATTTGAGCTCGTCCATCCCGTGTAGGCAAACGTGAGGCGCTCGAATTGCAAATATTGCACCGGGGCATCCGGAGTCCCCTCTAAAAGAATGAGGTGTTCCAATTCAGGTCGGATGGCAACGCTGGGCAGTTCCGGTTCGTCAAGACGACGCTGATACAAAACTTCAAGTCGGTCACGATCTACAAAAAATTCGCCTGGTGCATCCAAGAAAGAACGGTCATTCTCCAGCCAATACTCACGTTTGAGGTAGTTGCGATTGCCCTGTGGTTGATTCACCACGGCATCCCACTCTGGAGCTGAGATCACTGCGCGGACCTGCCCAGCGACGGGCGATTCACCGAGACGGGCAATACGCAACCGCTTGTGCATCCAGGTGATCAAAACAGAGAATTCGATTTGATCCGGCTTGAAGGCGACCTCGTTCAGTAGATTGGCGGGGACGTCAAAGCCTTCAGCTTGTTTTTCTGTCGCGAAGGTGAGCATCTGCCCCGCATTGGGTGTGCGGGCTCGAATGGCGCGACGACCCTTTACCCACAGTTGTCTAAAATCGGTTCCCTGAGGGAGGGATGCGCGCGCTAAGCCAGAGGAGTCTTCGCTCCATTCCTTCAGCTCTCGTCCCCCACTAAGGATGACCTCACCGTCATATATACCGCGGTAAATCACCCGCGCATCGGAACGTCCAGAATCCCTGGCATCAAAACGCAACGGCTCTTTCAGCTCATAGGTTCCTGGATGAATCTCTACCAGGATGTCTCCTGGACTTTTGGACGTTGCTAGGTGTTCGCGCACCGCCAAACGAGCGCGGTCCAAGGTGGCAAACGGAGACCCTGGCCGCCCGGTATTAGCATCGCGGCCCGCAGGCGGTGGGGCCACGTGGAAAATCGTGGACTGGGCGAAGAGCGCGGGGGGGAGCGCGAGCAGGACAGAGTAGAAAAGGGCGCGAATACTGGTCATGTGGCGGGATGAAGCGTATGCCGAGACCTCCAGAAGAGGAAGGCGGCGAGAGGGTGAAGGCAGGCCAGGCCAACGAAAACAGGAATGTAGCCCATGTGCTGGATGATGGGCCCGGCCAGCAGACTCATCAATAATCCTCCACTGGCGCCGACGGCGCCGACCAAACCGGCTACGGAAGCGGCAGACGTTTTTGGGAAAAGATCGGAGACGAGTAGTGTCTGTGAGAACAGCCAGATCTGGCAGGAGATCGCCACCACACAGATCAGCACCACGGCCACCGTCATAGAGGGAGCGAATGTGGTAAACGCGCCAACCGGCGCGAGGAGAGCCGAAACTAAGAAGATTCGCAGGCGTACTGGGATCGCCTTCATTCCTCGACCCATCAGGAAGTCGCTGGTGCGACCACTGGCCATGACGGCCATGGAGGCAACGAAAGAAGGAATCCAACCAATCCAGCCTAATTGAGACAGGCTCATGCCCAGATTCTCTTGCATGTATCCAGGTAACCAAAACAGGTGGAAGTACCAGACAGGGTCCGTCATGGCGCGTCCGCTGATGAGAAGCCAGACTTTGCGATCCTTGAGGAGAGCGCTGAGTTTGGCGGGCGCCACAGGCTCGNNCGACCGGGGGATTGCGATCGCACGCCCACCAGACTGCCGCGAGGCCAACCCCAGCGATTCCTGGAATGATGAACGCTGCGTGCCAGTTCCAGTGCGCGGTCATCGTGGCGATGAGTGGAGGCGCGAGAATTGCACCGACGGTGGTGCACGGACTGAGCAGACTCCAGGCGAACGCGCGGCGTTCAGGAGGAAACCACGTCATCATGACTCGCTGAATGGCCGGGAAGGCCCCAGGTTCCGCGGCGCCCAACAAGGCTCGTGCCCCGGCGAGTTGCCCTACATTCTGGGCTAACCCGCTGAAGATATTGGCGACGGACCACACCGCGGTGAAAAGAGTTAGGCTAATCCTCGTCCCGAAACGATCGACCAACCGACCGCTGATGACGTAGAACAAAATATACGGTCCCATGAAGGCACCGATTAGCCACGAGTAGTGGGTGTCGGTGAGGGACAATTCGTCTTTTAACGTGGCCTTGAGAATGGAGAGCGTTTGACGATCGAGATAATTGAAGAGCCCGATCGCAAAAAGCAGTGCGAGCAGGATCCAACTGCGAAGACCTGGGCGAGGAAGCGACATCGAGCGCGGGGGAGGGTTCGTCTCAGGAAACGTCAACTAGACTGAAGAACAAACGGTGTCTTCACTGAAATCGTTCAGTTGTAGGCGAGATGAGGCCGATCATGCCAGTCTCCACGGATCTGAACTGATTGGGGGTGGTCAGGCAGCCCAAAGCTCCGGCTTTGCTCCAAACCGGTGAGCAAATCCACGGCAGCGCGAGCGGCGAGATCGTACCGTTGGTGTATGCCGGGAAGCTTCAAAGGGTCGTCGTCCTGCCAATTCGCGCACCAGACTCGACCGTCGGCGTGTAGCTCTTCGAGTAAGTTGCAGGTTACTTCGTGCCACATTTCGCGGCGGAGGAGGAGGACGCCATCAGGGCGATGCGTTTTCATCCACCTCGAGAACGATGGCTGGCGTTTGCGGTCGGTGGCATAAATGAGCCCTCGCGCATGAGCTTCCGCGGGATGATGAGTGATGAAGGCCGCCTTCACTGCGCTATCTGTTCGAAGATTGATTTCATCGGTCAGTACGATGGCCGGCCGGATGCAACCTGCCGAGGTCATCTGCTGAAGGCATTCACAAATGCCGTGGTAATGGTCGTGAGCAACTCGGTGCAACTCCACGGGCCACCGGGCATGACCGAGAACCACACACGCGAGATGGTCCCATCCCAGTCCATAGTCGGCGGCGACACCCTCGATACTGGGTGAGAAAAGGACACTCTGAATACCGCGTGCGCGCAGAATCCCGGTAAGGCGACTCCCTGTCAGTCGATCTTCATCGGGCCAAAACTCTTCCACTTCGTACCCGCGAAGACGCGCTCGGGTGCTAGCGCCTTCGAGGACCTGGAGAAAAAACCGATCGGAGCGGGTCTGTGCTCGCTGACTTTGCATCCAGACCAACGCGATTCGCCCGGAAGATTTTACCGCGCGTCCTCGACCGATGTGCGCCATGAGCGCCGATATTTGGGGGTCAGGTCGGTAGCCCAGTTTTTCTCCGATGGCTTGGATCTTGCGGCAGGTTTCGGGCGGTAGGCTCGGGTCATTGCGCAACGCGTATGAAACGGTCGAGACGGCAACCCCGGCATGAGCGGCAATGTCCTTTAGTGTGCAACGTCGAGGGGTAGCCATGCGTTCCAAAGCATGGACGCAATCGACCCGACGAGCAAGAGCCCAGTCAGAGATGGGGAAGTCAAGGAGGCGTTGAGCTTCGCAAAAGAATCGAGCAAAGGGTTAAACGCTGAGGAGCATAGGGAGCGGGATCGTCCAATTCCTTACCGGCTCGGTTTTTGATCGCGTGCTTATCAATGGATCGTGCGGTCAGAGCCACCCTCACGCGGTGAGAACCCTCTGAAAGAGGTTCTGGATAAAACCATGCTCGCTGCCGGCAGAAGGTGGGCGTCACGTAATGATCGAAAAATGTAGCAATAACGGGTGCCCGATCATCGACGATCACTTCGAACTCGCCGCTATCGGGGGCGGCAATCCCCAGCAGACCTAGCGTCGATCCCGTCATAGTAAAAANNCCGCCATACCGTCGGCAGAAGATGTCGGGTTGTGCCGCGGAGACTGGGATCGTCCATGGGTACGGTGGTCCAGTTCCCTTGTTGCATCGTCGGTTCGATTTTTAGCTGACGGGCAAACTCCCAGTTATCGGCGTGTAATGGCGGTGGCAGTGGGGTGGGGCGTTGGCTGGCTTGTAGGAGGAAATGCGGCCAAGCGCGTTGCAGCGTCTGAGCGTAGAGTTCATGGCCAGTGGGTGAAGGGTGCACCCCATCGGTGGAGAAGGTCAGGCCTGGGCGAACTATATCCTCTTTGAAAACCAGGGTGCCTTCGTCGACTCTTCTCGCAATATCCACTCCGAAGTGAAGAGAAGGAATGCCATAGTGAGCCGCAACCGCTTCCATGGCCTGTGCCGATGGTGGGTATCGTCCAGCCTGCAACGACGGTAGTCCCGGATTCGATACGGTATAGACGAAGCAAATATCGGTTTTAGGGAGATGCCGCCACGTCTGACGGACGATTCCTTCCATGGTCCGCTCGATTTGGGCGGGCGAAGTGCTGTGGTCGTTGACGGCGAATTCTACGAACAAGAGGTCGGGCTTTTTTTGGAGCACGTCAAATTCAAGTCGCGAGACGCCAAGGTCGGAGCCCGTACCAGGGAGTCCTGCTGGAATTTCAATAATCTCTGCCTGGGGATAAGCCTTTTGGAGAAAGGCCGTGGTCAAGGTCCTCCAGCCTGGCGATGCGGTGATGCTGCCGCCGAGGTATGCGACACGAAAGGTTCCGCCTACTGCTAATTTCGCTTTGGTCTCAGGGAGTCCGTGGCGATCATGTCGTTCCTCGAGTGCTGAAAGGAGTGGGGTAACGACGAAGGCGACGGCCAAGGCGAGCGTCAACCGACGGAGCGAAAAACGGCGCTCGGAAGATAGGTAGGCGAACGTAAAGTAAGGACAACGATCAAGGGGCATAGGCGCGGATTTCGAAGACACGAGCGTGATCGATCCCGTGCGTGGCCAGCACCCGCAGGCGTAACCGCGAGGCTGTAACGGGGTTCTCTAAACGATGAATCCGTTTGCGCAGGAGATTTTGAGAAACCGAACACACGACAACGTCATCCAAGAGGATTTCATACGCTTGTACCAGCTCAGGTTGGGGCGCACGAACCACCTTATCGTTGGTCGCATCGTGTGCGCTGAGGGTGAGCTCGCGCTCCAGTCCTGAATCGAAAGTGAAATGGATTTCTTGGATCTGTTGAGAAGC
Source organism: Opitutaceae bacterium UBA6669 (assembly GCA_002455175.1). GTDB lineage: Bacteria > Verrucomicrobiota > Verrucomicrobiia > Opitutales > Opitutaceae > UBA6669. The sequence continues at coordinate 37,024 of DKKJ01000385.1, forward strand.
CAGCCACGTGAGTTCGATCCAAGCTGGCAAAGCGGTGGAGGCCCAGCGGTGGAGTCCGTCGTCCGCCCATGAACCCAAGCGAGAAGGGAGGGGACGAGTGACACCATCAGTGACCTGAGCGGCCGCTCCTTCTTTCGACTGCGTCGAAGCAGAGACCGTTGCTTGGCGAGCGAGATCGCGCGGGTCGCTATTTTTTATATCCAAGAGAAAGGCGTCATCTCGCAATAACCGTTGTTGGAGGCGCATCATCTCTGCGGGGATGAAGTGAGCGGCGATCTCTCGTGACCGAGCTGCCGAGGCTAAGGCAGCCGCGGTACCAACAGCCTGTCCCATCACCGCGCAGGTGGCCATGACTCGCGTGCTAGCAAAAGCGACGTGGGTTGCGCTGATGTTGCGCCCGGCAAAGAAGAGATTCCGGACGTTGCGTGAGTACAAACAGCGGAGAGGAATGGTGTAGAGCCCGTCCAAATGAATGTGTCGGCAAGGCGCCTCTTCAACCGCGTCGATACCGCTTGGCGGGTGCAAATCAAGCGGCCATCCTCCATACGCCACGGCGTCCTCGAAACGTGTCCCCTGCAGGAGAACGCCCTGCTTGAGCACGTGCGGTCCGAGAAAACGCCGTGACTCTCGTTTACCGGGAACTGCGCCCACCCAGTCGAGCGCCCAATGCGACGATCCTGGATGTTCGCCAGAGTTTTTAACATAGTCCCAAATGCCCAGAGCGATGCGCAGAAGCTCGTGACGAATAACGGCGTTGTCTTTGATCGTATCCAACTGACCACCCCACTCGGCCCACCAGTACCCATATTCATAGGAATCGATCGGACGAAGTTTGAATTCGCTTTTCTCAAAACGCCGTACCCACAGCGGCGCGACAAAAGGCTGGGGGCTCTCATATTTTCGCGCAGTCAACATGATCGAGCTGCCTAACGTCTGATGATCTGAGGCTGCGAGGCCAAGGTCTTCATTGAATTCGGTTGCGGCTTCACGTCCCACTCTGAAGTCGGCCCCGGCTTCGAAGCCCAATCGTCCATCTCCTGAGCAATCAGCGAAAAAGTCAGCGTGAATGACAAANNTAATGGCGAACCGCCTCGACCGAAAGGATTCGTTTACTTGTTTCGGTGCTTTCCGTGGTACAACCCACGCATTCGGTGTCCAGAAGCAAGGTGACGTTGGGTTCGCTGAGCACCTTCTCGTAAAGCAATAAATCCCACTGAGAATAGGATCGGTGAGGATTGCGGGCTGCATCTTCGAGACGAATCTCTTCGATCAAACCCGTTTCGCGCGCACCTGGGCGCCGTCCGTGAAAATCAGCTCCCACGGTGTGCATCCGGATTTCGCTCGAAGCGTTTCCGCCGAGAACCGAGCGATTTTGCACGAGGACGACCCGTGCGCCATTACGGGCGGCTGACACTGTAGCACAGACGCCGGCAAGGCCGCCGCCTACCACCAGAAGATCACAAGTCACTACGTGAGAAGTCATGAGGCTAAAAAGGCTGGGGTACCTCGGTTTGGAAAAGGAAGTGAGTGCAGATCGGAACCGCGTCGTGGTCTGCGGACCCGAGGTTACGTCGTTACCTTTCCCCGCGACTGCTCACCTCGCGACTGTTCAGCTACTGAAATCGTTCAGTTCGGAAACGGAACATCCCTTACTGAACGATTTCAGCAACGTTGTCATTTCCGTGACGATGAAGGTAAATCATAGCGAAGGGAAACTCCTGGTACCCCGTCTTTGGAACTGCCCACCCTGGGTCCTCCTTTTGAGGCCTCCTCGGAGAGTGACTCCTCTCGATTGGGTACTTCCACGTCGGGTCTTTTTGCCCCGCACTTCGCCTCATCCTTCGATCCCTATGACTACGCCTCGGAATCGCCCGCCTCTTCTTTATTGCCTCGGACTGGTGCTCGGTGTCACCGGACCAATGTTTGCTCAAGCCACTTCTCCTTCAACGGTTCCAGCCGGAGAAAACGAAGTGGTGAAGCTTTCGGTTTTTCAGGTCACCAGTGACCGTGACTCGGCCTATGTTGCTGATAAATCGGTCGCTACCACCGGCTTTGCAGCGGACCTCGCTAAGATCCCCTTGGTCATCAATGTGGTGACAGAGCAGTTTCTGAACGATACGGCAGCCATGGGGTTCAATGGGGTTGCTAACTACCAAGCAAATTTCACTACCGACCAAGGCGGGCTGGATGATGGAGGGCGCAATACAGCGGGGGTCAATCCGACCCTAGGCGCGATTACGGGGGGTGAACCATTGCGGGCGAGAATCCGAGGACAACCGATCAACGTCAGCCAGCGCAACGGCCTGCCTATGGTCTTTGGGTTTAGCACCGAGAATGCGAATCGTGTGGAGGTAGCGCGTGGTCCTATGGCTGTCTTCATTGGCGGCTCGACCTTGGGCGGAGTGTTGAACCTCGTGACGGATAAGCCCGCTTTTCAGCAGAGCGCCGTGCTCAACGCGCGCGNNAAAGCTACTACTTCAAAGCCAATCTAACCGGCCCGATCGTCGACAACACGTTGGCTTATCGGCTCATCGCCGTTTATCACGACGGCAACACGTGGAGAAACGACAGCGATTTCCGGACACGCTTTATCAACCCTCAGGTCACGTGGCGGCCCTTCCGAAAATTGACCACGCGTTTGGAGTACGCCCACCGCGATCGAAGTGGCAACACCGTTAGTCATGCGCAACTGTCGACGCAGAATTATCAGAACGACTATGATACGCCGCCCCAGGAGCTTCTGAACCTGGGTACGACCACAGCGCTGGGTCGCCCCTTCACGGTACCTGAATACCGTGCGCGCATTGGGCGGGCGTTTGCGACGTGGAGAACGGATCGCTACAATGCGTTTGGGAAGTGGGTTTCCCTGGGAGAAGGGGAAGGCTTCGCCGCTGGTGATTGGGCGGGTGGAATCAAGGCCAATCACTTCGGTTCCGACAACCCCTTTAGTTCTGACTACGATCTCATCGAGAGCGAAACCAATTTGTTCGCGACGGACTGGCTCGAAGTGCGACTCTTCGGCCGTTGGATGGATCAGAACAGTGATACGCTTGCGTTCGGGAACGCCCTGCGACGTTACCCGGATGGCAGCACGCCTCTGGCTTCCGGATTTTCCACCCGACGAGATGAAGAAGCGTTACACGGGAAACTCGAAGCCGTTGTTTCGAAGGAACTGCTAAAGATCAATCACAAGGTACTGGTGGGCTATGAGGCCGCCTTCAATCAAGCTTGGTCGGTGAATCCAATTTGGACCTACACCGGACTGGCGCCAGTAGCCGGGTCGCCAAATGTGATCGGCGGGCCAGCTACGTTGACTGGCTCCAATATCTTCGCGTACTACGACCCCCGCGTCCACNNATCCGTGGTCACGTTTGCCGACGATGTGTTGGCGGATGGCGTCACCGCTCAGTTTTACACACGCAGTTTCCCGGAAGCGGGTTATGCGGCCTATAGCGGGAGTTTCTGGAAAGATCGAATCACGGTGTTCGGAGGGTATCGTAACAGCATCATACAAGCGCATACCTGGAATGCCGACCGGCGACGCAATCGCTTGAGTACGGCGTCCATTACCAACAAGCAGTCGACGCAATCGCGGACCATCGGGTTGGTGGTTGAACCGTTTCCTGGTTTCAATTTCTATTTCAGCGAGAATGTGGGCCAAGAGGCGCAAACCGGTTCGTTGATCAACCCGACGACGACCATCTACAACGATCTGGTTACTCAAGACGAGCGAGCTCAGAACCGCGTTCCGGATTTGGAGGGCTATGGCCGGGAAGCAGGAATCAAGGTGGAGCTTTTTGATCGGAAAGTTATCGGTCGCGTGGGCGTATTTGATCTTTACCGACACAATACTCTCGTCGTGGATAATGAGCGCACGGCGAACGACAGTCGGAACATTGGTACCCAGGTTGATCCCAACCCGGCTACGCAGAACACGGCTCAAGTGGCCCGCGTGCAGTGGAATCGGACTNNCGGAATTACACGCTCGTGTTGGAAGCCAGCCATCTCTGGACTAACAAGCTGACGGTGAGCCGTCCGGCTAGTAATAGCCCTACCGTGTTGATGGATTACATGATCCTGAATGGGCGCCCGCTCGACAACACCCCGGACGACACCCTGAAGATTTGGCAAAAGTATGCCTTCACCGAAGGTTCATTTCGTACTGGGTGGCTTGGATTTGGAGTTCGCGCTCAATCGTCTTTTATGCCGACGGCAAGCACGTCCTCATGGGGTACGGTGATCTCCGGTTGGTGGGCGTTTGACGCAGCGGTCGGTTATACTGCGACGGTTTTCAATCGTCCTATCGAGTTGCAGGTGAATGTGGAGAATCTCACGGATGAACTCTACTCGTCCGGCGGTCGTGCCTATTCACCACCGCGTCAATGGACGTTCCAGGCCACCACACGATTCTAAGTTGAATTCAAGCGGTGGGTCTAGCCGGCATACCCTGCTAGATCCGTCACAGCTGNNCGACAGAGCGTGTCCCTCCCGGAGAATGACTCTACAGAAAGGGGAAGGACACGAAAAAGTCACTTCGCCGCATTCCGAAGTTTCACTTTCTGCTCTTCGCTCTTCACTGAACTCAGACTTTTTTATTCCGAAGTTCCTAGCGTGACCCCCGAGCTTTTCAAAATCGAGGCTGACTATATCCTGGGCGACATCTGCGTTCAGTATTGTTCCCGGGGCGAAGATCAAGGGCCCTGGGGTCTGCGGCTGTTTCCGGCAGCACTCGCGACGTCTCTCNNCGTGGAGTCGCGTTCGGGCTTGGGATATCGATGCTCTGGTTCACCTCCATGTTGCGGGAGATCCTTATCCCGGCGCCTATGCTCAAGGTCGCACCCTGCGTGGGTCGGCGAGTACTCAGGGGCTGAGGGTCGAATCGCACCGCAAGGAGGACGGAGAAGGAGGAACGTGTATCCAAACACGTCTCGTTTCTCAAACGGGGCTGGTGTGCTTTCATGAACTTATTTACCGCAACGGTGCGCCGTACCTCGAGATCCGCACACGAATCGAGAATCCAGGCATNNGACAAGAGATCGAGTTCTTGAGCGCGTTCTCGCTCGGAGGTATCACACCCTTTGCGTCAGATGACGCCCCGAATCGTCTTTGGGTACATCGTTTCCGTAGCGCGTGGAGTGCGGAAGGAAGACACGAGGCGCGCTCCGTGGAGGACCTTAACCTGGAGCGTTCCTGGATCGGGCACGGTGTCCGAAGCGAGCGATTTGGGCAAACGGGATCGTTACCGGTCAACACCTGGTTTCCTTGGGTCGGAATCGAGGACCGCCAGGCCGGTGTCACTTGGATGGTAGAGTTAGCGACGCCAGGCACGTGGCATCTTGAGATCGCTCGCACCGCAGACACGCTTGTTCTTGGTGGAGGCGGAGCTGATCGGTTGTCTGGAGAGTGGCGAAAGACGCTTCGGCCGGGCGAACAGTTCGCTGCGCCTCCGGCATTTGTCACGGTTGCGGTGGGCTCGGTTGAGCCCGCCTGTGACCGATTGCTGGCGGCACATCGCGATCACGCGCTGGCCTGTCCTCCGCGAGAAACAGACATGCCCGTGATCTTTAACGAATGGTGTTTTTCATGGGGGCATCCGACGCACGACTCGATCGTCCGCCTGGCCGATCGCCTCGCGGGTTCCGGGGTTAGGTATTTGGTAATCGACGACGGGTGGGCAGAGCGGCCTGAAAATCGTTTCCAGCAGAACGGAGACTGGCGGGTGAATCGTAAGGCCTTTCCGGGCGGGTTGGAGGCAACGGCTGCCGCGATACGTGAGCGAGGATTGATTCCTGGACTTTGGTTTGAGTTCGAAGCGGTGAATGCAGGTTCCCAAGCGTGGGCGTTCACAGAGCACCAGCTGCACCGCGATGGTCGGCCTCTGCAGGTGGGGAATCGACGGTTTTGGGACTTTCGTGATCCTTGGGTGCATGCCTACTTAGCCGAGCGAGTGATTGCGCGATTGAAGGACGATGGATTCGGTTACCTCAAGGTGGATTGCAATGATTCCATCGGTCCTGGAGTCGATGGACCCGAATCACCCGGTGAAAACTTGCGTCAGCATCTTGCAGGTGTGCAGCAGTTTTTCGTGCGTCTTCGTGCCGAGATTCCCGGATTGGTCATCGAAAATTGTTCCTCCGGAGGACACCGCTTGGAACTCTCGATGATGAGTCTGACGGCCATGAGTTCCTTTTCAGACGCTCATGAAACCCCCGACATACCGATCATCGCGGCTAATCTGAATTCCCTGGTATGGTCTGCGCAAAAACAGATTTGGGCGGTTTTGCGTCCGAGCGATACGCTCGATCGACTTAACTACTCGCTAGCCGCGGGGTTTTTGGGGCGTCTTTGCCTATCGGGTGACGTTACGGCTCTGAGTGAAGAGGCTTGGAACCAGGTGATCGACCGAATCGTGTTCTATCGTTCCGTGGTGCCGATCCTGCGCGAGGGTGTCTTTCGGCGCGTCCGTGAAGGCGGACGCGCCTGGCAGCACGTGGAGGGAACTCAGATTTGCACGGTGTCTTCGCGAGATGAAAAGAGCGTGCTGATGGTGTGGCACTGTTTCACACGCCCTGACCAGGCGCTCGTCGTTTCCCTTCCGAAAATTTCAGGAGTTTGGACATTAGCGAAAAGCTTTGGGGAAGGTAGCCCGATGGAGCTTGTTAACTCGGCCGAGTCCGGCGGGCCGTATCTGCAATGGATGCCACCAACGGCAGGCAGTGGTGGAGTTGCCTTGTTGCTTGCCGGTCCGGTATAAATGCCGGTCGAGGCTAAGCCCAGAATTCCGTAGTCAGAAAGCCCTTATTTTTTAGAACTCCCTACTCCGAATAGCTGATCGTTTCGCTCGGTTTTCATAGTGACTACGTAGCGCCTAAATCTTGGGCCAATACTGCTTGGCGTCGGGATGGGTTTCTCGGAGGAGAGATTGGACACGCTGACGCTCTTGGGGAGTCAAGTAGTGGTACCGTGGATCGTTGCCTTCCAGAACTGAGTGCAGGCGTGCGAAAAGCTGGGCGCGAAATGGGTTGGGGAGGGCTCGGAAGCTCTCCGAGTAAATCAGGTAGCTACAGCGCAGGCTGAAAAGGCGTTCCTTCAAATCGAGGTCGCGGAGGGAATCGCCCGCTGTGCTGCGAAGGCCAGATTTCTGGAAGGTTTCTTGGAAAATCGGCGAGCCGATGATCCCAGGTGGAAGAGGCGCAGCGTTACGAAAGAGCAGTCGATCGAGGACGTCCTGCACGCAGCTTGAGAAGACGCTTTTGACGCTATCGTAGGTTGGCTCATCGGAGACCTTTTCTTTGAAGGCTTCCTGCAAAGAGCGTTGATACGTGAGCATCTTGCGAGTGGACACTCCTGCTTTGGTGATCGCGTTCTGCATGGTGGTCTGATGCTCGAAGACGAGCAAAGCGACCACATCGCTGGTTGACTCGAGGTACCGATCGAGATCGAGAACGTCGCTTAGCGTGTCGCGTCGTGACGGGTCCGGAGCGAAGACTAATTTATCTTTCTCTTCCGTAGCAAAGGCATTCCCGCGGTGAGGGGTAGATCCGTGATATCCGGTGACGTACCAACCTCCCCAGCGATCACTGAAAGGAGTCTCATCGTCGACTACCAAGGTGCCATGACGAAGGAGCATCTCTCCGCTCGAAGTGGAGAATACGGAGCGAGCAAAGATTCCGGGAATATCGCGAACGAAAGTTCCTCCGTGGCAACGTAGGCAATCTGCGTCGCGAATGATTTCCGGAATGGCCGCGTGCGGAGGGCGTGTTTCCACCGCATAAAAAACGGGCCCGAGTAGGGGATCGATGGTGACAATCTCGATTAGACCGCCCGGGACCCAACCGACATAAGCGTCGTCAGAGTAGTAAAGCGCTCGAGGTCGTTCCGGGTGGATGAGGTTACGTTGCAGACTCGTTTTGGAAAACACCAGAAGTTGGCTTTCGACTGGTATGTGGAGGGCATCTAGCAACCCGCGAAGGAGGGCGCGTTCTTCTCTTTCCAAAACCAAAACGCCCGAGTTTAGGCGTTCTTGGAGTCGAGTGATCGCGTCACGAGGAGTTGCCGCCGAATAATTGATCGGGGGCAATTCGTAGTCAGGGGTGGTTTGCGCCCAACTGGAGGTTGCCCAGGCCAGAGCGACGGCTAGCCACCACCCCCACCGTGCGTGCCGCAGGAATGAGCTCATAGACGAGCTAACATCTCATGACAGGAACGATGGGTACTCAATCCCGCTTTAATTCGGGTGGGGCACTTGGGGAAAGTGCCAATCGTTTTCGTCACAAGAAGCAGAGCCGATCATGCAGCCGGTTGGGTGACTTTTTTAATCCGCAATTGCCGGACTCCGCCGGGAGTCTGCCAGTTCACGATGTCGCCCTGCCGATAGCCGATCAGGGCTGTGCCGATGGGAGCGAGGATAGAGATTCGATTTTGCTCAACATTTGCCTGCTCTGGAAGAGTGATGGTGTAGGCTTCAGTTTCGTTGGTCTCGAGGTCCTCGAAACTGACGTGAGCATTCAGTGTGACAACATCGCTAGGGACAGCGTTCGTCTCTGCTACCATGGCTCGATCCAGTTCTTCTTTGAGCTTCTTGAGCGGAGCCGTGGGCTTGGAGGCCAGTGCGGCGGAGACGAGGAGGCTTAGCTTGGCGTGGTCGTCACGGGACAGTGTGATGGAGGGGAGAGGGGCGGTTTGAGTTGTAGACATAGTAGTTAGGACAGAGGGGTAGTGAAGGGGATCGGCGGTTTCGTGTACTTACGAGACCGCCGAATGAGGGTTATGAACCAACAGAACGCAGAGGAGCTCGGAAGATCCCGATGCGGGATGAATCGCTGTTTTTCTGCAGAGTGCAGCCGTGATTCAAAATGTCTGAGCAAGCACCCGGGTCCGTCGCTCGGGTGGAACTAGACGGATCCGAAGATCCCTACCACCTCAGCGTTCGGCCCGGGCTAAGCCGGGACAGATAGCCAACATCCAGTCACCCGCGTGAGAGCAACGCGCGGTGATAACAAAGGAGAGCTGTGGCTGAGAGTGATTCAAACGAAGTCACAAGTGAGTTCGGTTGAGATGAAGTCAAGCGCACGGGTAAATTATTCTGGAAGAAATGCTGAGACGCCTTGACACGTTTGGAAACGTGGTTGTTGGTGCCCCGCTGTCATGTACCCAACGCGTTATTACCCCCGTCTCTATCGATCATGCAGATCCCAGGTGATCTGTCTGATCACGCGGGTGCGTTGACCTGAGGTTTCGACAACCTGTCGGTCCCACGACGGGTCAGTGCACCGGGGCTGGTCCCCACCGCAGGTTTTACTCCTGCGCGCCGCGAGATTCCGCAGGAGGTTTGTCGCCTCGTGCGTCTTTCAAAGACCTAACTTGGTGTGCTTTGATGAGATGTGTTCTACAGTCGCTGGTGGGTGTATCCATCCTCCTGTTCGACGAGAAGGCATCCAGTAGAGTCGCATCGGTTTCGTAGTATTCGTTCCCCTCTACGGGTGAGCTTGCGCTGATGGCCAGGCTCCCCCGCGTCCCCTTCCCTTCAAAAAGGAATTTGTGTCATGATTTCCAGCCGTCCCCTTGGTCGCACCGGCATCCGAGTTTCTGAGCTTTGCCTCGGCACGCTCAACTTTGGATGGAACCTCAATGAAGCTCGATCCTTCGCCGTTTTAGACGCGTACTATGCGCTGGGTGGCCGTCTGATCCAGGCTGCCGGACATACCGCAGAAGGAATTTTGCCTGCCGCGGCGACGTATCAGTCGGAGGAAATTGTGGGTCGCTGGATGAAGGCTCGGTGCATTCCCCGTTCAGAGATCTTTTTGAGCACGCGCATCAGCCTCCGTTTATCGTCGGAGGAAGTAGAGTCGGGCGAGCGTGGGCTCCGCGATGTTCTCAAGGAACGCTGCGTGGAGTCGCTCCGGCGTTTCGCGACAGAAAGGATCGACACGGTGATCTTCGAGTGGTCGGAGGGCTGTGCCCATGGAGAAGCGCTCTTGGATGCGTGGAGCGACTTGGTTCGAGACGGATTGGTACGTTATGTTGGGACCTCGCGGTATCCGACGTGGCGGGTGGCGGATGCTATCGGTCAGACTTACCNNAAAGAATCTCAGCCGTATGGAGGTCCTTCAGGCGAATTACTCCCTGATGAATCGAGCGCGTTTCGAGCCTGACATGCGATCGCTGTGCGAAGATCAACGTTTGGGATTTTTCGCTACGTCGCCCTTGGCGGGTGGTTTTCTCGCCAAGTCGTCGCGGCCCACGCCTGCTTTGCGTTCATCGCGACACCGCTGGCTCGGAGAGCGCTTTGGAAATGCCTATGGGCAAGTGGGCACGGCGGCGGTGGCTCAGGTGGCTCAAAAGAGAGGATTGAACCCCGCGCAAGTGGCATTGGCCTGGGTGTTGAACCATCCGCAAGTCACGTCTGCTGTGGTCGGCGTCGGCACACCGGGTCAGTTGAAAGAACTGGCAGCAGCGAGCGCGATTACGTTGGAGCACGAGGATAGCGTGCTGCTAGCAAGGGCGTCGTCCGCAGAGGAAATCACGTTGGGCAGACGGGGAGGTATGCCGGGTTTCCGTCCACCACCGCTGCGCATGGAAAGTCCGGTGGAGCTTCCACGTTTTCGTGCTCAAGAAGGTATGCCCCTTTTGCGGCGTCGCTAAGAAAACACCGGCTGGCGAGAGGAGTCGCCAGCCCGGTGCGAATGTAGAAAGCTACTTGGTATTTTTCTTCATCCCTTCCGCAGTATCACGGATGGTTTGTTGCGCTTGCTGCATGATCGGAACCATACGTTGCTGGACGATCTGCATACTCTGCTGCATCACTCCGGGCATCTTCTTCATGAGCGTCGCTCCGGTGGGACTCCGGTAAAAAGCCACGAGGTCGCGAACTTCGGCTTCGGTGAAATTGGCCCGATAGACCTCGATAAAAAGTGGTTCGAGCTTCTCCCAGCTCAGTTCCTTCTGGAGCGAGGAAATCAAGTTGGACGATAAATTGGCGACCACCTGTTGCTCTTCAGGGGTGAAGGGACGGCCGATCGCCTGTTGCATGGACGGCGCCAGCGTTTGATCGATTTGGGCAAAGACGTTGTCCGTGAGTTTCTTGGCGTCCATCGCGACCAGGATTTCTCGAATGGAGGCGTCGGACGCGGGAGCATCGGCTGCTTTGAGCGAAAGGCAGACCGTGAAGAAGGCGAGGAGGGCGCGAAAACGCATGGCGGGAAGATATAGGTGGATCACCGTGGTTGAGGAGAGGGTGCGCTTCTTCCATAGCAGGAAACGTCGACGGCAAAACTCCTAAATTTAGGAGTAGGTAGTTCTACACCGCGGACTCCGACCCGAGGTGGCGGGAATTTCGCAGTGAGCTCGGGGCGAAAGCGCGTCGATTGCGTAGGTCAGCCAACTTTGGAAGTCCCGTTGGGGGCTCCCTCTTACTCGAGGCCGCTAACCTGACTAGGGAGGCGTAAGCGTTTCGTCCAGATTCAGAAGCAGGCTTGAAACCAGTGTCCAGGCGGCGAATTCGCTCACCGGTAACTGGGCGGATGCGGGAGATTGGCCATTTTTCAACACCTGGGCAGCTGCGGCGGAATGGGCGGAAAAATGTGACTTCTGGGCAGCCAGCGCTTCACGCAAAGCCGCGCGTTCCTGCGTATCCGGATAGCGGGAGGTAACCCAGCGAAATGCCGTGACGAGGCGCTGCTCATCGCTGCCGGGAACTCGAGTAAGCAAGCGTTCGGCGAACGCGCGTGCCGCTTCGAACTGCTGCACGTCATTCATCAAAGCCAGAGCCTGTAGAGGCGTGTCCGAACGGGCGCGCTGAATGCAGAAGGATTCTCGTGACGGAGCATCAAACGTGGAAAGCGCAGGTGGAGGAGCTGTGCGTTTCCAAAAGGTGTAGAGGCTCCTCCGATACAATTTCTCTCCTTTGTCCTGGGGGTAGAAGCGCGTGTTACTATCGTTGATGGCTACCGGTTCCCAGATGTTTTCTGGCTGGTAGGGATAAACGGGAGCCCCACCTAATGTGGGAACGAGCAAACCGCTTAGCGCGAGTGCTTGGTCGCGCAGGACCTCCGCATCCAGGCGAAACCGTGGGCCACGAGCCAAAAGCTTGTTCTGAGGGTCGAGCTCCAGCAGATCAGGTGAGACCACAGAGCTTTGTCGATAGGCGTGCGACGTCACCAAAAGCCGTAGGAGAGCTTTCACATCCCAGCCCGAGCGGACGAACTCTGCCGCCAACCAGTTATGAAGTTCTAGGTGCGACGGAGGACCCCCCTGGGCTCCGAAGTCGCTGGGTGTGCGGACGAGCCCTTCTCCAAAGAGATGCTGCCAAAACCGATTGACCACGACACGAGCTGTGAGCGGGTTGTCTCCGCTGACAATCCAGCGAGCCAGGTCGAGTCGGCTCGGCCGACCTGGTTTTTCTTGGTGAAGCGAAGGGAGGAAGGCCGGTGTGGTCGGCTGCACTTCTTCGCCGAGGTTATCGTACTGGCCTCGGATAAGAATGTGAGCAGGAAGGGGCGTCTCGAGTTCCTGGGCGATCAGCGTGAGTGGGAGCGTCTGTTCGAAGTGTATCTGCTCGGCGAGAGGTACGCGAGCGGCGTGACTTTCCTTTTCCAAAGATCCGCGCAAAGGTCCGTAGACGAAGTCACGAAAGTAGTCGCCCATGATTTTCCGGTCTTCTTCATCTTGGAAGTAGTCCGGCAAGCGAAGTCTCCAACGCACGTCCATGGGGATGGCTGCGGCGTCGCGACGGGCATCATTGGTATAATAACGTATCCATGCTTTGGCCGACAACAGCGGGTCTCGGGCCGCATCCAGTGTGGTACACACCGTTCCCATACGATCCCACCAAGCAATTCCTCCCGATTGCGCGAGGCGTACTCCTGTGATGACCGCGTCGCTGGGAACTCCGGCTGCAAGTGTATCCACTTCTAGGCGTACATAACGTCCTGGGAGAGGCAAGGGGCCTGCGAGGATGGCATTTTCCAACGTTTTTTCTCCCCATGCTTTCGAGTCTCCCCAGACCATTCGTTGTACCTGGCCTTTATCGGTTACGACCTCCAGGCTCACGGCGCGGGGAGGGCACCAAGGGTCTAAATTGACGTGAGCGAAGACCCGCGTTCCATCTCGAGCGAGCAACGGGATGTCACCCGAGGCGAAAACGACGAGACGGTCGGTCGTTTCTTCTAAGCGGAGGGAATGGGTTCCCCCGGCCACGGGAACAGTACGCCCGGACCGCCATTCGCCCGAGGGTGCAGGCGGCGGCGAGTCTGCAAAGTGCTGAGGAAGGGGGACGTCACCGTCTTCGGCCCAGACCACTTCGTAGGTCGCTGGACCCGATGTTGGAAAGGGCGATTCGCGAAGGAGTGATTCTGCCTTTGTCGTAAGGGTCTTTCTGAGTGGTGGAAGAGCAGCTTTGGCCCGATCCAGGCGGCGTTGTTGCTCGTCGTTCGCCAAGGCGATGAACGGTCCCGAGATCCTAGCATTGGCGTCCCAAGTCTTGTCGGCGAGCCCCTTAAAGAAGGCGCCTAGGGAGTAGTATTCGCTCTGCTTGAGCGGATCGAATTTATGGTCGTGGCANNCTGCACTTCCTCAACAATCGCACCCCCTTCGTTGGTCGTGAGATGAGAGCGAAGGTATCCCGTTGCGACCAGTTGGGACTGCGTGGGCTGGGGAAGAAGATCCCCGGCAAGCTGTTCGATCGTGAACTGATCAAATCGCTGGTTGGAATTGAATGCTTGGACTACCCAATCCCGATACGGCCAGATAGTGCGCGCATTATCATAGTGCAGTCCGTGCGTGTCGGCATAACGAACGGCGTCCAGCCAGCCTCGAGCGAGATGTTCGCCAAAGGCTGAAGATGACAGCAGGCGATCAACCGCGCGCTCGTAGGCACCGGGAGCGCGATCGGCGAGGAAGGCGTCGAGTTCGGACGGGGTAGGCGGGAGTCCCGTCAACGCGAGCGTCACCCGTCGTAGGAGCATCTCGGGTGAGGCCTCTGGAGCGAGCGATCGGTGGTGGGCCGCAAGTTTTGCTCCGATGAAACGGTCGATGGGATGATCCTTGGCTCCCCCCGAGGGTGCCGGCACTTCAGGTGCGATCACCGGTTCATATGCCCAGTGATTTTGGTAGACGGCGCCTTGTTCGATCCAGGTTGTGATCAGCTGTTTTTGCTCGGCGGTGAGCGGCGGTTTGTGGGAATCCGCTGGCGGCATGCGTTCGTCGTCCTCTTCGCTGAGGATGCGTTGCCAGGCATCTGACTCTTCTAGATTCCCTGGGACAAACGCACGAATGCCATTGCGATCGCGCAGGGCGTCTTCGGCGAGATCGAGGCGCCGATCTCCTTTGAGATGATTGGCATCCGTACCGTGGCAGGCGAAGCAATTATCCGAAAGGATGGGGCGGATGTGTTCGTTGAAGGTGATCCGCGTCTCCGCCGCGCGCAGAGGATTCACCGTGAGCACCCCGAGCCAACACCCACCCGCGATGAGGAACCGTGAGACCGCTTTCATCGCTTAGTGGTTGGTGATGGTTTCGTCGAGGTTGAGGAGCAGGTTGGNNAATTCGCCGTTACTGAGGACCTTCTTGGCGGCCTCTGGTTGCTCTTTGAAATGTGCTCGGTGATAGCTGAGGGCTTCGGTGAGAAGCGTCTTTTCTTCGGGATTGGGGAACCGGGCGGTCACGGCGCGGAAAGCGTAGATTGAGCGGTCAGAGTCAGAGCCTGGCATCGAAAGGAGACGTTCGGCGAAGGCTCGTGCCGCTTCGAACTGTTGCACGTCGTTCATCAATGCGAGTGACTGCAAGGGTGTATTGGAACGACCGCGACCGACACAAAAGGCTTCTCGGGAAGGCGCATCAAAGGTGGTGAACGAAGGGGCCGGAGCGTTCCTTTTCACGAAGGTGTAGAGGCTGCGCCGATAAAGAGCTTCACCGTGGTCCTGGACGTAGGAGAGCGTATTGCTGTCTGGGTACGCCACAGGCTCCCAAATATTGGGTGGCTGATAAGGGCGGACGGGAGGACCGCCCAGCTTGGTGACCAGAAGGCCGGAAATGGCCAACGCCTGATCACGCAGCACTTCCGCGTCGAGCCGAAGTCTCGGCCCACGGGCGAGCAGTTTGTTCGCGGGATCCAATTCTAGCAGGGCAGGAGTGACGGTAGAGTCTTGTCGGTAGGTCCTCGAGGTGACGATCAGTCGAACAAGCTTTTTCATGTCCCACCCGCTCGTGACGAACTGATAGGCCAGCCAATCCAGGAGTTCAGGGTGTGTCGGAGGCTCTCCTTGAGATCCGAAATCGCTGGGAGTGCGGACAAGACCGGCGCCAAAAAACTGTTGCCAGTGACGGTTGACGATGACGCGTGCAACCAATGGATTTTTTCCATCGACCAGCCATCGAGCGAGGTCGAGGCGTGAAGCCTGATCACCCTTTTCTCGTACCAGCGGCGGCAAGAACGCTGGGGTGGCGGGATACACACGTTCTCCTAGTTGGTCATATTGACCACGCAGCAAAACGTGCGCTTCCTTGGCGACGGGCATTTCCTGCGAAATGAGAGTGCCCGGGAGAATCATTTCGTAGTGGACTTGCTCCACCATGAGTTTCCGAGCGGCGTGAGCTTCGGGTTCTAACTCCCCTCGCAGGGGGGCATACACGTAGTCGCGGAAGAAGTCGGCGCGGCGTTTCAGCTCCTCCTTGTTCTGCTGCTTGGTGTAGATGCTGATCAGATACTTCATGTCCAGCGTTACTGGAGCAGAGAGAAACTTGGTTTCATCGCCGCCGATACGAATAGTTCCGATCCATGCCTCTAGAGAAAGCAGTGGGTCGTCAGCTGCGGACGGACTGGATGCGGTTGCTCCAAAGCGGTCCCACCAAGCAGCACCGTTGCTTTGCGCCACGCGAATCCCGGTGTAGCTCTTATCTTTGGCGAGACCCGCGCGAAGAGCGTCCAGCTCCACTCGGAAATAAGCGCCAGCAGCTGGCATGGGGCCGATCACAATAGACTTTGCCGCCACCTCTGGACCGAACGCCGCGGCGTCCCCCCACACCCAACGTTGCGTATCGCCCTCGCCAATAAATTCGAGACTGATGGCTTTGGGTGGATTGGCCGGATCTGGATACAGATGGGCAAAAGC
The DNA here is from genome assembly GCA_002455175.1 of Opitutaceae bacterium UBA6669. Taxonomy (GTDB): domain Bacteria; phylum Verrucomicrobiota; class Verrucomicrobiia; order Opitutales; family Opitutaceae; genus UBA6669. Next base: position 53,133 of record DKKJ01000385.1, read on the forward strand.
CGTGAGTGCGGTGCGGACCTTGAGTTCCACTTCGCCGGCAGCGAAGGTCACGGCGCGTTCCGTAGGACCCTCTAAGCGAAGGGCGCGTTTGCCGCCGACCACAGGAACGTCTTTACCAGAGCGCCATTCACCCGCGGGTGGCGGCTTACCCCAATCGCGTAGTGCGGGAACGTCGCCGTCTTCGGCCCAAATCACTTCATACGAGATAGGCTCCTTCGCGTACTTGGGAAGTTGTGGTAGGAGCTGTTCACCGCGGGCGCGGAGGGCTGTTTCGAGGGGAGGGAGTTCCTTGGCTAGGTACGCTAAACGTTTTTGTTGGGCTTCGTCTCCAAGCAAAGCCCGGGGACCAGGTAGCCGAACGTTTCCGTCCCACACACGATCCGCGAGGCCTTTGAAGAACGCGCCTAGAGCGTAGTATTCAGATTGTTTCAGCGGATCAAACTTGTGGTCGTGGCAGGAAGCACAGTTTGCGGTCAGGCCCAACCACACGGCTGTGGTGGTCTCGATGCGGTCTGCGGTGTTACGTGCTTCGGCTTCCTCTTCCAAAGTGCCACCTTCGGAAGTGGTGAGGTGGGAGCGATTGTAGCCGGATGCGACTAATTGGTCGAGGCGAGGGGAGGGGAGAAGGTCACCTGCGAGTTGCTCAATCGTAAATTGGTCAAACGGCTTATTCTCATTGAGTGCACGCACCACCCAGTCTCGGTAGGGCCAAAGTGTGCGTTCGTTGTCCAGATGCATGCCGTGCGTNNCGTAGCGGACGGCATCGAGCCAGGCTCGTGATTGATGCTCACCGTAGCGCGACGACGCCATCAAGCGGTCCACCACTGTTTCGTACGCGTTGGGCGATCGGTCCGCGAGGAATCCATCCACATCTGCGGGTGTAGGCGGGAGGCCCGTGAGATCCAGCGTCACGCGGCGAAGCAGAATTTCTCGAGATGACTCTGGCGAAAGGGTGAGTTTCTTCGCGGCGAGAGTGTCTCCGATGAATCGATCAATGGGATGGTCCGCGGCTCCACCTTTGCGGGCTGGGACTTCGGGTTGGGTAACGGGCTCGAATGCCCAGTGATTCTGATAGACGGCACCTTGCTCGATCCAGCGCTTGATGAGATCTTTTTGCTGATCTGTAAGGGGAGGTTTGTGTGAATCAGCAGGAGGCATCCGTTCATCGTCCTCAGTGCTGATGATACGTTGCCAAGCGTCTGACTCGAGAAGGTCGCCTGGAACGAAGGCGCGGATCCCGTTTCGCTCCGCGAGAGCCTGCTCTCCTAGATCAAGACGGCGATCACCCTTTAAGTGCTTTTCGTCTGTCCCGTGGCAGGCNNAATTGTCGGAAAGAATCGGACGGATGTGCTGGTTGAAGGTGATCTTGTCACTCGCGTCAGCGCGTGACGCGACAGCCACGGCTAGAGCAGCCAGCGATAAAGCGGAAAACAATTTCATGGTCGCAAGCGATCAGGCCAACACTTCGCGAACGACGCGCGCGGGCTCGACTCCCGTGAGGCGTTGGTCGAGTCCTTGCGACTTAAAGCTGAAGCGGG